>NZ_JAURVJ010000227.1 GCF_030655615.1 Nocardioides sp.
GGGCGACACCGGCCGCGGCGCCCATCAGCGCCGTGCCGACCCCGCGGCGGTGGGCGCGCTCGGCCACCTCGAGACCCCGCGCCTCGGGGTGCGAGCCGATCGCCTCGACCACGTCGGCGTGCCCGGAGCTGTCCAGCAGCAGGACCTGGCCGACGACGTCGGGTCCGTCCCAGGCGAGGAGGTACGTCGCCCCGCCGGCCTGCTGCCGGGCCCACCGCCGGTGGTGGGTGCCGCCGCCCCGGGTGGGGAGCCCGCGCTCGGCGGCGTCGGCGTCGGCGTCGCTCGCGCAGGGGCGGACCTCGACGGCGAGGTGGTCGCGCTCGAGCGAGCGGTGGTGCCAGACGGTCTGCCAGTGCCACTCGGGCCCGGACTCGCGCCAGGTCTCCGACCAGCCGAGCGCGCGGTAGAACGCCAGCGCCTCGGGCTGGTGGTCGCCGACGTCGAGCAGCAGGTCGGTGAGGCCACGGCGCCGGGCGGAGTCCTCCAACGCGCCCATCAGCAGGCGCCCCACGCCGCGCCGTCGCAGGGCGGGGTGCACCCGGATCCGGATGACCCGGCCGAGCCGTGGCCGCTCGTGCACCGGCCGCAGCCCGCCGCCGCCGACCAGGTGGCCCTCGTCGACCGCGACCAAGAGGTCGCCGCCGGCCGCGAGCACCGTGGCACCCGGGTCGACGAGGTCGGCCGGCCCGCTGGGCGGCACCCGTCGCGGCGGGAGCGGCACGGGGACGCTGGGGTCCTCGGTGATGCCGGCGTCGGGCAGGTGCGCCAGCGCCCACAGGGCGGGCAGGTCGTCGGGCTCGAAGGCGCGGACCTCGGTCATCGGCCGACGGTAGCGCGATCCGCCCCGACGCTCAGGCGTCTCGGCACACCAAGATCTCGAGCCGCCCGTCGCGGGCCCGCAAGCGCGCCCGCGGGGCTCCCTCGATCTCTTCGGGTCGTGACCGTCGTCGCTGCGCTCCGACGGTCACACCTCAGACGTTGAACCCGAGGGCGCGCAGCTGCTCGCGGCCGTCCTCGGTGATCTTGTCCGGGCCCCACGGCGGCATCCAGACCCAATTGATGGCCACGTCGTTGACGAGGCCCTCGAGGGCGGCGTTGGTCTGGTCCTGGATGACGTCGGTCAGCGGGCAGGCCGCCGAGGTGAGCGTCATGTCGATGACCAGGTTGGACGAGGCGTCGAGGTGGAGGTCGTAGACCAGGCCGAGGTCGACGACGTTGATGCCGAGCTCGGGGTCGACGACGTCCTTCATCGCCTCGGTGACGTCGTCCTTGGTGACGGTGGCGGTGCCCCCGCCGCCGAGGTCGGCCGAGCCGGACGCCTCGGGGACGTCGGGCAGGTCGCTGTGGTCGACGGTGTGGTCGATGGTGTGGTCGATGCTGGACTCGGTCATGACTGGGCCTCCAGTGATTGGGCGGTGGCGTCTTTCCAGGCTATCCACGACAGTAGTGCGCACTTGACGCGCGCCGGGAACTTGGCGACGCCGGCGAAGGCGATGCCGTCCTCGAGGACGTCCTCGTCGGGCTCGACCTGGCCCTTGCCCTGCATGAGGGTCAGGAAGTTCTCGTGGATCGCCATGGCCTCGTCGACCGGCTTGCCGATCACGAGGTCGGCCATCACCGAGGCCGACGCCTGCGAGATCGAGCAGCCGACGGCGTCGTAGGACACGTCCTCGACGTGGCCGTCGGCGACGTGGACGCGGAGCGTCACCTCGTCGCCGCAGGTCGGGTTGACGTGGTGCACCTCCGCCTCGAACGGGTCACGGAGACCTGCGTGGTGGGGGTTCTTGTAGTGGTCCAGGATGATCTCCTGGTAGAGCGCATCGAGTTCGGACATCGCTCAATCCAACTTGAAGTAGGAGCGGGTGTATTCCAGCGCCTCGACGAGGGCGTCGATCTCGGCCGGCGTCGTGTAGAGGTAGGACGACATCCGCGTCGTGCTCTGGACGCCGAAGCGGGCGTGAGCCGGCTTGGCGCAGTGGTGGCCGGCTCGTACGGCGACGCCGCGCGAGTCGAGCACCTGCGCGATGTCGTGCGGGTGGACCCCGTCGACCTCGAACGAGATCGCTCCCCCGCGCTCGGTGGCGTCGAGCGGCCCCAGGACCCGCAGGCCGGGCACGGTGGCCAGGCCGTCTAGGGCGTAGGCGGTGATCGCGTGCTCGTGGTCGCGGACGGCGTCGAGTCCCAGGTGGCGGAGGTAGTCGACCGCCGCGCCGAGGCCGACGGCCTCGACGATGGGCGGGGTGCCGGCCTCGAACTTGTGCGGGATCGGGGCGTAGGTCGAGCGCTCCATGCGCACGGTCTCGATCATCTCGCCGCCGCCGAGGAACGGCGGCAGCTCGGCGAGGAGGCCGGCGCGGCCCCACAGGACGCCGATGCCGGTGGGCCCGACGACCTTGTGGCCGGTGAAGACCACGACGTCGGGACGCTCCTCGGGCGCCATCGCCGCCAGGTCGATCGGCAGCTGGGGTGCGGCCTGCGAGGCGTCGACGACGACGATCGCGCCGACCTCGTGGGCACGGCGGGTGATCGCGGCGACCGGGTTGATCGTGCCGAGCATGTTGGAGACCCAGGTGAAGGAGACGACCTTGGTCCGCTCGGTGATCAGGGTGTCGACGTCGGACAGGTCGAGCTGGCCGCCCTCGGTGAGCCCGAACCAGCGCAGGGTCGCGCCGGTGCGCTCGGTGAGCAGCTGCCACGGCACGATGTTGGAGTGGTGCTCCATCTCGGTGATGACGATCTCGTCGCCCTCGCCGACCTGCCGCGGGCCCTTCCAGGCCAGCGTGCTGGCGACCAGGTTGAGCGCCTCGGTGGCGTTCTTGGTGAAGATCACCTCGTCGCGGCTCGGTGCACCCAGGAACGCGGCGACCTTGTCGCGGGCGCCCTCGAAGGCCTCGGTCGACTCCGCGCCCAGCTGGTGCATGGCGCGGGCGATGTTGGCGTTGTGGTGCTCGAGGTGGTCGACCATCGCGTCGATGACGACCTGCGGCTTCTGCGAGGTGTTGGCGCTGTCGAGGTAGACCAGGGCCTGCCCGTTGGCGAGGGTGCGCTCGAGGATGGGGAAGTCCTTGCGGACGACCTCCAGCTCGGGGAGCAGCCCCGCCAGGGCGGGGTGCCCGGTGCTCGACAGCGTCGTCATGTCAGACCGCCGCGGTCTTGGTGAGGTACTTGTCGTAGCCCTCGGCCTCGAGGGCCTCGGCGAGCTCGGGGCCACCCTGGTCGGCGATCTTGCCGTCGACGAAGACGTGGACGAAGTCGGGCTCGATGTAGCGCAGGATGCGCGTGTAGTGGGTGATGAGCAGGACGCCCTTGCCCTCCTGCGCGCGGAACCGGTTGACGCCCTCGGAGACGATCTTGAGCGCGTCGATGTCGAGGCCGGAGTCGGTCTCGTCGAGGATCGCGACCTTGGGGTTGAGGAGCTCCAGCTGGGCGACCTCGTGGCGCTTCTTCTCGCCGCCGGAGAAGCCCTCGTTGACCGAGCGCTGCCCGAAGGTCGGGTCGAGGTTGAGCTGCTGGAGGGCGGCGTTGACGTCCTTGACCCAGGTGCGGAGCTTGGGGGCCTCGCCGTCGAGCGCGGTCTTGGCCGTGCGCAGGAAGTTGGACACCGAGACGCCGGGGACCTCGACGGGGTACTGCATCGCGAGGAACAGCCCCGCACGCGCCCGCTCGTCGACGGTCATCGCGAGGACGTCGGCCCCGTCGAGGGTCACCGAACCGCCGGTGATGTCGTACTTGGGGTGACCCGCGACCGAGTAGGCGAGGGTCGACTTGCCGGAGCCGTTGGGGCCCATGATCGCGTGCGTCTCGCCGTCCTTGATGGTCAGCGTCACGCCCTTGAGGATCTCCTTGGGGCCGTCGTCGGTCTTGACCGAGACGTGCAGGTCCTTGATCTCGAGGGTGCTCATTGGGGCAGTACTCCGTTCAGGGTGGTGGCGGTGTCGACATAGACACCGTCGTCGCGGACCTCGACAGCGAAGGTCGCGACGGGTTCAGTGGCGGGCAGGCCGGTCGGCTTGCCCGTGCGGAGGTCGAAGCGGGAGCCGTGCAGCCAGCACTCGACGGTGCAGTCCTCGACCTCGCCCTCGCTCAGCGAGACGGACGCGTGGCTGCAGAGGTCCTGCAGCGCATAGAACTCGTCGCCCTGCTCCGTCGTGTGACGGGCGATGGCGACGTCGACGTCACCGAGCGTGACGCCGAGCGCCTCGTCGGTGGGTACGTCGGTGGGTGCGCAGGCGAGCAGGAACGTCACACGAGGTCCTTGAGGACGTTCTTGGCGAGCTCCGCCTCCACGGTGGTGGTGAGCCGCTCCTCGATCTCCGGGACGCCGACCTTGCGGATCAGGTCCTGGAAGAAGCCGTGCAGCACGAGTCGGCGGGCCTCCTTCTCGGAGACGCCGCGCGAGCGGAGGTAGAACAGCTGCTCGTCGTCGAAGCGTGCGGTGGCCGAGGCGTGCCCGGCTCCCTCGATCTCGCCGGTCTCGATCTCGAGGTTGGGCACCGAGTCGGCCTGGCAGCCGTCGGTGAGCACCAGGTTGCGGTTCTCCTCGTAGGTCTCGATGCCCTCGGCGACCTTGCGGATGAGGACGTTGCCGATCCAGACCGTGTGGGCGCCCTGGCCCTGCAGCGCACCCTTGTAGACCACGTTGCTCTTGGTGCGCGGCTGGTTGTGGTCGGCGAAGAGCCGGTGCTCGAGGTGCTGGCCGGCGTCGGCGAAGTAGAGGCCGAGGAGCTCGGCCTCGCCGCCGGGGGCGGCGTACTCGACGTTGGCGTGCATCCGCACGACGTCGCCGCCGAAGGACACCGACGTGTGCCGCACGGTGGCGTCGCGACCCACGAGGATCGCGTCGCGGCCGAGGTGGACGGCGTCGTCGTCCCAGTCCTGCAGGGAGACCACGTTGACCTGCGCGCCGTCACCGACGAGCACCGAGGTGGTCGCCGCGTAGCGCGCGCTGCCGGTGTGGACGAGCACGATCGTCGCCTTCGAGAAGGCCCCCACGCGGAGCACGACGTGGCCCCACACGAGGTCGTCGGCCCCCTGGCCGGTCAGCCGCAGCACGACGGGCTCGTCGAGCTCGGTCTCGGCCGGTACGTCGAGCAGCCGCGCCCCGCCGGCCAGCGCGACCGCCAGGGCGGAGGGCCGGTCGTTGGGGGCGAGCTCGCCGAGCTCGCGCGCCTCGTCGGTGCTGATCCGGGTCAGCGAGACCCCGTCGGGCAGCGTGGTGTCCCAGGTCAGCTCGGCGTCGGACGCCTCACCGTCGAGGAGGCCTCGCAGCCGTTTGATGGGCGTGAACCGCCAGATCTCCTCCCGCCCGACGGGCAGGGGGTGGTCGGCGACGTCGTAGGACGGCGGCGGGTTGAGGTGGGAGGTGATCTGGTGCTTCACCTCGAGGCCCGCCTCGAGGTTCTCGCGGGCAGCGTCGGTCAGGGTGGTGGTCACAGGTGGTCTCTCTACGGTCGGTGCTGTGCGGGAAGGGCGTCGGCGGGTCAGCCGACAGCTCCCTCCATCTGGAGCTCGATGAGCCGGTTGAGCTCGAGGGCGTACTCCATCGGGAGCTCCTTGGCGATCGGCTCGACGAAGCCACGCACGATCATCGCCATCGCCTCGTCCTGCTCCATGCCGCGCGACATGAGGTAGAAGAGCTGGTCGTCGCTGACCTTGGACACCGACGCCTCGTGACCCATCGACACGTCGTCCTCGCGGATGTCGACGTAGGGGTAGGTGTCGCTGCGGCTGATCTGGTCGACGAGCAGCGCGTCGCAGAGCACGTTGGACTTGGAGCCGTGGGCGCCCTCGTTGATCTGGATGAGGCCGCGGTAGGAGGTGCGGCCACCGCCGCGGGCCACCGACTTCGACAGGATCGAGGACGAGGTGTTGGGCGCGGCGTGGACCATCTTGGCGCCGGCGTCCTGGTGCTGGCCCTCGCCGGCGAACGCGATCGAGAGCGTCTCGCCCTTGGCGTGCTCGCCCATGAGGTAGATGGCGGGGTACTTCATCGTCACCTTGGAGCCGATGTTGCCGTCGACCCACTCCATCGTCGCGCCGGCCTCGCACGTCGCCCGCTTGGTCACGAGGTTGTAGACGTTGTTGGACCAGTTCTGGATGGTCGTGTAGCGGCAGCGGCCGCCCTTCTTGACGATGATCTCGACGACCGCGGAGTGCAGCGAGTCGGAGGAGTAGATCGGCGCGGTGCAGCCCTCGACGTAGTGCACGTAGGCGTCCTCGTCGACGATGATCAGCGTGCGCTCGAACTGGCCCATGTTCTCCGTGTTGATGCGGAAGTAGGCCTGCAGCGGGATGTCGACGTGGACGCCCTTGGGCACGTAGATGAAGGAGCCGCCCGACCACACCGCGGTGTTGAGCGCGGAGAACTTGTTGTCGCCGACGGGGATGACGGTGCCGAAGTACTCCTGGAACAGCTCGGGCTGCTCCTTGAGCGCGGTGTCGGTGTCGAGGAAGAGGACGCCCTGCTCCTCGAGGTCCTCGCGGATCGAGTGGTAGACGACCTCGGACTCGTACTGCGCGGCCACGCCGGAGACGAGGCGCTGCTTCTCGGCCTCGGGGATGCCGAGCTTGTCGTAGGTGTTCTTGATGTCCTCGGGGAGGTCGTCCCAGGTCGCGGCCTGCTTCTCCGACGAGCGCACGAAGTACTTGATGTTGTCGAAGTCGATGCCGCCGAGGTCGGAGCCCCAGGTCGGCATGGGCTTGCGGCCGAAGAGCTTGAGGCCCTTGAGGCGCTGGTCGAGCATCCACTGCGGCTCGGACTTGAGGCCAGAGATGTTGCGGACGACGTCCTCGCTGAGGCCGCGCGTGGCGTTGGCCCCCGCCACGTCGGTGTCGGACCAGCCGAACTCGTAGCGACCGATGCCCTTGAGCTCGGGGTTGAGGTCTTCGATGGAGGTCATGTGGTGACCTTCTCCTTCGTTGTCGACTGGTGTGGCAGGTCGGGGATGCAGGTGGTGCAGACACCGTCACCGTGGGCGATGGTGGCCAGGCGTTGGACGTGACGACCGAGGACCCGGCTGATGGCAGCCGTCTCCTCCTCGCACAGCTGGGGGAACTCGTGGGCGACGTGGGAGACCGGGCAGTGCTGCTGGCACAGCTGCTCCCCCACCGGCGACTCGCGGACCGACGCGGCGTAGCCCTGGTCGGAGAACACCTTGGCCAGGACCTGAGCAGGCCCCAGGTCGGGGTGGGCCGCCGTGACCTCGCCGAACCGTTCCTCGACGAAAGCCGCACGACGCTTGGCGAATTCCCGGACGGCAGCGTCGCCGCCGGTCTCGCTGACGAAGCGCAACGCGTCGACCGCGAGGTCGTCGTACTGCTGGTCGAAGCCGTCACGGCCGCTCTCGGTGAGCGCGAACTCCTTGGCCGGGCGACCCCGGCCCCGGGCGCCTGCGGACCGCTGGTCACGGGCCACGACGTGACCCTCCTCGACCAGCTGGTCGAGGTGGCGACGTACGGCGGCGGGCGTCAGGTCGAGCCGGACGGCGAGGGCCGCGGCGGTGGAGGCGCCGTTGACGAGGATGGATCGGGCGACGCGCTGACGCGTCGACTCGTCCGTCCCGGTGAATTCCACAACGCCAGTGTGCCTATATTGCGAGGCGTCCTTCAAGCAAGGTTCACCTAACAACGTCGCCGAGGGGTTGAATGCGTCCGTGCCCGCGCCCATCGTGCCAGCCCCGCCCCTCGCCACGCAGGGCCTGCCCTGGCACGCGGCGGTCGACGACGCGGTGGCCGCGATCGGTGAGGCACGACGGGAGCACGGGGACACCTTCGCAACCTGCCACGGCCGCGACCGCTACCTCTTCACCTTCACGGCAGCGGGTGTCGAGGCGTTCTACGCGCTCCCGGAGGACGTCGCCAGCAAGGGCGTCGCCGACTACCTGATGCTGCGCCGCAAGCTGCCCGACGAGCTGTTCGACGGCCGACGGACCCTCCCCGGCACGCTGTTCCGCCGCGGCGACGTCGCGGTCTACCTGGCCACCCTCGAGTCGGCCCTCGACGCGACGCTGGCCGAGCTGGGCGCCTCGGGCGAGGTCGACGTCTTCGACCTCACCCGGCGGCTGGGACACCGGCTCGGTCTGGCGTCGTGGGCCGGCGCGGCGGCGGCCAGCGGCGCGGCGTTCGAGCGCCTGGTCGCCGCCTTCGACGTGCTCGACGGGTCCGACGCCTTCGTCCACCCCGACGCGATGGCGGCTGTGGCGGCCTCCGGCAAGGCCGCGGAGACCGCCGCCCTCGAGGAGGTCGTGGCCGTCGTCGGCCCGCTGCCACCCGACGACGGGCTGTTCGGGCGGGTCCGTGCCGCCTGGGCCGACGAGCCCGACGAGGACGCCCGCCGGCGCGGGATCGGCCTCGACGTCGCCCTGCTCCACGTCGCGTCGATGTCCAACCTGCACGCCGCCCTCGGCTGGGCCCTGGTCGACCTGGCCGCGCACCCCGACGCGGTCGACCGGGTCCGCTCCGGCGACGCCGACTTCACCGGCCGCTGCGCCCTCGAGTCGACCCGCCTCGCCCAGCGCTCGATCATGGCGCGCACGGTGCTGGCGCCGGTCTCGTTCTCCGACGGCGTCTCGACCTACGACGTGCCGCCCGGCTGGACCATCGCGACCCTGCTCCCCCTGCTCAACACCTCGGCCGCTCCCGGGCTGCAGGACTGGGACCCCGACCGCTGGGACCGCAACCGGCTGCGCCCCGTCGACGGCCTCGCCTCCCCGCAGCTCGTCACCGCGTTCGGCCACGGCCGCCACACCTGCCCCGCCCAGCCGTTCTCCCTGGCTGCAATGTCGACGGCGATGACCCGGCTCGTCGCCGCCTACGACCTCGAGCCGCGCTGGACGACGTACCCCGCCCCCGTCGCCGCCCAGATCGGCGGCGTCGCCCGCGCCGCGGGCCCGGTCCCGATCGGGTACGCCGCGCGCTGACGCCGGCCCGTCAGGCGGGGCGGGTGGCGCGCAGCCAGGCGAGCCCGAGGAACGGCAGGACGAGCGGCAGGAAGCCGTAGCCCTGGCCGAAGTGGGACCAGACGGTCTTGTCGGGGAACAGCGCGGTGTCGACGTAGGACAGGGTGCCGATGGCGAGGACGCCGACCAGCTCGATCGAGCAGGCGCCGACCGCCACGGCCCACGCGCGGCGCCCGCCGAGGAGCAGGCACGTGGTGGCCACGAGGTAGATGACGGCGGCGACGAGCGAGAGCGTGTAGGCGAACGGCGCGCGGCCGGCGTCGGTGCCGAGCTGGACCAGGGAGCGGCCGGTGGCCGCGACGGCGAAGACGCCGTAGACGAACACGAGGACCCGGCCGGGACCGGAGGACAGCTCGGTCACGCGACCCCGCCCCAGATCGTCTCGAGCCGCAGCTGCAGGGCGATCACGGTGATGACGGCGACCAGCAGCACGGCGGTACCGGAGCGGGTGCGCTCGGCCAGCGACCAGAACACCCCGATCGGCAGCGCCAGCAGGTTGCCGACGAGGTAGCTCACGAACAGCACCCCCGAGACGTCGCGGTCGGTCGTCGAGAGCGCGACGACGCCGTGGACGAGCTGCACGAGGACCACCAGCTCGACGACGCCGAGCACGACGAACGTGCGGTCCTGGGCCGGCTCGTCGCGGACCAGCAGGACGACGACGAGCAGCGCGGCCAGGCCGGCCACCACCAGGATCGTCGCGGTCAGCCAGTCGGTCACGACCTCATCGTAGGGAGGCCGAGCCCGGGCCAAAGGGGTGCCCCACCCGACCCTAGACTCAGGTTGTGTCCGAGCCTCCCGCCGTCGTCGTCGACGGCCTGGTGATGCGCTACGGCGACAAGGTGGCGGTCGACGGGCTGAGCCTGACCGTCGAGGCCCACACGATCACCGCCGTGCTCGGCCCCAACGGCGCCGGCAAGACCACGACGCTCGAGACCTGCGAGGGCTACCGCAAGCCCCAGCAGGGATCGGTCCGCGTGCTCGGCCTCGACCCCGTGCGGGAGCGGCGTGCCCTGCTCCCCCGGATCGGCGTGATGCTACAGAGCGGCGGCGCCTGGGGCGGGGTGCGCGCGGTCGAGATGCTCCGCCACGTCTCGCGCCTGCACGCCCACCCGGTCGACGTCGACCTCCTCGTCGACCGGCTGGGCCTGGGTGACTGCGGGCGGACGGCGTACCGACGGCTCTCGGGCGGCCAGCAGCAGCGGCTCGGTCTCGCGATGGCGATCGTCGGGCGGCCCGAGCTGGTGTTCGTCGACGAGCCGACCGCCGGTCTCGACCCCGCCGTGCGGCGGACCGTGTGGGAGCTGCTCGAGGAGCTGCGCACCGACGGGGTCACCGTCGTGCTGACCACGCACTACATGGACGAGGCCGAGCGGCTGGCCGACCGGGTCCACATCCTCGACAAGGGCACGTTGGTCGCCTCGGGAAGCCCGCTCGAGCTCACCCGCGGCGGCTCCGTGGCGACGATCCGGCTGGTCGTGACCGAGCCCTTCCCGCCCGGCTCCCCCGACTCGCTCGCCGTCTCCCTCGGCCCCGGCACCGAGGTCACCCAGCTCGACGCCGTCAGCCTGCTGGTGACCGGTCCGGCCGACGCGTCGACGCTGGCCAAGGTCTCGCGCTGGTGCGAGGACAACGGCGTGCTGCCCGAGTCGCTGACGCTCGGCCAGCGCAACCTCGAGGACGTCTTCCTCGAGCTGACCGCGAGCGCAGCGCCCGCGGTGGAGACGGAGCTGACCCCATGAGCACCTTCACCCCCGCCCCGGGCGCCGCGCCGGTGGTGCGCCAGGTGCTGACCCAGGCGTCGATGGAGACGCGGCTGATGCTGCGCAACGGCGAGCAGCTGCTGCTGGCCGTCGTGATCCCGGTGATCGTGCTGATCGGCGGCGTCCGTGGCGCCGAGCGGGTCGACCTGTCCTACGGCGTGGCGGAGTTCGCGCCCGGCGTGCTCGCGCTGGCGGTGATGTCGACGTCGTTCACCGCGCTGGCGATCGCCACCGGCTTCGAGCGTCGTTACGGCGTCATCAAGCGCCTCGGCACCTCGCCGCTGTCGCGCACCGGGCTGCTGTGCGGCAAGGTGCTCGCGCTCCTCGCCGTCGAGGTGCTCCAGGTGGTCGTCATCGGCGCCGTCGCCCTGGCCCTCGGCTGGGAGCCGTCGGTGTCGGTCGTGGGCGGGTTGCTCACGGTCGTCCTCGGCACGTCCGCCTTCGCCTCGCTCGGCCTCTTCGTCGCCGGCGCGCTGCGCGCCGAGGCGACCCTCGCCGCGGCCAACCTCGTCTACCTGCTGCTCATGGCCGGCGGTGCGGTCGTGCTGCCCGCGTCGGCCTACGGCTCGTTCGGCGACGTCGTCACCTGGCTGCCCTCCGGCGCGCTCGGCGAGGCCATGCGCTCCGCCCTCGGCTCCGCCGACATCGCCTGGCGCGACCTGCTCGTGCTCGCCGGCTGGACCGCCGTCGGCGCCACCCTGACCGCAAGGACCTTCACGTGGGAGTGAGTCTCGCCCCGATGGCCCGCTACGTGCGCCAGCTCGGCTGGGCGTCGCTGGTCGCCAACATCGGCATTGTCGTCACCGGCGGCGCGGTCCGGCTGACCGGCTCCGGCCTCGGCTGCCCGACCTGGCCGCGCTGCACCGACGAGTCCTTCCGCGCCCACGGCGAGCTCGGCCTCCACGGGGCCATCGAGTTCGGCAACCGGATGCTCACCTTCGTCCTGGTCGCCGTGGCCGTCGCGACGTTCGTGGCCGCGTGGCAGACCGGACGCCGGGTGCTCCGGATCCACGCGCTCGTCCTCGCGCTCGGCGTACCCGCTCAGGCCGTGCTGGGCGGCATCACCGTCCTCACCGACCTCAACTCCTGGCTCGTCGCCCTCCACCTGCTGCTGTCGATGGCGATGATCGGCGTCGCGGTGCTGTTCCTGCGGCGCCTCGACGACCCGCCCGACGCACCGTCCCACTGGGTCCGGGGGCGGGTGCCGCTCCTTGCGTGGTTCACCTTCGCCACCGCCTGGGCCGTCCTCTACCTCGGCACCGTCGTCACCGGCGCCGGCCCCCACGCCGGCGACGCCGAGACCGAGCGCAACGGCCTCGACCCCGTCCAGGTCACCCAGCTCCACGCCGACGGCGTCTTCCTGCTCGTCGGCCTGACGGTCGGCCTGCTCATGGCCGCCGGCACGGCGCGCCGGGCCGTCGCCCTCCTCCTCGCTGTCGAGCTCGGACAGGGCACGATCGGGTTCGTCCAGTACTTCACCGACCTCCCCGAGGTGCTCGTCGGCTTCCACCTGCTCGGTGCCGGCCTCACTTCCGCCGCCGTCACCTGGGCGGTGCTGGCGGTGGTGCTGGTGCCGGCTGGCACTGATGCGTTGGTCGTGGCTCGTCGTGACGGTGAGCCGGTCGGGGCTGCTGAGCGCGGCTGACCTGGGCCGAACTGCGCCATCGCGCGGTTCGGTACCGACAAGACGCGTCTTACGGCGACGAACCATTCGATCGCGCGGTTCGGAGGCTCCCGCTCGGCTCGATCCCGCCAACTCGAGCGATCGAACGAGTTGACCGCGCAGACCGACCCCAACCCGCCACCAACTCGTGCGATCGAACGAGTTGACCGCGCAGACCTACCCCAACCAGCCACCAACTCGTGCGATCGAACGAGTCGACCGTGCAGACCCACCCCGACCCGCCACCAACTCGAGCGATCGCACG
>NZ_JAURVJ010000229.1 GCF_030655615.1 Nocardioides sp.
CCCTGGCGGCGACCGCGGGCGGCGGGCGCTCCGGGTGCGGCCGGGGTCGACGACTGGTCGGGGCGGGGGTCGGTCATCGTCACGAGAGGCCCCTCGGCGGGCGCACGAAGAACCGCGAGCCGACCTGGACGAGGCCGCCGACGAGCGCGGCGAGCAGCAGCAGGGGCAGCAGCTTGCCGGCGGTGCCGGACTCCTCGACCGTCGTGGCGCTGGTCGGGGCCGGGTCGGCGACGTCGAGCACCGGCGCCGACGACGTCGTCGGGGCGGCGGGGGCCGTCGACGGCGCGTCGTCGCCCGGCGGGGTCAGGTCGCCCCCGTCGGTGGGGCCCGGGCCGGTGTCGGTCGTGCCGGTGGGGCCACCGGTCGGCGCCGGGGTGCCCGGCGCCGGCTTCTGGGCCTCGATGGCGGCGGCGACCAGCTGGGCCGAGGCGAACAGCGTGGCCGTGGGACCGGTCTTCCGGATCGGCACGTAGCCGGCGGGCAGCTCGCCGTTGCCGCTCCCGCGGACCTGTCCCTCGGTGGTCGAGATCCGCACGAACTGGGCGACCGTCGCCGCGGTCTCCTTGTCGAGACCGCGCAGCCGGGCCGCGGTGTAGACGACCATCGTGCCGGGATAGGCCTTGCCGTCCTTGGCGACGTCGGCCTGGTCGAGCACGAACGGCAGCCGCGGCTTGCGCTGCTGGGACAGCACGATCGCCCGCGTCATCGACGCGTCGGTGGGGGCGACGAACGTCCCCTTCCTGGTCTGCAGGGCGGCGGTCTTGAGGCCGTAGCGCGCGGCGTCGCCCAGGCTGACGATGCCGAGCACGAAGCGTGCGCCGTAGGACTGGCGGTCGACGCGCCCCACCTTGTAGAGCAGCGTGCTGGGGTCGTAGTCGCACTTGGTCTGCACGTTGGGCCACGCGTCGAGCAGGGCCTCGGAGATCTTGCGCAGCGTCGTGACCGGCGCCGCGAGCTGGCTGAAGTAGACCGACGGGTTCTGCTGCCGGCAGGTGTTCTCGGTCTCGGGGATGTAGGTGTCGAGCAGCGGCCACTCGGGCCGCGGCAGCTCGATGTCCTCGTAGGCCGGGTTGACCTTCATCCCCCAGGGGTCAGGCTTGCCGCCGAGGAAGGCGGCGGCGTCCTCGTCCTGGGCGAGGTACTCGGTCAGCTGCTCGATCACGTCGGAGTCGTTGGACAGCGACAGGACCGTCGCGGCGGCCTCCTGGGTGGTCTGGCTGAGACCGCGGTTGAGCTGTTGGAACTCGGGATCGTTCATCATCGCCAGCGGGTTGTCGCCGATGCCGGGGTGCCCGCGGCCCAGGTCGGAGCCCAGGTAGCTCTGGCTCAGCAGCTTGGCGATGAGCCGGGCGTTGAGACGCAGGTGGGTGAACTCGCCGGCGTTGTCGGGCCGGTCGACCTCGTAGCCGACGGCGAACCCGGTGATGGCCGTGGGGGCGTAGCCGACGGGGTCGCCACCGGGGGCGGACTCCTGCTCGGACGACACGACGGCGGCGGGGCCGGTGCCGTTCTCCATCAGGTTGAAGCCGGCGATGTCGGAGGTCTGGTTGAGCTGCAGCTTGAAGCGCTTCTGGTTGAGGCAGTAGGCGGGTGACCACTGCAGGCCCGCCTGGGCGATGAGCTCGGATCCGTAGAACCCGGTCGGCGGACGGCTGTCGAGGACGTCGCACGTGTCGGGCGGGAGCCCGAACGTGACCGGGATGCTGAACCGGTTGCGCCAGTTGGACGCCGACCACCACAGCGCCGGGCCGACCGCGAGGTCGATGCCGGCGCCGACCCCGTTGCTGGACCCCGGCGCGAAGCGGCCCTGGGCCCGGCACGCCTTGTCGTCGACGCTGGCCGGCGACGAGGGCTGCGCGCAGCTGAGCCCGACGATCGGGATGACGACGATCGAGCAGGCGACCTTGTCGCTGCAGCCGAGCGACTCGTTCTCGACGTCGCTGCGCAGCTCGTAGTTGACCGAGCCGTTGCCGTTCTCGTCGGTGAAGGCGTTGATCTCGGCGGGCGGGAACGCCGCGTCGACGGCCGCCTCGGGCGGCATCGTCGTCGCGCTGCAGGCCGAGAACGTCTCGCCGGCCCGGGTCACGAACGGCGTCAGCGCGGTGCTGTACGACGTCACGTCGAGCGGCGGGCACTGGTCGGCCTCGACCGACTCGGCACCGCTGACGGGGCTCTGGCGCGCCTCGTCGGCGTAGAGGTCACGACGCCAGGACGACTCGCCCTCGGAGCGCAGCACCTGGGAGCGCTGGGCGACCGAGGCGGTCCAGCAGGTCTCGGGCCGCAGCTGCTGGGCGGCCGGGAGGGTGGCGTCGTCGCGACCGCGGCACTGCATGACGACGACGGGGTACTCCTGGGCCAGGCCCTTCTCGCCGTAGGGGTTGGCGGCACGGCCGCCGCTGGGCTGGGCGCCGCTCCACGAGATGCGGATGCGCTGGCGCCCGCGGAGGTTCCTGGTCTGGTCGGCCTTGACGGTCACGTCATAGCTCGCGACCGGGGTCTCGGCGCCGGTGGCGTCGACGAAGACGCGGCTGACCGTCCTGGCGGCGGCGAACGAGTCGTCGGCCGCTGCGGCGCGCGGCGCCGGGGGCACGGCCGCCGTCCCGGGCGGTGGCAGCACCAGGCCGATGGCGACGACCGCGAGGGCCGCCGACAGGCCGAGCGCGTTGCGCACGGGCAGGCAACGGGTGCTCACGGGTTGCCCCGGCGGCGGACTCGCGCGGTCGTCAGGCCGGGCAGCAGGATCAGCGCGACCAGGAGGAACACCGCGACCCAACCGAAGGTCTTGGAGTCGGGGGCCCGGTCGTCGAGCGTCGTCGAGCTGGCGTAGACCGCCTCGTCGCTCCCGCCGACCGGGGTGGTCGACGTACCGCTGCTCGAGCCGGGCGGGCCCGCGGCGTTCACCGCGGCGCCGCCCGGAGGACCGGCGGCGCCTCCTGCGCCGGGGTCGGCGGTGCCGCCGGTGTCGGCCGGGTCGGTCGACGTGCCGCTGGGGGCGTCGGTCGTCCCGGGTGCCGCCGGGTCGTCGGTGCTCGGCTTGCCGGTGCCGGTCTCGGTCCCGCACGGGCCCTCGCCCTGCTTGTCGCAGGCCGCGGGCTGCGGCGCCTTCTCGGCGAGGAGGTTCTTGTCGAGGTTCTTGCCGTCGAACGTCGGGTTGTTGCAGCTCTTGACGTCGCGGTTGGTGAGGTTGACCGCCGGGTCGGCCTTCTTGAGCTCCGCGATCTGGCTGAACCCCGCCTGGACGAGGTTGAGCGGGAGCGACGAGTAGCCGAAGGCGCCCGCCTTGGTCTGCCCGGTGCACAGCGAGTAGTAGACGAAGTCGGCCAGCGACTGACGCTTGGCCGTCGTCATCCGTGGGTCGTCGGCCCCGGTCGGGATGAGCATGTAGGAGTACGACGAGATCGGGTAGGCCCGCGGGTCGGGGTTGGTGTAGACGTTGTCGAGGATCTGCGTGAGGTACTTGGTCGGGTCCGACCGGTTGCTGTTGATCTGGGCCTTGGTGAGCGCCACCGCGGTGTTGTACTGCGTGGGCTCGACGTAGTAGCCACCCTTGTTGAGCACCTTGACGACCGGGTAGCCCTTGTCGAGCGGGTAGGAGTACTCGACGTAGCCGATCGTGCCGTTGCCGGCGAAGCCCGAGACGGTGTTCATCACCTGGTCGGAGCCCGACTGGGCGATCATCACGTCGCCCTTCTTCGGGTAGTAGGAGGTCAGGCCCGAGCGGCCGAAGTAGGGCCGCCAGATCGAGGGGTAGGCCTTGTCGAGCCAGGTCGTGAACTGCGCCGTCGTGCCCGACCCGTCGGAGCGGACGACCGGGACGATCTTGGTGCCGGGGAACGAGCGGCCGTTGTTGTCGGCGGTGATCGCCGGGTCGTCCCACTTCGTGATCTGGTTGGTGAAGATCTTGGCCAGCGTCTCCCCGGAGAGCCGGAGGTTCTTGACCATCGTGTTGCCGACCTTCAGCTGGTAGGTGAAGGCGGTGCCGCCGGCGACGAGCGGGAGGTAGGCGTAGTCGCGGCCGTTGCTGGTGTCGGCCTGGCCGGTCTCGTCCTTGCCCTGGTAGGGGATCTCGGAGATGGCGAAGTCGGTGGTGTTCTGCGAGAAGTCCTTGCGGCCCTTGGACGAGCCGCCGCCGGTGTAGACGACCTTGATGCCGTTGGCGTCGACGTCGGAGATCCACTGCTTGACGATCAGCTCGGACCAGGTCGAGCCCGTGCCCTCGATCGTCGCGTAGGTAGCGCGGGCGAGCGGGGCGTCGTCGGCCGTCGCCGGCACGCCGGTGCCGGTGGACGCGGCGAGCGCGGCCGCGGCGAAGGCGACGAGGACGGCGACGAGACGGGTGCGGCGGGTGCGGCGGGTGGTCATGAGCCTGCTTTCGAGGAGCGCCGAGAGGTGGTCTTGCGCGGTCGGGCCAGGAGCCGGGCGACCACGAAGAGGACGAGCACGAGGATGAGCAGCACGAGGGCGGCGCCGTAGGCCCGCTGGATGCCCTCGTCGTTGCCGCTGCGGACGTTGCCGAAGATGAAGAGGGGCAGGGAGTTCATCGCGCCCTCGAACGGGTTGGTCTTGGTGAAGTCGGCGGCACCGCTGGTGAGGAGCACGGGGCTGGTCTCGCCGATCCCGCGGGCGATGCCGAGGATGAGCGCGGTCGCCAGGCCCGGGCGGGCCGTCGGCAGCACGACGTGCCACACGGTGCGCCACCGGCTGGCCCCCAGTGCCAGGCTGGCCTCGCGCAGGCCGCCGGGGACGACCCGCAGGACGACGTCGGAGGCGCGGGCGATGATCGGCAGCATCATCACCGAGAGCGCCAGCGAGGCGGCGAAGCCGGAGCGCGGGTTGCCCAGGGCGATGATCCAGACGCTGTAGATGAACAGGCCCGCCACGATCGAGGGCAGCGCCGTCATGGCCTCGACGAGGGTGCGGACGATGCGGGCGAACGTGCCGCCGACCTCGGTCATGAAGACCGCCGTGCCGACGCCGAGGGGCAGCGTGATGGCGACGGCGATGCCGATCTCGATGAGCGAGCCGATGATCGCGTGCCGGATGCCGCCCTGGTCGAAGGCGTCCTTGGGCCCGACGCCGGCCATGTCGTCGAACCAGAAGTTGAGGTTGATGACGGGCTTGTAGCCCTTGACCGCGACGTAGGTGACGACGCTGACGAGCGCCGCGCCCACGAAGAGCGCGAGGCCGGTGACCAGGGAGGCTGCGACGCGGTCCTTGACGTCGATCCAGGTGCCGGTCGCCGCGGTGGCGACGGCGGTGACGACGAGGCCGAAGAAGAACCAGGCGAGGAGGAACCACGGGATGCCGGGCATCGGCAGCAGCCGCTGGGTGGTCACCCAGGCGAGGCCGAGGGCCGCGAACCACGCGCCGGCGCGCACGAACAGCTCGTCCGGCGTCATCCTGCCGAGGGAGGCGCGCGGGACCGGGGGCGGCGCGTCGTCGTCGTACGACGGCAGGAAGGTCTTGCCGGGCGCGGGCTGGCTCAGGTCGGGGCCGTTGCGGTCGAGGGTCGTCATCAGTCGGTGTCCGCCCCGGAACGGCTGCGGTTGACCACGATGGCGGCCAGCGTGTTGATCAGCAGCGTGATGAGGAACAGGACGAGACCGGCGGCGAGCAGCGCCGAGAGCTGCGAGGTCGAGGCGTCGCCGAAGCGGTTGGCGATCAGCGAGCTGATCGTGCTGCCGCCCTTCTCCGTGACGCTCGCCTTGATCTCGAAGGAGGGCGAGAGGATCAGCGCGACGGCGATGGTCTCGCCGAGCGCGCGACCCATCGCGAGCATCGTGCCGCCGATGATGCCGCCACGGCCGAAGGGCAGCACGACGGTGCGGATCATGCCCCAGGTGGAGGCGCCGAGCGCGAGCGCGGCCTCCTTCTCCCCCGGCGGCGTCTGCGAGAAGACCTGGCGCATCACGGCGCACGCCATCGGCATCACCATCATCGACACGGCGATGCCGGCGACGAAGGAGCTGAAGCCGTACTGGCTCAGGGCGGGCAGCGGCGAGTCGGCCTCGCCGCCCGGCACCGCGAAGATCGGGAGCCAGCCGAGGGTGCGGTCGAACCAGATCGAGAGGTCGGCGGCGTACGGCATGATCAGCAGCGCGACGAAGAGGCCGTAGATCACCGACGGCACGGCGGCCATCAGGTCGACCATCGAGACCAGCGTGGCCTTGAGCCGGGCCGGTGCGTACTCGCTGATGTAGAGCGCGGTCGCCAGCGCGAGCGGGAAGGCGATGACCATCGCCACCAGCGCGACCTGGAACGTGCCGACCAGGACGGCGGCGATGCCGATCGTGTCGGTGTCGGGCGACCACTGCTGCTCGGTGAAGAAGCTCAGTCCGTAGCGCTTGAACGTCGGGACCGCCTGCAGGCCGAGGAAGACCCCGACGCCGCCGGTGATGACGAGGACCGACGCGCCGACGACGCGCGAGCCGTGCGTGAAGACGGCGTCGGCGCCGGTGCTGCGCCGCGAGATCGCGCGCGCCTTGACGTCGACCTCGCCCGGCTGTGGCCGGTCGAGGTCGGGAAGTGTGGTGGTCACCTGTGTGGCTGTCCCCGTCGCTGAGTGGTGCTGTCCGGCTCCCGTCCCGGGGAGCCCTGAGCAGTCTCAGGAGGACGACGGAACGATCGGGGGGCCGATCGTGAACGGGGCGCGAACAGCCCACCGGGGTTGGGGTAACGATCCCGGTTCTGTGGAGAACGCCTGGCCCGAAAGGGCTATGCGGCCTGGTCCGTCGTGGCCATGGGGTCGGTCACGCCCACCACGACGGCCCGTCGCGAGGCCCGTCGCAACGTGGTCAGCACCGCCGGCCCGAGCACCACGACGGCGACGGCGGTGGTGATCGCGCGGCCGGTGTCGAAGCTGCCCGTCGAGGTGATCAGCGTGTAGGCGGCGAACGTGTGCAGGTTGTGCAACGGGCCCGCGGTCGGGTCGAAGGTCAGGTCGCCCTCGGCGCCGGGCACCGAGACGCCGAGGAGGAACGGCCAGCCGGAGAGGTTCATCAGCGCGCCGAAGAGGTACGCCGCCACGACGCCGTACGCCGCCAGCATCGCGATCTCCCAGCGCCCCGTCACGCGGCGCGGCAGCAGCCCGGCGCCCAGGCCCACCCAGGCGGCGCAGAGCATCTGGAACGGCAGCCACGGCCCGACCCCGGCCGTCATCAGGGCCGAGGCGAAGAGGGACGTCACGCCGAGCACGAAGCCGAACCCGGCGCCGAAGACCCGCCCCGAGAGGATCAGCAGGAAGAAGACCAGCTCGACCCCCGCCGTACCGGCGGAGAGCACGCGCATCAGCGCGTTGACGGCCGAGAGGACGCCCAGGATCGCGAGGACGCGGGCGTCCATGCCGCCCTCGCTCATCTCGGCGACGACGACGGCGATCACGACGGGCAGGAGCAGCAGGAAGAGGAAGGGCGGGTCGATCCGTGCGGCCTCGTCGCCCACGCGCACGAGCAGCGGCCAGCAGAGCATCATCAGGCCGAGCACGGAGGCGACGGCGAGGGTGACGCGCGAGCGCGGGCTCAGCGGGATGGCGCGGACGTCGCTCATGTCAGGGCTCCCGTCAGCTCGTCGACGCGCAGCCACGGTGCGCCGAGCACCTTCATCACCTGTGGGGCGAAGGCGGGCGACTCGGCGACCACGCGGCGGGTGGGGCCGGCGGAGACGACCTCGCCCTCGGCCAGGACGACGACCTCGTCGGCCACCGACGACACGAACTCGACGTCGTGCGTGGCGACGAGCACGGCGTGGCCGTCGGCCGCGAGGTCGCGCAGGATGCCGGCGAGTGCGCCCTTGGCGTTGTAGTCGAGGCCTCGCGTGGGCTCGTCGAGCAGCACCACCCGGGGCGCGGGGGCGAGCACCAGCGCCAGGGCGAGCGCGAGGCGCTGGCCCTCGGAGAGGTCGCGTGGGTGGGTGGCGTCGTCGATGCCGGGCACCAGGCGGTCGAGGATCTCGCGGGTGCCGGCGCCGCCGGCGGCGCACTCCTCGACGACGGTCTCGAGGTAGAGCAGGTCGGAGGCGGTCTGCGGCAGCAGCGCGACCCGGCCGCGCCGGCCGGCGGGGTCGAGGGCGGCGGGGTCGGCGCCGTCGAGGTCGATGCGACCCGCCCGGCGCCTGCGGGAGCCTTGCAGGGCCCAGAGCAGGGTGGACTTCCCAGCGCCGTTGCGACCCATCAGTGCGGTCACGCGCCCGGCGTGCAGGGTCAGGTCGACCTCGCGCAGGGCCACGGTGCTGCCGTGGGCGACGCCGACGCCGGTGGCCAGCAGGAGCGGTTCGTCCGCGAGGACCGGGACGGCGGGCGGTGCGGGGAGGTCGAGGGTCCGGGCGGCGCGACGGGCGTCGCGGACCGTGAGCGGCAGCGGGCTCCAGCCGGCGAGGCGGCCGAGCTCGACGATCGGGGGTACGACGGGCGAGTGGGCGAGCAGGTCGGCCGGCTCCCCCACCTCGACGGAGGTGCGCCCGGCGGCGGCCGTCATCAGCACCATCCGGTCGGCGAAGGGCACGACCCGCTCGAGCCGGTGCTCGGCGAGCAGGACGCTCACGCCGAGGTCGTGGACGAGTCGGGTCAGGGTCGCGAGCACGTCCTCGGCGGCGGTGGGGTCGAGCGCCGACGTCGGCTCGTCGAGCACGAGCAGGCGGGGGTGCATGGTGAGCACCGAGCCGATCGCCACGCGCTGCTGCTCGCCGCCGCTGAGGGTGTGCAGGTCGCGGTCGCGCAGGTGGGCGATGCCGAGCAGGTCGAGGGTCTCCTCGACCCGGCGCCGCATGGTCTCCGGGGGCAGGCCGAGCTGCTCCATGCCGTAGGCGAGCTCGTCCTCGGCGGTGTCGGTGACGAAGGCCGCGGCGGGGTCCTGACCGACGTAGCCGATCGCGTGGGCGCGCTCGCGCGGCGGCGTGCTCACGATGCTGACGCCGTCGAGCAGCACGTCGCCGCTCAGCACTCCCCCGCTGAAGCGCGGCACCAGGCCGGTGACGACGCCGAGCAGGGTCGACTTGCCGACGCCGGTCGGGCCCGAGACGAGGACGAGCTCGCCCTCCTCCACCGTCAGGTCGACGGCGTCGAGGATGCGGGTCTCGTCGTAGGCGAGGGTGACGCCGCGCAGCTCGAGCAGCGGGTTCATCGCACGCTCCCGGCGGTGCGCGGCGGCGGGCTCACCGCGACCGCGGCGATGCCGAGCAGGGCGGCGACGAGCGCGGTCAGGCTGACCTCGGGGGCGGCCGAGACCGACGGATAGGCGATGGCCAGCTGGTGGTGGCTGACCCACCAGCCGAGCACCGCGACGCCGAGGCCGACCGCGACGACGGCGAGCTCGGCCGGCCGCCAGCGGTCGGGGCGGTAACGGGTGCGCTGGACGCGCCGGCCGGCACTGACCAGCCCGGCCACGGCGACGAGCGTCCCGAGCACGAGCATCGGGGCGGCGAGCAGCCGCGGGGCGGTCTGGTCGAGCAGGGCGTAGACCCCGACGGCCACCCCGCAGAGGCCGGCGATGACCAGGGCTCCCGTCGTACGTCGTTCGGTCGGCGTGGCCGTGCCGGTACGGCCGTAGCCGCGGGTGTCCATGCCCGCGGCGAGGGCCAGCGAGCGGTCGAAGGTGTCCTCGAGCACCGGCACCAGGAAGCGTCGCAGCCGCTTGACGCGGCCGGTGTCGCCGGCGCGCAGGGCCTGCGCGGCGCGGACGCGCTGGATGCTCTGGGTGAACTGCGGCAGGACGGTGACGGCCACGACCAGTGCGGTGCCGATCTCGTAGAGCGCCGGCGGCAGGCTGCGCAGCAGCCGCTTGGGGTTGGCCAGGGAGTTGGCGGCGCCGACGCAGATGACGAGCGTGGCCAGGCGGAGTCCGTCGTACAGCCCCGCGACGAGCGCCTCCTGGGTGACCGGGCCGAGCAGGGTGACGCCGAGGACGAAGTCGGGCAGGGGGATCTCGGGCAGGTCGAGCACGACGTCGCCGGGGTAGCCGCCGCCGAGGACGACCCGCCACAGCACGCGCAGCACGACCGCCGCGACGCCGAGCCAGACGTAGAAGCGGAACGAGCGGGCCCACGGGTGGTCGGTCCGTCGCGCCGTCACGACGACCGCCACGACCCCCACGATCGTCAGCAGCACCAGCGGGTTGGTCGTGAGGGACGCCGCCGTCGCGAGCCCGATCGCCCACAGCCACCAGGCCACGGGGTGCAGGTCGCGCGGCAGCGCGCTCACGGGGCGCTCACGGGGTCGGTCGACGGCGCTTGAGGAGCACGACGGCACCGGCGACGCCGAAGAGCAGCACGATCACCAGCGGGGCGAGCCAGCCGGGGAGGCCGCCGTCGTCGTCGGTGTCGGCGGCGGTGGGGGCGACCGGGTCGGCGAGCCCGGTGCCGGAGCCGGTCTCGGTGCCGTTGTCGGTGGCGGTCGGGGTCCCCTCAGCCGGGGCGGTGGTCGTCGCGGTGCTGGTCGGAGCCGTCGGGGTGCCGGACGCGGTGGTCGGCGCCGAGGTCGAGGGGGTCTCCGTGGTGGCGGTGGGTGTGGTCGTGGGCGCACCCGGAGCGGCGGACGTCGAGGTGCCCGACGGCGCCGGCGACGCGCTCGGCGTACGCGTGGGTGCCTGCGTCGGCTGAGGGGGCGGTTGCTGCGTGGGCTGCGTCGGCTGAGGGGTCGGGCTCGGCGCGGCGTGCGCCGCCGGAGTGTAGGACGGCTGCACCTCGCCGGCCGCGTCGTCCCAGGCGAACGCGACGTAGCCGCCGTCGGGGACCCGGAGCGACGCGGCGCCGAGGCTCGCGTAGGTCCAGCGGCCGGTGCGGCCGTCGGACCACCACAGGCCCCAGTAGGCGTCGCCGTCCGGCCGACCGCACCCGTTCGGCTTGCCGCTCACCTGGCAGACGTAGCCGGGGCTGCCGGGCGTCTGGAGGTTGAGCGGGAAGCCGGCCGCCGGGAACAGGTCGGAGGCCTTGTCGCCGCCACCGTCGGCCACGCAGGCGCCCTGGACCCCGCCGCCGAGGCCGTTGAAGTCGGCGACGACGGTGACGCCGGAGGCCGTCGAGCAGGCCGCGGCCTGGGCCGGAGCGGCTGCCCCCACCAGGACGGCGAGGGCAGCGCAGCCGGCCGCCGCCACGAGGGCGGCGACGACCGGACGCAGCAGACGGCTCACTTGGCCCGGGTGACCTTGAAGGTCGTGGTGCCGACGCGGGTGCTGAACTCGCCGACGACGCGGAGCTTGCGCTGGCCCAGCCCGGCCTTGACCGGCACGGTGAAGGCGCGCTGGAAGCGGCCCTTCGACCCGGCCTTGCCGCGGGCGACGACCTTGCCGCCGAAGGAGACCTTGACCTGCTCGCCGGCCGCGAGCCCGGTCAGCACCACGCGCTGCTGCGCGCCGCGCCGCACGCTGGCCAGGGCCCGCACCTTGAGGGTCTTGGACCCGAGCGCACGGTAGGTCCTGCTGTAGACGACCTCGTCACCGTCCTGGACGGCGTACGCGCGGTTGCCCGTGCCGGACGGGAGCGTGAAGGAGAAGGAGAGGGTGCCCGTCGTCGGGACCCGCCGGAGACGCGTGGTGCCGTTGCCGACCAGGCAGACGACGTCACCCGGCGACGCGGCGACGTCGACGCGCTGGACGCTGCGCGCGCGGACGTAGTCCGAGACGTAGGGGGTCGGGACGACGCCGTCGGGTGCGCTGGTCAGGGCCGGGAGCGCCTGGGCGGTCGCCCGTCGGAACTGGTCCTGCGCCTCCTGGGTGATCGGCGTGCCGGTCACGGACTCGAGGGCGGCGTCGTCGTAGGCGACGGCCCCCTCGTCGGCGCCGGCGTAGGGCCGGCACGAGGCGGTGTTGGCGACCTGGCGGGTGCGCAGCCAGACGGCCGCGCTCCTGGCGGCGTCGGTGTAGCTGGCGGTGCTGGAGGACTCGGCGTCGCCGAGCGCCCAACCGGCGAGGCCGGTGCTGTTGGCGTTGGCGGTGGTGATCATCGCGTCGCTGCCGAAGGAGCCGTCAGGGTTCTGGGTGCCCTTCAGCCAGGTCAGCGCGTCGGTGACGGCGGCGGCGACCACGGGGTCGTCGAGCTGGCTCTGCAGGTTGATGATCGCCAGGGCGGTGACGTCGGTGCTGGGCGTCGCCGCCGGCGTCGCGGTGTCGCAGGTGTCGGCGGCGGTGGCGCCGAGCGCGAGCCGGAAGAAGCCGTCGGAGCACTGCTGGGCCAGGAGGTAGTCGGTCACCGAGGCAGCGCGCGTGCTGCCCTCGACGTCGAGGGCCTTGGCGGCGAACGCCTGGCCGATCGTGTTGGCGTAGTCGGCCTCGTACTGCTCCTCGGGGAAGAACACGTCGCCGAGGCGGCCGGCGCTGCCCGACGCCGTGGAGACGCGGGCCTCGAGCTGCGTGACGAGGTCCTGCCCGCCGTAGGCCGAGGTGTCGTCGCCGGCGTCCTGCACGAACGCGGTCGCCTTGGCGAGCGACCCGGCGGAGACGTGGGTCTTCTCGGCGGTGACGAAGTAGGTGTAGTAGCTGCGGACCTCGGGCGCCAGGGCGGCCGAGATCGTGTCGACGGTGCCGGGCTCGCCGACGTCGGCGAGGGCGAGACCGGTGTCGACCGTGAGGCCGTAGTCGGTGAAGCCGCCGAAGTTGGGGTTGACCATCAGGCCGTCGGTGAGCTGCCCGGTGAGCCAGGCGGCACCCTCGCGCGCGGGCGCGAAGTCCGGCTCGTAGGGCGCGTCAGGCAGGGCCGACGCGGGCGCGGCGACGCCGGCGGTGAGGCCGGCGGTCACGGCCAGCGCCGAGAGCCCGGCGAGGAGCGAGCGGTGCTTCATGGGTTCCTTCCCGCTGCACGCGACGGGAGCCCCTGGCCTCGGCCGGGTCACCCGCTGCTTTCCACGACAGCGATGTGGTGAGACGCGTCGTGTCAGGTGCTCCGGCTCGCGGTCGTCCCTCGGTGGTGCGGTGCTGCGGTGGTGCGTGCTGCGAGGAGGCGGCCGCCTACGGTTGCGGGTCAGCGCCGGAATTCGACCGGCTTCCCCCGCCACGGGCGTGATGAGTGGTTCAGGCGGAGCGTAACCCGGCGGGACGGGCCCCGGTTAGTCGTGATCGGCGTGCGAGAGTGCTGCGGTGCTGGACGCCCTCCTGGATCCCACCGGCCCCGACCTGCCCGACCTGGTCACCGTCGGCGACGCGGTGCTCTCGCGCGACGCCCTGCTGGACGGTGCCCACGGTGTCGCCGCGGAGCTCGACCGTCGCACGCGGCCCGGACCGGTGGCCGTGCACGCCTCGCCCGACGTGCTCACCGTCGTGGCGGTCGTCGGGGCGCTGCTGGCCGGCGTGCCCGTCGTACCCGTGCCGCCGGACTCGGGCCCCGACGAGCGCCGCCACGTCCTGGCCGACTCGGGGGCCGTGACCTGGTCCGGGCCCGCCGCCCTCGCCGGGGACCTGCCCGTGCTCACCCCGGGCCTCGAGTCGTGGGCTCCCCGGCGCGTGGACCCCGACGCCACGGCGCTCCTCCTCTACACCTCCGGCACGACCGGGCCGCCCAAGGGCGTGCCCCACACCGGCCGGACCCTCGCCGCGTGCCTCGACGGGCTGGCCGAGGCCTGGGCCTGGACGCCCGACGACGTCCTCGTGCACGGCCTCCCCCTCTTCCACCTGCACGGCCTGGTGCTCGGCCTGCTCAGTCCGCTGCGCGTCGGGTCGCGGCTCGTCCACACGGTCCGGCCCTCCCCCGAGGCCTACGCCGCGGCCGCGGGCTCGGTCTACTTCGGCGTCCCGACCGTCTGGCACCGCGTGGCGCAGTCGCCCGAGGCGGCGCGGGCGCTCCGCCGCGCCCGGCTCCTGGTGTCCGGCAGCGCCCCCCTGCCCGTGTCGACCTTCACCGCGCTGCAGGAGCTGACCGGCCTGGCGCCCCACGAGCGCTACGGCATGACCGAGACCGGCATCACCCTGGCCGCGCGGGTCGACGAGGCGCCGCGACCCGGCTGGGTCGGGCGGCCGGTCGGTGCGACCGAGACCCGGATCGCGTCGCCTGCTGACGGCCCCGACGACGAAGGAATGGGCCGGCTCGAGGTGCGCGGACCCTCGGTCATGTCCGGCTACCTCGGCCGCCCCTCCCCCGACCTCGCCGACGACGGGTGGTTCTCGACCGGTGACCTCGCCGTGCGCGACGCCGACGGCTGGCACCGCATCGTCGGCCGCGAGTCGACCGACCTGATCAAGACCGGCGGCTACCGCGTCGGCTCCGGCGAGGTCGAGGCGGTCCTGCTCGACCACCCGGCCGTCGACGAGGTCGCGGTCGTCGGAGTCCCCGACGACGACCTCGGCCAGCGGATCGTGGCCTTCGTCGTCGGGGCTGCCGCCCCGGGTCTCGAGACCGAGCTGGTCGAGCTCGTCGGGTCGCGGCTGTCGTGGCACAAGCGTCCGCGTGAGGTCGTCCTCGTCGACGAGCTGCCCCGCAACGCGATGGGCAAGGTGCAGAAGACGCTGCTGCTGGACGACTGAATCTGAACCTTCCGATCCGACGTGCCCCGCACGTCGCCATCGAGGATCGACGTTGTCCACAGGCGACCGACGGGCTCGTTTCCGGCTCGACGTGCCGGGGAGGGCATGGCCATGCCACGCGACAAGATGCCCGACACCGAGGGGCTTCGCCACCTGCTGGAGTGGGTCCAGGACGGCGTGGTCTCCCGCCGCCAGCTGCTGTCACTTCACTTCACCCACGGCGACATCGAACGGATGCTGCGCCGCAAGGACTTGGTCCGCGTCGTGCCGGGGGTGTTCGTCAACCACACCGGGGAGCTCACCCGGCAGCAACGCGAGTGGGTCGCGGTGCTGGCGCACTGGCCGAGCGCCCTCACCGGACTGTCTGCGCTGCCGCATCCGCCGCCACGGGCCGTCATCGACGTGGCGATCGCCGACAACCGCACCGTCAAGCCGGTGGACCGGGTCCGCGCCCACCGCAAGCCCGATCTGGCCGACGGGTCGACTGGCGCTGCGCTCCTCCCCGCATGAAGCTCCAGCACGCCCTGATCGACGTCGCATCAGAGCAGCGCGACGACGTCCTGGCGACGTTCCGGCTGCTGGCCGACGTGATCCAGACGCGGCAGACGTCGGCGGTCAAGGTCGCCGAGGTGCTGCAGACACGGCGGGTGCCGGGCAAGCAGCTGCTCCTGGAGATGCTCGACGACCTCGCCACCGGTGCGTGCTCGGTGCTCGAGCGCGGCTACCTCCACCGCGTCGAACGGGCCCATGGCCTGCCGCCCGGTCAACGCCAGGCGCCCGGGCACCGTCGGCCGCAAGCCGACGGCGCGGGACGTCCACTACGTCGAGCAGGGACTCCTCGTCGAGCTCGACGGCCGGGCGTTCCACGACAACGCCAGGGCGCGAGACAAGGATGCCCGTCGCGATCTCGACACCCGCGTGATCGACGACGCACTGACCGTCCGGATCACCTACGGCCTGGTCTTCGGGACCCCGTGCTGGACCGCCGCCCGGATCCACCGGCTGTTGCAACGTGGAGGCTGGACCGGCGCGTTCGTCCGCTGTCCAGCGTGTCCCGACGACCCCGACCTTTGACTGCGACGTACCAGGTGCGTCGGTATCAGGGTTTGACGACCCTCAGGCCAACCGCTCCAGCACGAGCTCGCGCACCCGGCCCGCGTCGGCCTGCCCGCGCATCTCCTTCATGACCGCACCGATGAGCGCACCGGCAGCGGCGTGCTTGCCGTCACGGATCTTCTGGGCGACGTCGGGGTTGGCCGCGATCGCGGCGTCGACGGCCGCACCGAGCGCACCCTCGTCGGAGACGATCGCCAGCCCGCGGGCGGCGACGATCTCCTCGGGGGTGCCCTCGCCGGCGAGCAGGCCGTCGAAGACCTGGCGGGCGAGCTTGTCGTTGACGGTGCCGTCGTCGACGAGCGCCTGTACGGCGGCCACCTGGGCCGGTGAGACGCCGAGGTCGGCGATGTCGACGCCGGACTCGTTGGCGCGACGGGCCAGCTCGGTCAGCCACCACTTGCGTGCGGCCTGCGGCGGGCAGCCCTCGGCGACGGTCGCCTCGACCAGCCCGAACGCGCCGGCGCCGACGGTGTCGCGCATCTCGAGGTCGGTGAAGCCCCAGTCGGCCTGGAGGCGGGTCCGCTTGACGGTGGGGTTCTCCGGCAGCGTGCCGCGCAGCTCGTCGACCCACTCGCGTGACGGCGCGACCGGGACGAGGTCGGGCTCGGGGAAGTAGCGGTAGTCGTCGGCGTCGGACTTCTCGCGGCCCGACGTGGTCACGCCGGTGTCCTCGTGCCAGTGGCGCGTCTCCTGCAGGATCGTCGCGCCGGTGCCGAGCACCGCGGCGTGCCGCTGCATCTCGTAGCGCACGGCGCGCTCGACGGAGCGGAACGAGTTGACGTTCTTGGTCTCGGTGCGGGTGCCGAGGCGGTCGGACCCCTTGGGTGCGAGCGACAGGTTGACGTCGGCGCGCAAGTTGCCCTGGTCCATCCGGGCCTCGGAGACCCCCAGGGCGACGATCAGGTCGCGCAGCTGCGCGACGTAGGCCCTGGCGATCTCGGGCGCACGGGCGCCGGCGCCCTGGATGGGCCGGGTCACGATCTCGATGAGCGGGATGCCGGCGCGGTTGTAGTCGACGAGCGAGTAGTCGGCACCGTGGATGCGACCGGTCGCGCCGCCCACGTGGAGCGACTTGCCGGTGTCCTCCTCCATGTGGGCGCGCTCGATCTCGACCCGCACCACGCCGCCGTCGACCTCGACGTCCATCCAGCCGTCGAAGGCGATGGGCTCGTCGTACTGGGAGGTCTGGAAGTTCTTGGGCATGTCGGGATAGAAGTAGTTCTTGCGCGCGAAGCGGCACCACTCGGCGATCGAGCAGTTGAGCGCGAGCCCGATCCGGATCGCCGACTCGACGGCCTTGCGGTTGACCACCGGCATCGCGCCGGGCAGGCCCAGGCAGGTCGGGCAGACCTGCGCGTTGGGCTCGCCGCCGAAGACGGCCGGGCAGCCGCAGAACATCTTGGTGCTGGTGTTGAGCTCGACGTGGACCTCGAGCCCGAGGGCGGGGTCGTACGTCGCCAGCACGTCGTCGAAGGCGACGAGATCGGCAGCCATCAGCGTTCTCCTTCCAGCACCGGGGCGCGGTCGAGCAGCGGCCCGCCCCACTTGTCGGTCAGGGCGGCCTCGAGCGCGGCACCCACGCGATAGACGCGGTCGTCGGCGAGGGCCGGCGCCAGCACCTGGAAGCCGGCCGGGAGACCGTCCTCGTCGGCGAGCCCGCTGGGCACCGAGATGCCGGGGACGCCGGAGAGGTTGGCCGGGATGGTGGCGAGGTCGTTGAGGTACATCGCCAGCGGGTCGTCGAGCTTCTCGCCGAGCTTGAACGCCGTGGTCGGCGCGGTCGGCGAGACGAGCACGTCGACCTGCTGGAACGCGGCGCCGAAGTCGTGCGTGATGAGCGTGCGCACCTTCTGGGCCTGGCCGTAGTAGGCGTCGTAGTAGCCGCTCGAGAGGGCATAGGTGCCGAGGATGATGCGGCGCTTGACCTCGTCGCCGAAGCCCGCGTCGCGGGTGGCCCGCATGACGTCCTCGGCCGACGGGGAGTCGACGCCCTCGGGCAGCACCCGGAGGCCGAAGCGCATGGCGTCGAACTTGGCGAGGTTGCTCGACGCCTCGGCCGGCATGATCAGGTAGTAGGTCGCCAGCGCGTGCACGAACGTCGGGCACGACACCTCGACGACCTCGGCGCCCATCCCGACCAGCAGGTCGACGGACTCGGTGAAGCGCGCCATCACGCCGGGCTGCCAGCCGTCGCCGGCGAGCTCGCGGATCACGCCGACCTTGAGGCCGGACAGGTCACCGCCGGCACCCTGGCGGGCCGCCCCGACCAGGTCGGGCAGCGCGACGTCGATCGACGTCGAGTCCCGGGCGTCGTGGCCGCCGATGAGCTCGTGCAGCAGGGCCGAGTCGAGGACCGTGCGCGTGACCGGTCCGACCTGGTCGAAGGAGTTGGCGAGCGCCACCAGGCCGTAGCGCGAGACGCCGCCGTAGGTCGGCTTGACGCCGACCGTTCCGGTGACGGCGCCGGGCTGACGGATCGAGCCGCCGGTGTCGGTGCCGAGGGCGAGCGGCGCCGCGAACGACGCGACCGCGGCCGCGGAGCCGCCGCCGGAGCCGCCGGGGATGCGGTCGAGGTCCCACGGGTTGTGGGTCGGGCCGTAGGCCGAGTGCTCGGTCGACGAGCCCATCGCGAACTCGTCCATGTTGGTCTTGCCGAGGATCGGCAGGCCGCCGGCGCGCAGCCGCGCGACCACCGTGGCGTCGTAGGGCGGGACCCAGCCCTCGAGGATCTTGGACCCGCAGGTCGTCGGGAGCCCCTCGGTCGCCAGCACGTCCTTGACCGCGATCGGGACGCCGTCGAGGGTCGAGCGGGTGGCGCCCTCGGCGCGGCGCTCGTCGGCGGCGGCGGCCTGGGCGAGCGCGCCCTCGGCGTCGACGTGGAGGAACGCGTGGACCGCGCCGTCGACCGCGGCGATCCGGTCGAGGTGGGCCCGGGTGAGCGCGACCGAGGTGGTCGTGCCGGCGGCGAGGTCGTCGGCCATCTCGGCCGCGGTCCGGCGGATGAGGGCGTCAGTCACTGCTCGTCCCCCAGGATCCGCGGTACGGCGAAGCGCCCGCCCGACCGCTCCGGCGCGCCCGACAGCGCCTGCTCGGGCGTCAGCCCGGGCACGACGACGTCGTCGCGGAAGACGTTGGTCAGCGGCACCGCGTGGGACGTAGGCGGCACGTCGTCGCCGGCCACGCCGCTGATCGAGGCCACGGACTCGAGGATGACCGACAGCTGGGGCGCGAGGTGGTCGAGCTCGGCGTCGTCCAGGTCGATCCGGGCGAGCGTCGCCAGGTGGGCGACCTCGTCGCGAGTGATCTCCGGCATGGCATGGAGCCTAGTGTTCACGCCGGGGACGGGCGCGCCTGACCCCATCGGGCCATTCGGACCCTGGTCCACGCGTCGTCTGAGGCACGAGCGGTACGAGCCTTGGAACCCGCGACCCGGCAGGATGGGCCCATGCCCGTCACCCGCGGATTCACCGGCAAGCGTCGTGCCGAGGCGGCCGGCCGCTCCGAGCGCCTCCCACCCGGCCAGTACGACGTGGGCCGCGACTGGCCGACGCTGACCGCCGAGGTCACGCCGCACCTCGACCCCGAGCACTGGTCGCTGAGCGTCGACGGCCTCGTGTCGACCCCGACCACCTGGTCGTGGCGCGAGCTGCGCGACCTCCCGGGCTCGGCGTACGCCGGCGACATCCACTGCGTGACGACGTGGAGCCGCTTCGACGTCGCGTTCCGCGGGGTCAGCGTCGACACGCTGCTCGAGGCCGCGGGCCCGCTGCCCGAGGCGGGCTACGTCATGGCCCACGCGACCACCGGCTACACCACCAACCTGCCGATCGACGACGTCGTCGGCGGCAAGGCGTGGGTGGTGTGGGAGGCCGACGGCAAGCCGCTCAGCGACGAGCACGGCGGTCCGGTACGGCTGCTCGTGCCGCACCTCTACTTCTGGAAGTCGGCCAAGTGGGTCACCCGGCTCGAGCTGATGGCGCGTGACCGGCCCGGCTTCTGGGAGAGCAACGGCTACCACGACCGCGGCGACCCGTGGCTCGAGCAGCGCTACCAGGGCGACCCGTGACGGACACCGGGGAGACCGCCACCACCACCTGGTCGACGGCCACCGTCGTCGAGGTCGACCGGCCCGACGGCCGGCTGGCCCGGATCCGCCTCGACGTGGCCGGCAAGGTCGAGCACCTCCCGGGCCAGCACTACGTCGTCCGCCTGCGCGCGCCCGACGACTACACCGCCCAGCGCTCCTACTCGATCGCGTCCGACCCGGGCGACCCCCTCGTCGAGCTGATGGTCGAGCGGATGCCCGACGGCGAGGTGTCCGGCCACCTGCACGACGTGGCCGAGCCCGGCGACGTCGTCGAGGTCCGCGGACCGCTCGGTGGCTGGTTCACGTGGGAGGGCGACGTCACGGCGATCGCCGTCGGCGGCGGCTTCGGGATCGTGCCGATCGTCTCGATGGTGCGGTACGCCGCCCGCCTGGGTCTGGCCGACCGGCTGCGGGTGGTCGCGGTCGGCAGGACGCTCGACGAGCTGCCCTACGCCGAGGAGCTCCTGGCCGCCGGGGCCTTCGTCGCGCTGACGCGGGAGAACCTCGGCAGCCGGGTGGCCGCGCCGCCGTACCCCGAGGAGGTCCGCGACCTCCTCGACCTCCCGACCCCGGCGGAGCGCGCCTACGTCTGCGGGTCGGTCGGCTTCGCCTCCTTCGCGACCCGGGTGCTCGGCGAGGCGGGCATGCTCGCCTCGGCGGTCCGGGTCGAGCAGTTCGGAGTCACCTCCTGACGGGTGGTTGAACGTTCATCCACCGTCTGTGACCGTCGAGGCATGACAAAGCTCGCGATCATCTACTACTCGGGCTTCGGCTCGACCCACGCGATGGCCGACCGCCTCGCCACGACCGCCGAGAACCTCGGAGCCGAGGTACGGCTGCGGCGGGTGCGCGAGACCGCCCCCGACGAGGTCGTGCAGAGCGTCGACGGCTGGGCCGCCCACGCCGCGTCCGTCGCCGACCAGCCGACCGCCGAGCCCGACGACCTCGACTGGGCCGACGCCGCGATCTTCGGCTCGCCGACCCGCTACGGCCACGTGACCAGCCAGCTGCAGTCCTACATCGACACCCTCGGCCCGCTGTGGCAGGAGGGCAAGCTCGCCGACAAGGTCTATGCCGCGTTCACCTCGAGCTCGACTCTCCACGGCGGCCAGGAGACGACGCTCGAGGCGATGCACACGACCTACGCCCACTTCGGCGGCATCATCGTCCCGCCCGGCTACACCGACTCGATCAAGTTCTCCGACGGCAACCCCTACGGCGTCGGCAAGGTCACCGGCGGTGGCGGCGACCTCGACGACACCGACAACGCCGCCCTCGACCACCTCGTCACCCGCGTCCTCAAGGTCGCCGGCAAGCTCGCCGCCTGACCCGTAGGTCTTCCTGCTCCCAGTCCCAGAGAACGCTGACCCGTCGTAGATCTACGACGGGTCAGCGTCATTTCGGGAGGATCTTCAGTCCCGCAGGGCGTTGCGGAGGGCGGGGAGGACGTCGTCGAGGTCCTGGCCGGAGCGCAGGACGACGACCGTGGTGCCCGAGGTCGCCTGGGGGCCGGGGGCGGCGGTGAGCACGCTCGACATCGCATCGTCGAACTCGTGCCACGGGTCGTCGGTCTCGCCGCGCAGCCACCGGCGCAGCACGACGTTGTGCGCGGTGACGACCGAGGCCGCGAGCAGCTCGGCGTGCAGGTCGACGTCGGGGCCGCCGAGCTCGGCGAGCCAGGCCCGCGCGTGCTCGCGGAAGAGTCGTTGGTAGCCGAGCATGCTCGCGATCTCCCGGTCGCGGAGCGCCGGCACGGTCCGGGTCAGCCGGTAGCGGCTCAGCGCGAGCTGCCCCTCCTCGAGGTACTGCGTCAGCACCAGTCCGGCCGCCTCGCGCAGCGCCACGCGGTAGGACTGCGGCGTCCCCGTCGTCAGGCGCGCCGCGATCCGGGCCTGGAGGTCCTCGTGGCGCGGGAAGATCACGTCCTCCTTGGCGCCGAAGGCCCGGAAGAACGTCGACCGGCTCACCCCGGCCCGGTCGACGATCTGGTCGACCGTCGTGGCGTCGTACCCCTGCTCGTCGAAGAGGGCGAACGCCGCCTCGACCATCCGCTCGCGCGAGGTGCTCATGGGTTGGGTTCTCCGCCCTGACATGTGAGACTGGGTTTCACCAGAACGATACCGAGTTTCAGGGGCGATGAAGATGACCGGCGCGCAGTTCGACCTGTTCCGCACCAGCGACGACCACGAGGAGCTGCGCGCCGCGGTGCGCGACCTGGTGGCCGACAAGGTGACGCCCTACGCCGCCGAGGTCGACGAGTCCGCGACCTACCCGCAGGCCGCGCACGACGCGCTGGTCGCCTCCGACTTCCACGCCCCCCACGTGCCGGAGCAGTACGACGGGGTGGGCGCCGACGCGCTCGCCACCTGCATCGTCATCGAGGAGGTGGCGCGCGGCTGTGCGTCGTCCTCCCTCATCCCGGCCGTCAACAAGCTCGGCAGCCTCCCCCTCATCCTCGGCGGCAGCGAGGAGCTCAAGCAGCGTTACCTCCCCCGGCTCGCCCACGGCGAGGGCTTCTCCTACGGGCTATCCGAGCGCGACGCCGGCTCCGACACCGCCTCGATGAAGACCCGCGCGGTGCGCGACGGCGACGAGTGGGTGCTGACCGGCCAGAAGTCGTGGATCACCAACGCCGGCGTCTCGGAGTTCTACACCGTGCTCGCCGTCACCGACCCCGACGCCGGGCGCGGCAAGGGCATCAGCGCGTTCGTCGTCGAGAAGGGCGACCCGGGCTTCACGTTCGGGGCCAAGGAGCGCAAGCTCGGCATCAAGGGCTCCCCCACCCGTGAGCTGCTGCTCGACGGCGTACGCATCCCGGCCGACCGCATCATCGGCGAGCCCGGCACCGGCCTTCCGCTCGCGTTGCGCACCCTCGACCACACCCGCGTCACCATCGGCGCCCAGGCCGTCGGCATCGCCCAGGGCGCGCTCGACCTCGCGGTCGACTACGTCAAGGAGCGCCGCCAGTTCGGCAAGCGGATCGCCGACTTCCAGGGCATCCAGTTCATGCTCGCCGACATGGCGATGAAGCTCGAGGCCGCACGCCAGATGGTCTACGTCGCCGCAGCCAAGTCCGAGCGCAACGACCCCGACCTGCCGTTCTTCGGCGCCGCCGCCAAGTGCCTCGCCTCCGACACCGCCATGGCCGTCACCGTCGACGCCGTCCAGCTGCTCGGCGGCTCGGGCTACACCCAGGACTTCCCGGCCGAGCGGATGATGCGCGACGCCAAGATCACCCAGATCTACGAGGGCACCAACCAGGTCCAGCGCCTGGTCATGGCCCGCCAGGTCCTGGGACGCTGACGTGGACACCGTAGGTGTGGTCGGCGGCGGCCTGATGGGCGCCGGGATCGCGGAGGTCTGCGCGCGAGCCGGGCTCGACGTCGTGGTGGTCGAGTCGTCCGACGCGGCGGCGAAGACCGCCGTCGGCCGGCTCGAGAAGTCGCTGCAGCGGGCCGAGGCCAAGGGCAAGCTCGACGGCGCCGGCGGCGTGACGGCCGCCGACGTCCTGGCGCGCATCCGGGTCGAGACCGACCTGGGCGCGATGGCCGACCGTGACGTCGTCGTCGAGGCGATCGTCGAGAACGAGGCCGCCAAGGTCGAGCTCTTCCGCGCCCTGGACGGCATCGTGACGTCGCCGGACGCGATCCTCGCCTCCAACACCTCGTCGATCCCGATCATGAAGCTCGGCGTGGTCACCAGCCGTCCGCAGCAGGTCATCGGCATCCACTTCTTCAACCCGGTCCCGGTGCTCCAGCTGGTCGAGCTCGTCCCGTCGCTGCTGACCTCCGACGACACCACCGCCCGCGCCCGCACCTGGGTCGAGGGCTCGCTGAGCAAGAAGGCGATCGACTGCCAGGACCGCGCCGGTTTCGTCGTCAACGCCCTGCTCATCCCGTTCATCCTCTCGGCGATCCGGATGCTCGAGTCGGGCTTCGCGACGGCCGAGGACATCGACCGCGGCCTCGTGCTCGGCGCCGCCCACCCGCAGGGCCCGCTCGCGCTGGCCGACCTGATCGGCCTCGACACGACCAAGGCCGTGGCCGAGTCGCTCTACGAGGAGTTCAAGGAGCCGCTCTACGCCGCCCCGCCGCTGCTCGCCCGCATGGTCGACGCCGGCCTCCTGGGTCGCAAGACCGGCCGCGGCTTCTACACCTACGACCGCTGACACCACCGGCGCCGCCGCGCCCTCGTCCACGCGCGGACAGCCCTCACGTGTCCCACTCGTCACGCTTGTCTGACGTCTCTCCCGGTTCTCGTACGAAGCTTCGGCACAGAACCGGGAGATTCGTCCTAGAACCTCACCTCGCCGATTCCCCGGCCCACGCCGGCGGTGCGTCAGCCACCGAAGTGGCGGATCTGATCGCCCGGGACGGTGGCTCACGAACCGCCGGCACGCGTCTCCTACGCGCGCGGCCACCCGCCCCCCGTCGCGTCAACGCGACAGGTAACCGCTGACCCGTCGCACAAACGCGACGGGTCAGCGAGAGCTCAGGCGCCGAAGTCGCCGCGGGCGGCGCGGAAGCGGCCGAGGACGTCGACGAGGGTCGCGATGTCGTCGGGGCTGAGACCGACCTGCTCGAAGACCTCCTCGTTGAGGACCGCGGTCGCCCGCTCGACGAGCTCGAGGCCAGGCGGCAGCAGCACGAGGATCCCGGAGCGGCCGTCGTCGGGGTTGACGACCCGCTCGACGAGCCCGTCCTCCTTGAGCCGCCCGGCCAGGCTGGTCAGGGACGTCGGGTGCACCTGCAGGCGGTGGCCCGCGCGGAGCATCGTCATCCGCTGCTCCGAGGCGAAGCTGAGCAGCCGCAGCAGCTCGAACCGGGCGAACGTCAGGTTGAACGGCCGCAGCAGGGCGTCGATCTGGGTCAGCAGCAGCTGCTGGGCCCGCATCACCGAGGTGACCGCGGCCATGCCCTCGGACGCCTCGTCCCACCCGTGTGCGCGCCACTGGCGGCGGGCCTCGGCGATCGGGTCGCGACCGGGTACGGCGGGGGTGCTCACCGGCCGCATCGTAGGGCGCTCGCGCACGACCTCGCTCGTCCTGACCGCCGGCACGCCCTTAGGTGAGGCTTGCCGGCCTGGACGAGGCTCGCGAGTAGGGGCACCGTGGCCCCATGACCACCATGAACCTGCCGCTCGTCAGCACCTGCAGCGCCGAGGGGTGCTCCTACAACCACGACCACGACTGCCACGCGGCCGCGATCACCATCACGGGCGCGACCAGCGCCTGTGGCACCTACGTCGACGAGGCCGCCAAGGCCGGCGTCGACGCCACCGGCCAGGTCGGCGCGTGCCACCGCAGCGACTGCGTCCACAACTCGGCGCTCGAGTGCGGGGCCGAGAGCGTCGAGATCGGTGCGGGCGCCGACGTCGCCGACTGCCTCACCTACAGCGCCGCCGGCTGACACCCACCGAGGATCGGGGTCAGCAGCGGCGGAGCTCGGCGACGTCGACCTCCGCCGAGCTCGACGAGCCCGGCCCGTTGAGGGTGAAGAGCACGGTGCCGCCGCGCGCGACCGCGAGCGACTTGGTCGCGGAGACGCTGCCCCGGCGTACGCGGGACCACGTGCGGGTCGCGCTGGCCGAGGCCAGGTAGCCAGTCGTGCGAGTGGTGGCCCGCCGCGCGTTGACGCGGCCGAAGACCCGGGACCCCGACGAGGTCGGCACGCGGCAAGCCGCGAGCTTGGCGCCGTTGACCGAGACCACCGTGCGGAAGTGACGTCCGGGCGCCGCCTCTGCGGGAGCGGCGGTCGTCGTGAGACCACCGACGGCCAGCACGAGCACGACGAGCGGTCCGAGCACACACGGGGTCGAGGTCATGGCGCCGATCGTGCGCCGACCGCGCGGCGCCGTCAACCGCGATCAGTCCCCGTCGGTGTCGTCGCCCATGTCGTCGGCCTCCTCCTCGGCCCCCTCCGCGGGCGCCGGCGGCGGCCCGTCGGCCAGCAGGGCCTTGAAGCCGTCCTCGTCGAGGATCGTGACCCCTAGCTGCTCGGCCTTGTCGGCCTTGCTGCCGGCGTTGTCGCCGACCACGACGAAGTCGGTCTTCTTGGACACCGAGCCGGCGGCCTTGCCGCCGCGGGCGAGGATCGCCTCCTTGGCCGAGTCGCGGCTGTAGTCGACCAGCGACCCGGTGACGACGATGCTCAGACCCTCGAGGGTGCGGGGCACCGACTCGTCACGCTCGTCCTCGAGCGAGACGTCGTCGCGCTCCCAGGTGTCGACGATCTGGACGTGCCAGGGCTCCGTGAACCACTCGATGACGGCGGCCGCGATGGTGGGACCGACGCCCTCGGCGGCCGCGAGGCTCTCCTCGGTCGCGCCGCGGATGGCCGCCATCGAGCCGAACTCCTGGGCCAGCGCCCGGGCCGCGGTCGGCCCCACGTGGCGGATGGACAGGGCGACCAGGACACGCCACAGCGGGACCTGCTTGGCCCGGCCGAGGTTGGCCAGCAGACGCTGACCGTTGGCCGAGAGCTGCGGGCCCTCCTCGCCCTTCTTGGGCGCCCGGGTGAAGAGCGGCGTCTGCTTGAGCTGCGCCTCGGTGAGCGCGAAGAGGTCGCCCTCGTTGGCGATCACACCGGCGTCGAGCAGCGCCACGGCCGCCTCGTAGCCGAGACCCTCGATGTCGAACGCGCCGCGGCCGGCGACGTGGAAGACGCGCTCGCGCACCTGCGCGGGGCAGAGCTCGTGATTGGGACACCGGAGGTCCTTGTCGCCCTCCTTCTGCTGGGCGAGGGGGGTCTTGCACGCGGGGCACCTGGTCGGCATCCGCCAGGGGCGCAGGCCCTTGGGTCGCAGCGGCAGCACCGGCCCGACGATCTCGGGGATCACGTCACCGGCCTTGCGCAGGACCACGGTGTCGCCGGGTCGTACGTCCTTGCGCTTGACCTCGTGGGCGTTGTGGAGCGTCGCGTTCTCGACCGTCGACCCGGCCACGAGGGTCGGCTCCATGACGCCGTAGGGCGTGGCACGGCCCGTGCGGCCGACGTTGACCCGGATGGCGAGGAGCTTGGCGTTGACCTCCTCGGGCGGGTACTTGAAGGCGATCGCCCAGCGGGGCGCCCGGCTCGTCGACCCCAGGCGCCGCTGGAGCGACACGTCGTCGACCTTGACCACGACGCCGTCGATCTCGTAGGGCGCGATGTCGTGGCGGTGCTCGCCCGCGTTCTCGATGAACCCCTGGACCTCCTCGAGCGTCGGCAGCACCTTGACGTGGTCGGACGTCGGCAGGCCCCAGGTGGCGAGGGCGGCGTAGGCGTCGGACTGCGCCGTCGGCTCGAACCCCTGGCGGGCCCCGATGCCGTGGCAGACCATCCCCAGCGCCCGGGTCGCGGTGACCCGCGGGTCCTTCTGGCGCAGCGAGCCGGCGGCGGCGTTGCGCGGGTTGGCGAACATCGGCTTGCCGGCGTCGACCATCGAGGCGTTGAGCCGCTCGAACGCCGTGCCGGGCAGGAACACCTCGCCACGGACCTCGACCAGGTCGGGCACCGGGTAGTCGCCGTCGGGCGTGAGCCGGTGCGGGATCGAGCCGATGGTCTTGACGTTGGGCGTGACGTCCTCGCCGGTGCGGCCGTCGCCGCGCGTGAGGGCGCGCACGAGGCGGCCCTTCTCGTAGAGGAGGTTGATCGCGAGCCCGTCGACCTTGAGCTCGCACAGCAGCGCGGGCGAGTCGATGCCGTCGCGGGCCAGCCGCGCGTGCCACGAGGCGAGCTCGTCGTAGGAGAACGCGTTGTCGAGGCTCTCCATGCGCGTCAGGTGGTCGACGGCGGTGAACTCGGTCGACACCGCTCCTCCGACGGTCTGGGTCGGCGAGTCGGGGGTGCGGAGCTCGGGGAACTCGTCCTCGAGCGCCTCGAGCCGACGCAGCCGCCGGTCGAAGTCGGCGTCGTCGAGGGTCGGGTCGTCGAGCACGTAGTAGCGCCAGCGGGCGTCCTCGACCTGCTCGCTGAGGGTGCGGTGCTCCTCGCGGGCCTCGTCGGTCGCCGGGGTGGGTGTCGGGTCGGGCACGGCTCCATCTTGCCGTTCGCCACCGACAGTCGTGAGGAGCCTCACCCATCCAGGCGACCCGCCGCCTCCGAACCCGCAGACGTGCCTGAGACCCCTCCACCCGACGACCTCGGATCGAGCCACGAGTCGTTCGTCCGTCTCGACGCCGAGCAGCAGCGCGCGCTCGTGCTCGTCCTGCACGGCGGCAAGCAGTCCAGCCGGCAGCCCGTCGACGGCCGCAGCGCCTCGTGGAAGCGGATGGCGGCGATGCAGCGGGCCATCACCCCCGACCTGCACGCCCAGGGGGTCGGCACCTGGCTCCTGCGCTACCGCGTCCGCGGCTGGAACGGCGGCGCGCCCGTGGTCGACGCCCGCTGGGCGCTCGACGAGGTACGCCGGGAGCTCGGCGAGGTCCCGGTCGTGCTGCTCGGGCACTCGATGGGCGCCCGCACGGCGGCGTACGTCGCCGACGACCCCTCGGTCGTCGGCGTGGTCGGCCTCGCCCCCTGGTGGATGCCCGACGACCCGGTCGACGCGCTGCGCGACAAGCGGGTGCTGGCCGCCCACGGCCGGACCGACAAGATCACCTCGGCCCGTGCGACGCGCGCCTACCTGCGCCGCGCCGAGGCCGTCGCGTCCGAGGTCGCGTTCCGCGACATGGGCCGGGTCGGTCACTACATGCTGCGCCGCGTCCCCCGGTGGAACGCCGTCGCCGGCACCGCGTGCCTCTCGCTCCTGGTCTGACACGCCGGAGCAGCCGCTGACGGCGGGCTGAGAAGTTTTTCTGAACTTTCTTGAGTCGTCGGGAATGGAACGGATCCGTACTCTCTTGATGGAACGAAACGGTTCCGTTCCATCAGTGACGAAGGGCACATCCCCCATGACCCCAGCAGTCGGTACGTCGGCCATCACGGGCACCGAGGCCGTCACCCGACCCCGCGTCGAGGGCGATCGCGAGCAGCAGATCCTCGACGCCACCCTCGACGTCCTCGCCGACGTCGGCTACGACCGGCTCACCATGGACGCGGTCGCCGCCAGCGCCCGCGCCTCCAAGGCCACGCTCTACCGCCGCTGGAGCACCAAGCCGGCCCTCGTCATCGACGCCCTGCTGTCCGAGAAGGAGCCGATGTCGGTGCCCGACACGGGCACCCTGCGCGGTGACCTGCTCGGCACCTACTGCGGCATGGGCGGCCTCACCGACACCCGCCAGGTCGCGATCCTGGCGAGCGTCATGACCGCGATCTCCCGGGACGCCGACTTCGCGGAGGCGTTCCACCGCGACTTCATCGGCCCCAAGGTCGCGCTCACCCAGGTGATCTTCGACCGTGCGAAGGAGCGCGGCGAGATCTCTCCCGAGGTCGACGTGGCCCTCATCGGCAGCGCGCTCCCGGGGATCGTGCTGCACCGCCAGTTCCTGCTCGGCACCCCGCCCGACGCCGACTACATCACCCAGGTCCTCGACCAGATCATCCTGCCCGCCGTCGCCGCCGTGGCAGCCCGTACCGACCAGAACCCGAAGGAATACTCATGACCGACCTCTCCAAGTCCGAGGCCGTGGCCCCGGACGACACCGTCGGAGAACGCAAGGAGCTCCACCTCGGGTGGGCGCTCGTGCTGATCTCGATGGCCCAGCTCATGGTGGTGCTCGACGCCTCCATCGCCAACATCGCCCTGCCCTTCATCGGCAACGACCTCGACATCAACGACGCCAACCTCACCTGGATCGTCACGGGCTACGCCCTGGCCTTCGGTGGCCTGCTGCTGCTCGGCGGCCGCCTCGGTGACCTCTACGGACGCCGCCGGGTGTTCATGATCGGCCTGGCCGTGTTCGCGGTGGCCAGCTTCATCGGCGGGTTCGCGCAGAACGAGGCCATGCTGCTCGCCTCGCGTGGCCTCCAGGGCCTCGGCGCCGCTCTCGCCTCGCCCGCCGCCCTCGCGCTGATCACCACGACGTTCCCGGCCGGCCCGGCCCGCAACCGCGCCTTCGCGGTATACGCCGCCATGTCCGGTGCCGGTGCGGCCGTGGGCCTCATCCTCGGTGGCTGGCTCACCGGCCTCGACGACGTCGTCGGGCTCGAGGGCTGGCGCCTGACGTTCCTCATCAACGTCCCGATCGGCCTCATCGCCGCCTTCCTCGCCCCGCGCTTCCTGCGGGAGTCCGAGTCGCACCCCGGTGAGCTCGACGTCCCCGGCGCGATCACCGGCACCCTCGGCCTGCTCGGCCTCGTCTACGGCTTCAGCCGTGCCGGCGAGGAGGCCCACGGCTGGGGCGACACCTGGACCCTCGCGTCGCTGGCCGCCGGCATCATCCTGCTCGCCGCCTTCGCGGTGATCGAGTCGCGCGTCTCGCACCCGCTGCTCCCCGTCCGCGTGTTCGCCAACCGCACCCGTGCCACCAGCTTCCTGGTGATGGCGCTCGTGCCGGCAGCGATGTTCGCGATGTTCTACTTCCTCAGCCTCTTCATCCAGCTCGTCGTGGGCTACAGCCCGCTGCACACCGGCTTCGCGTTCCTGCCGTTCTCGTTCGGCATCGTGCTCGGCGCGGGCGTCTCGTCCAACCTGATCAACCGGATCGACCCGCGCTTCATCGCCGGTGTCGGCACGCTGATGGCAGCCGCTGCGCTGTTCGGCTTTTCGCGGCTGTCCGTGCCCACCGGCACGGCCGACCTGCTCGCCCTGGGCAACGGCAGCTACCTCGGCGCCGACGTCAACTACTGGACCTCGATCTTCCCGTTCATCGTCCTGATGTCGGTCGGCATGGGTGCGGTCTTCGTGCCGCTCACCCTGACCGCGGTGCACCACCTCCGCACCGAGGACTCCGGCATCGGCTCCGGCGTGCTCAACACCATGCAGCAGGTCGGTGGCGCGCTCGGCCTGGCCATCCTCGGCACCGTCTCGCTGCACTTCGCCGACGGCACCAAGAGCGACCTGGTCCGCGACCTCACCGCCCAGGGCCTCGAGCCCGAGGCGGCCAGGGGCCTGGCCTACATCGGCTCCTTCACCGAGGGCGCGACCGCCGCGTTCCTGGTGGGCGCCGTGCTGATCGCGATCGGCTCTGCCGCGATTTGGACGTTCCTCAACGTAAAGCACACCGAGCTGGCCACCGACGGCCCCGAGGGTGGCGCCCCGGTGCACGTCGGCTGACACCGACCCACCCCGCGACGGCCGGTCGCCTCCCCTCACCGGGGAGGCGGCCGGCCGTCCGTCGTAGGCGGGGTCCGGGAAAGGGGTTGCCGACGACGGTACGCATCCGTACTGTCTGACGGAACGGAACCGTTCCATCGAGGAGGTCGCCACCATGACTCCCGCCGTGGGCAGCCCAGCGAGCGAGGCCGGCACCCGCCCCCGCGTCGAGGGCGACCGCGAGCAGCAGATCCTCGACGCCACTCTCGACGTCCTCGCCGACGTCGGCTACGACCGGCTCACCATGGACGCGGTCGCCGCCAGCGCCCGCGCCTCCAAGGCCACGCTCTACCGCCGCTGGAGCACCAAGCCGGCCCTCGTCATCGACGCGCTGTGCAGCATGAAGGAGCCCCACGAGGTGCCCGACACCGGCACCCTGCGCGGTGACCTGATCGCCATGTTCTGCGGCATGGGCGGGCTGACCGACGAGCGCCAGCTGGTGATCCTCGGCAGCGTCATCACCGCCATCGGTCGCGACCAGCAGTTCGCGGCCGCGTTCCGCTCGCAGTTCATCGGCCCCAAGGCCGCACTCAGCCTCGGCGTCTTCGAGCGAGCCCTCGAGCGCGGCGAGATCCGTGACGACGTCGACCTCGACATCGTCGTGCCGGCCCTGCCGGGCATCGTCCTGCACCGCCAGTTCCTGATGGGCGAGGTCGCCGACGCCGGCTCGATCGAGCGCGTCATCGACCAGATCATCCTGCCCGCCGTCGCCGTCGGGCCCCGTCACTCCCACGACCCGAAGGACCCCACATGACCGACGTCTCCAAGTCCCCGGCCGAGGCCGCGGGCGCCGACGACCAGCCCACCGACGGCAAGGACCTCCACCTCGGGTGGGCCCTCGTCCTGATCTCGATCGCGCAGCTGATGGTGGTGCTCGACGGCACCATCACCAACATCGCCCTCCCCTACATCGGCAGCGACCTCGACATCACGGGCGCCAACCTCACCTGGATCGTCACCGGCTACGCCCTGGCCTTCGGGGGCCTGCTGCTCCTCGGCGGCCGGCTCGGCGACCTCTACGGACGCCGGCGCCTGTTCATGACCGGCCTGATCGTCTTCGCGGTCGCCTCCGCCATCGGGGGTCTCGCGCAGAACGAGGCCATGCTGCTCAGCTCGCGCGCCCTCCAGGGCCTCGGCGCCGCGATGGCCGGGCCCGCCGCCCTGGCGCTGATCACCACGACGTTCCCGGCCGGCCCGGCACGCAACCGCGCCTTCGCCGTCTACGCCGCCATGTCGGGAGCCGGCGCCGCGGTCGGCCTCATCCTGGGTGGCTGGCTCACCGGTCTCGACTCGTTCTTCGGGGTCGACCTGAGCGGTTGGCGCCTGACCTTCCTCATCAACGTGCCCATCGGCCTCGTGGCCGCCCTGCTCGCGCCCCGCTTCCTGCGCGAGTCGGAGTCGCACCCCGGTCAGCTCGACGTCCCCGGTGCGATCACGGGCACCCTCGGCCTGCTCGGCCTGGTCTACGGCCTGACCCGCGCCGGCGAGGAGCAGTACGGCTGGGGCGACCCCGGCACCCTCGGCGCCCTCGCGGCCGGCATCGCCCTGCTCGTGGCGTTCGCCCTCATCGAGTCGCGCGTCGCGCACCCGCTGCTGCCGATCCGCATCCTCCAGAACCGCACCCGCGCGACCAGCTTCGTCGCCATGATGCTGGCCCCGGCCGCGATGTTCGCGATGTTCTACTTCTTGAGCCTCTTCATCCAGCAGGTCATGGGCTACTCGTCGCTGCGCGCCGGCTTCGCGTTCCTGCCGTTCTCGTTCGGCATCGTCGTCGGCGCAGGCCTGTCGTCCAACCTCATCAGCCGCGTCGACCCGCGCTGGCTGTCGGGGTTCGGCACGCTGCTCGCCGCGTTCTCGCTCTTCATGTTCTCGCGCATCAGCGTCGACGACGGGCCGGCGTCGGTCCTCCAGGCGCTCGGTGCGGGCGGCGCGGTGGGCGCCGACGTCAACTACTGGGCCCACATCTTCCCCTACATCGTGACGATGTCGGTCGGCATGGGCCTGACCTTCGTGCCGCTGACCCTGACCGCCGTCCACCACCTCCGCACCGAGGACAGCGGCATCGGGTCCGGCGTCCTCAACACGATGCAGCAGGTCGGCGGCGCGCTCGGCCTGGCCCTGCTCGGCACCGTCGCCCTCTCGGCCGTCAACAGCCGTACCGACGAGGTCGCCGGGCCGCTCGCCCAGGGCCTGGGCGACCAGGCCGGCGCCACCATCCCGGGCACCGACATGACGTTCCTCGACGGCGCGGTCTTCCAGGCGACGTTCACCGACGGCGCCACCAACGCGTTCCTCGTCGGTGCCGCGATGATGCTCGCCGCGTCGGTGGTCGTCTTCACCCAGCTGCGCGTCAAGCACGACGAGCTCGCCACCGACGGCCCCGAGGGGGCCCACCTGGGCTGAGTCGCTCAGCCGAGTGACGGCGGCCGGTCGACCCCCTAGGGGAGGTGGCCGGCCGTCCGTCGTGCCAGCACCAGCGCCTGCCGCGCCCACGCGGCCGACGCGCCCGCCGTACCGCAGGACGAGGCGACGCCGAGGTGGGGGCCGACGACGTCGGGGTCGAGGCCGAGCATGTCGAGCCACCGCACGACGGTGTCGACGAGACCGGTGTCGGTGACGTCGCCGGGGCGGCCCGGGTCGAGCGAGGGCACGACGCCGAGGACGACGGTCTCCCCCGCCTCGAGCGCGGTCCCGAGGACGTCGTGGTCGCCGGCGTCCATGACGGACAGGTCGACGACGAGGCCCTGGGCGCCGGCCCGGCGCAGCAGGTCGAGCGGGGTCTCGGGCGCGCACGAGTGGACCCACGGCACGGCGCCCTCGGCGGTGATCGCCTCGAGCACCCACCCGAGGTGCTCGGTGATCTCGGGCGGGTGGACGACGCGGTGCCGCCCGAAGCCGGACGCGGTGCGCACCCCGCCTCCGGCGACCGCGGCCAGCGCGGGCTCGTCGACCTGGACGACGAGCGACTCGGCGTCGCGCACGCGCCGACGGAGGTCGCGCACGTGGTCGCGCACCCCCTCGGCCAGCGCCTGGGCGAGGTCGCGGCGGGCGCCGTGGTCGCTGACGACCTTGTCACCGCGCGGCTTCTCGACGGTGGCGGCGAGGGTCCACGGTCCGGCGACCTGCACCTTGAAGGCGCCGGTCCAGTCCTGAGCGAGCTCCTCGAGGACGTCGAGGTCCTGGGCCAGCCGGCTCTGCGAGCGGCGCTGGTCGAGACCGCCGGCGTCGGTGAGCCGCCAGCCCGCCGGCTGCAGGTCGACGCCGATGGTGGTCACCAGCGCGAGCGTGCGGCCGACCATGCCGGAGTGGATGCCGCGGCCGGGCAGCTCGACGAGGTGGGGCACGCCGTCGGCGAGCTCGTCGAGCACGAGCCCCTGGACGTCGGCGAGGTCGTCGCCGGGCATCGACCCGACGCCGGTGGCGATCGTCACCGAGCGGTCGCGATGGTCGCGGAGCCGACGACGCGCGTGCCGTCGTAGACGACGGCGGCCTGCCCGGGCGCGATGCCGTAGGCCGGCTCGTGCAGCTCGATGTCGACGCCGGCCCCGCGCTCCCCCACGACGACCGTCGCGGGCAGCTCACGCCCGTGGGCCCTCAGCTGGACCGTGCCGTCGACGCGGCCCGGCACGCTGCCGCACCAGCGCGGGCGGATGCCGGTGAGGCGTCGTACGGCCAGGCGCTCGTGGGGCCCGACGGTCACCGTGCCCGAGACCGGCTCGATGTCGAGGACGAAGCGAGGCTTGCCGTCGGGCGCCGGCCGGCCGATCCGCAGGCCCTTGCGCTGGCCGATGGTGAAGCCGTAGGTGCCGTCGTGGCGTCCGAGCTCCTCGCCCGTCGCGTCGTCGACGATCGGCCCACCGTGGTTGGGCGCACGGTCGCCGAGCTTGTCGCGCAGCCAGCCCGCGTTGTCGCCGTCGGCGACGAAGCAGATGTCGTGGCTGTCGGGCTTGTCGGCCACGAGGAGCCCGCGTCGAGCGGCCTCGGCGCGGACGTCGACCTTGGTCGAGCCGCCGAGCGGGAAGAGCGAGTGGGCGAGCTGGCGCTGGTCGAGGACCCCGAGCACGTAGGACTGGTCCTTGCCGTCGTCGACGGCGCGGTGCATCTCGACGAGACCGTCGGTCCCGGTGGTGAGCTGGGCGTAGTGGCCGGTCGCGACGGCGTCGTAGCCGAGCGCCAGGCCGCGCTCGAGGACGGCGGCGAACTTGATCTTCTCGTTGCAGCGCAGGCAGGGGTTGGGGGTGCGGCCGGCGGCGTACTCGTCCATGAAGTCCTCGACCACCTCCTCGTGGAACTGTTCGGAGAGGTCCCAGACGTAGAACGGGATGCCGATGACGTCGGCCGCGCGCCGGGCGTCGTTGCTGTCCTCGATGGTGCAGCAGCCGCGGGCGCCGGAGCGGTAGGACGCGGGGTTGCGTGACAGGGCGAGGTGGATGCCGGTGACGTCGTGGCCGGCCTCGGCCGCGCGGGCCGCGGCGACGGCGGAGTCGACGCCGCCGGACATGGCGGCCAGCACCCTTCGAGGGGCGCCGGTGGGGCCCTCCGGGCCAGCGGCGGCGCCCACCTCAGGGACC
>NZ_JAURVJ010000232.1 GCF_030655615.1 Nocardioides sp.
AGCAGCTCGGGCCCCACCTCTACGACGCCGACATGGACCAGAACGAGCTGGACCAGCGGGTCCGTGGGGTCCTGTCCGACGTCCTCGGGTCGCAGGACCGCCCGCTGAGCACGAGCGACCGGGCCCGGGTCACGCAGGAGATCAGCGACGACATCCTCGGCTACGGGCCGATCGAGCCCTACCTGCGCGACCCCGACGTCTCCGAGGTCATGGTCAACAGCCACTCCTCCATCTACCTGGAGAAGAAGGGCCGCCTGGTCCAGGCCGACACGCAGTTCACCGACGAGGCCCACCTGCGCCGCATCATCGACAAGATCGTGTCGCGGATCGGTCGTCGCGTCGACGAGTCCAGCCCCATGGTCGACGCCCGGCTGCCCGACGGCAGCCGCGTCAACGCGGTCATCCCGCCGCTGGCCATCGACGGCTCCTCGTTGACCATCCGGAAGTTCTCGGCCGACCCGTTGACCGTCGACGACCTGATCACCTACGGCTCCCTCAGCCCGGCGACCGCCGACTTCCTCGAGGCCTGCGTGCGCGGCCGGCTCAACGTGATCGTCTCCGGCGGCACCGGCTCCGGCAAGACCACGACCCTCAACGTGCTGTCGTCGTTCATCCCCGCCGACGAGCGGATCGTCACCATCGAGGACGCGGCCGAGCTCCAGCTCAAGCAGGACCACGTCGTACGCCTCGAGTCCCGTCCGGCCAACATCGAGGGCAAGGGCGCGGTCACGATCCGCGACCTCGTCAAGAACAGCCTGCGGATGCGGCCCGACCGCATCATCGTCGGCGAGGTCCGCGACGCCTCGGCCCTCGACATGCTGCAGGCCATGAACACCGGCCACGACGGCTCGATCTGCACCCTCCACTCCAACAGCCCGCGCGACACGCTCTCGCGCATGGAGACCATGGTGCTGATGGCCGGCATGGACCTGCCGATCCGGGCCATCCGCGAGCAGGTCGCCTCCGCCGTCGACGTCGTGGTCCACCAGACCCGCTTCAAGGACGGCACCCGCCGCATCACCCACATCACCGAGGTCGAGCGGATGGAGGGCGACGTCATCACGATGCAGGACGTCTTCGTCTTCGACACCAAGGCCGGCTTCGACGCCGAGGGCCACTCCCTGGGGCGGATGCGCTCGACCGGCCTGCGGCCCAAGTTCCTGGAGAAGATGGCCGAGGTCAACGTGACCGTCGACCCGCTGATCTTCCACGCGGACCGGATCTAGCCGTCGTGTCCCCCCGCACCCCCCTCCGTCGCGCCCTGGCCGCGGCCGCGGCCACCGTCCCGGTCCTGCTGGTCGTCCTCGGCACGGCCGGCTCCGCGACCGCCGCCGACGGGGCGATCGTCAACGTGGAGCGCACCGGGTCGGGCCTCGTAGTCTCGGTCGACGTCCCGGCCGACGCCGACGTCGACCTCGACGGGGTCAGCGCCTCCGTCAACGGCACGTCCTACGACGCCACCGCGGCGCGCATCGCCGACGGCACGAGCCGGGTGCAGCGCACGACGGTCCTCGCCATCGACACCAGCAACTCGATGGCCGGGCCCCGCTTCGAGGCGGCCAAGCTCGCCGCCACGACCTTCCTCGACAACGTGCCCGCCGACGTCGCCGTCGGCATCGTGTCCTTCGCCTCGGAGGTGCGCACCGACCTCGAGCCCACGACCGACCGCGACGCGGCCCGGGCCGTGGTCGCCGGGCTGGAGCTGAGCCGGCAGACCCTGCTCTACGACGGGGTGCTGCGGGCGGTCGAGCTCACCGGCACCGAGGGCCAGCGGGCGGTGCTCGTGCTGTCCGACGGGGCCGACACCGGGACGACCCCTCTCACCGACGTCACGGCGGCGGTCGAGGGCTCCGACGGCGTGGTCGTCGACGTCGTCGCGCTCGAGCAGTCCGGTGGCGCGCTGGACGCCCTGACCACCATCGCCGGGCAGGCGGGCGAGGTGATCGCCTCCGACAGCGAGGCCCTGGCCGCGACGTTCTCCGCCGAGGCCGACGTGCTCGCCCGTCAGGTCGCGGTCACCGTCGACGTGCCCGCCGACGTCGTCGCCCGACAGATCGACGTCGCCGTCACCCTCCCGGCGCCGCTGGGCGACGTGGTCGCCCGCTCGACCGTGCCACGAGTGGCCGGCCAGGCGTCCGGTGGCCTCGAGGCCATCCCCGAGACGGCCGCTCCGTCCGCTGCCGCGGGCACGCCCGAGTGGTTCATGTACGTCGGCGTCGCAGTCCTGGGGGCCGGGCTCCTGGCCGCGCTGGTCCTGCTCGTGCCGCGCAAGCCGGTGGCGATGAGCGCCGAGGAACGGGTGTCCACCTACACGGCCAGCACGTTCGGCGGCACGGCACCGGTCAAGGACGTGCCCGAGACCGCCATCCGCGACCAGGCCAGCGACGCCATCGCCGGCATGCTCGACCGCAACAAGAGCCTCGACGACCGGATCTCCCAGCGGCTCGAGGCCGCCGGCAGCGAGCTGAAGCCGTCGGAGTGGCTGCTGGTCCACGCCGGGCTCTTCCTCGCGATCTCGGTGGTCGGGCTGCTGCTCGGTCGCGGCAACGTGGTGGCGGGCCTGATCTTCATGGTCCTCGGCGTCGTCGGCCCCTGGGCCTACCTCGGCTTCCGAGGGACGCGGCGGCGCAAGGCGTTCAACGCTGCGCTGCCCGAGACCCTGCAGCTGATGTCCGGCTCGCTGTCGGCCGGTCTGTCCCTCATGCAGTCGGTCGACACCATCGTGCGCGAGGGCACCGACCCGATCGCCTCGGCCTTCCGGCGCGTGCTGGTCGAGACCCGGATCGGTGTCCCCCTCGAGGACGCGCTCGACGGGGTCGCCGACCGCTTCGACAGCCGTGACTTCCGGTGGGTTGTGATGGCCATCAAGATCCAGCGACAGGTGGGCGGCAACCTCGCCGAGCTGCTCAACACCGTCGCCTCGACGATGCGCGAGCGGGAGTACATGCGGCGCCAGGTCGCAGCCCTCGCGGCCGAGGGCAAGCTCTCCGCCTACGTGCTCGGCGGACTCCCCCCGGCCTTCCTCCTCTACCTCCTCGTGGGACAGGGCGACTACGTCCAGGTCCTGTTCACCGACCCCCGCGGCATCATCATGCTCGTCGGAGCAGGACTGTGGCTGAGCGTCGGCGTCTTCTGGATGAGCAAGCTGGTCAAGGTGGAGGTCTGAGATGGTGCTCGTCTTCGTGCTCGGCGTGGTCCTCGTCCTGTTCGCGATCGGACTGGTGTCGATGGCGTTCCGCGACGACGAGACCAAGGTCGGGGTGACCCGGTCCCTCGCGGTGCTCGAGGCGATGACGACCGCGCCGGCCGAGCTCAAGGAGGAGCTGGAGCGACCGTTCGACGAGCGCGTGCTCAAACCCCTCCAGGCACGGCTGCTCGCGATCGGTCGGCGGCTCACCGGCGCCGACACCTCCGACCGTCTGCAGCGCAAGCTCGACTACGCCGGCAACCCGCGCGACTGGACCGCTGACCGGGTCGTGTCCGTCAAGGTGCTCGGCGCGATCGCCCTGCTGATGGTGGGCTTCGCACTCGCGCTCGTCATGGGGGTGAGCGCACCGGTCCTGGTCCTGATGACGGCCGGTGGTCTGGTCCTCGGCTTCTTCCTGCCCGACTTCTACCTCTACCAGACGGCCTACAACCGCTCCGAGCAGCTCGCTCGTGAGCTCCCCGACGCGGTCGACCTGCTCACCATCTCGGTCGAGTCCGGGCTGGGCTTCGACGCGGCGTGCCAGCAGGTCTCGCGCAACACCGAGGGGCCGCTCTCCGAGGAGTTCGCGCGGATGCTCGCCGAGATGCAGATCGGTCAGACGCGGTCGGCGGCGCTGCGCGGGATGTCCGACCGGTGCAACGTCCCCGACGTCAAGACGTTCGTCGGCGCCATGGTGCAGGCCGACGCGTTCGGCATCCCGATCGGCGGGGTCCTTCGCGTCCAGTCGAGCGAGATGCGGGTCAAGCGCCGCCAGCGGGCCGAGACCAAGGCCCAGCAGGTCCCGGTCAAGATCACGGTGCCGCTGATCTTCTGCATCCTCCCGTGCCTCTTCGTGGCCGTGATGGGACCTGCCGCGCTCCAGATCGTCGACAACATCGGTGGTCGTTGACGGATGATCGAGCAGCGGACCCAGCGGATCACCGTCGGGGCCCGGCTATTTGCCCTGGTCGCCCTGAGCGGTCCGATCCTCTGGGACCGCAACGAGACCGCCCTCACCGCCCTGGCGGGTGTCGCGGGCGTCTGGGTCGTCGCGAGCGTGGCCGAGCAGCGGCGCGAGCTCACGGTCAACGTCCCGGTGGTCGAAGCCGCGCTGACGGGCGTGGTGTGCGGGCTGACGTTCGGTGACGGCCAGGCGATCCTGCTCGCTCTCGCGGTGCCACCGTTCCTCGCCGCTGTCGTCCGGGGCCTCCTCGGCACCTTCCTCGCGATCAGTGCCGAGCTCGTCACCGTGGTCGGCCTCGCCCTGCTGATCCAGCACAGCATCACGGCCCAGGAGAGCCTGACCATCTTCACGTGGACCATGGCCGGGCTGGGCCTCGGCATGGTCGGCAGCTTCGTCTACGCCAACCTCGCGACCGACGTCGACGAGCTCGCGCCCTACCTCGACGCCCAACGACTCATCCGGCAGCTGCTCGACCTGTCCGGCAACCTCAGCTCGGGGCTCGACGTCACTGCCCTGGCCGGTGCGCTGGTGAGCGACGTCGGCGACCAGCTCCCCACCGTGGGGATCGCCGTCTACGTGCCGCGCGGCGAGGTGCTGATGCCCCTCGTCTCCCAGAGCGTCGACGTGGAGTCGACGCTCGCCGAGGCCGAGGAGCTCGCGGTCGAGTCCTGGGCACGGTCGGAGCCGATCGTGCACGACCTCGCGTTCGCCTTCCCCGTCGGCGACTCGGTCGTCGTCGCCGGTCTGCTCTCCGAGGCCGCCGACCTCGACGTGATCGAGGTGGAGCGGACGATCCTCCGACTCCCCGCCCAGCTGCGGGCGAAGTCCGTGCAGCTCGACACGGCCATGCTGTTCTCCGACTTCCGCGACTCCGCCTCGGCCGACGTGCGCAAGCGGCTCGCCCGGGAGATGCACGACGGGGTCGCCCAGGACATCGCGTCCCTGGGCTACCTGGTCGACGCCCTGGCTGCGCGACCGGCCGACGACAAGCAGGCCAAGGCGCTCGCCCTGCTGCGCGACCGGATCACCAAGGTCGTCGCCGAGGTACGACAGTCGGTGCTCACGCTGCGCACCAGCATCGGCGAGTCCGAGACGCTGGGGGTGGCCATCGGGGCGGTGGCCCGACACCTCAGCGAGTCCTCCATGATCCCCATCCAGGTGACGCTCGACGAGCACTCCACGCGGCTGCGCCCCGAGGTCGAGGCCGAGCTCTTCCGGATCACCCAGGAGGCGATGAACAACGCGATCAAGCACGCCCAGTGCTCCTCCATCGAGGTCAACTGCCAGGTGCACGCACCCTCGGCCCACATCACCGTCGCCGACGACGGACGCGGCCTCCAGGCGGCTCGCAGCGACTCGCACGGGCTCAAGATCATGCGCGAGCGTGCCCGCCTGGTCGGCGCCGAGCTCACGATCGACGACAACCCCCAGGGCGGCCTGATGGTCGCCGTACGCATTCCTTGAGCACAACCGGGCACGGCACCCGTGCAGCACCCCACGTTGAAGGAGCTTCGACCATGAGCGACCAACCGATCCGCATCCTGCTCATCGACGACCACGAGCTGATCCGCAGCGGTCTCGGCGCGGTCATCGACCTCGAGGACGACATGGACGTCGTCGGCACCGCCGGCTCGGTGACCGAGGGTCTGGCCAAGTACGAGGCCATGTCCCCCGACGTCGTGGTGGCCGACCTGCAGCTGCAGGACGGCACCGGGCTCGACATCGTGCGGACGATCCGCAAGACGAGCAACAAGACCGGCCTGATCGTCCTGACCATGCACTCCGGCGACGACCAGATCTTCGCCGCCATGCAGGCCGGCGCCTCCGGGTTCGTCGGCAAGGACGCGCCGTCCTCCGAGGTCGTCAAGGCGGCCCGTCACGCCTTCGTGTCACCCCGCGCCTTCGTGTGCGCCGGGCTGGTGGGCGCGATGATGCGTCGTGCCTCCGGCGAGTCGACCAACCTGACCGAGCGCGAGCACGACGTCCTCCTCCTCCTCGCCGACGGTCTCGGGGCGTCTGCCATCGGCGAGAAGCTCTACCTCAGCGAGTCGACCGCCAAGTCGCACATCGCCCGCATCTACCAGAAGCTCGGGGCGGCCAACCGCGCCCAGGCCCTGGTCACCGCCATGAGGATCGGCCTCCTGTCGAGCATCCAACCGACCGAGCGGTGACCTCGACGGCAGGCCCGGGGTAGTCACAACGGACTAGCGGGCTCGGTGCGATCTCCTGATGGCCGAGCGCGCGGACCACGGCAGGATTCTTCTCAGTGAGGATCCGTTCCTCGCCCAGGAACACCAGGATCCATCCCCCCACGCTTCACCACACATCAGGAGAAACATCATGCTGAACTACGGCCGCATCCTGCTCAACGCCCGCATCGCCAAGATGGACGAGCGCGGCGCCTCCGCCGTCGAGTACGGCCTCCTCGTCGCCGGCATCGCCGCCGTCATCGTCGCCGTCGTCTTCCTCCTCGGCCAGAACATCACCGACGCCTTCACGACCACCAACAACGAGATCGAGGGCGGCACCCCCTGATCCGGCACCACCGGTCACCCGGCTCGAACCGATGACCACCCCGAGGCCCCACGCTCCCCACGAGCGTGGGGCCTCGGCCGTTGAGCACGTCGCTCTCGTCGGCACCCCGTCCCGACCGTGGTCGTCCTCGTCCGCAGGCCGCCCCACGCTGCCGAACAGCTCGAACCCGGACCGGTCGTCCAGACGGCCGGACGGACTAGTCCGAAGTGACTAGGCGCTCTCGTACGTTCACCTGATGGGTGGCAGCGACCGCCCCGGGGAGGATGGACGCGAAGGCGGCTCGAGCTCGCACCGGCCCTCGGGTCCGTTCCTCCGACTATCTTGGGAGCCCGACATGTTGACCTACGGCCGCATCCTGCTCGACGCCCGCCTCGCCAAGCTGGACGAGCGCGGCGCCTCCGCCGTCGAGTACGGGCTCCTCATCGCCGGCATCGCGGCCTTCATCGTCGCCGTCGTCTTCCTCCTCGGCGGGACGGTCCAGGACGCCTTCCAGGGCACCAACGACAGCATCGAGGACGGCGGCAACTGAGCCTCACCCCTCCCCCAGGTCGGACCGTCGCGACCCCGCACCCGTCACGGGTGCGGGGTCGCTGCGTCCGAGCACCGAGGTCGCTACCCGGCCTCACGCTCCCGGGAGCGCCGCCAACCGGGCCCGCCAGGCCCGGACCAGGTCGGCCTCGGACCAGTCGAAGTCACGCCTGAGCGCCTCGTCGACCGGCGTACCGGCACTGACCGCGGTGTAGAAGTCCTCCAGCCGGGCCGCGTCGCCCCGGTCCGCCAGTGTGACGCTGATCAGCCACGACGACTCGTAGACGGCGCCCAGGTGCGGCCCGCGGGTGTCGAAGTCCGCGGCCGTCGGCAGGGCCTGCGGCAGCCCGTCGTCGCGGACCTGCTGCGCGACCTGGCCTGCGGTCCGGGTGAGCGGCAGCGTGGTCTCCCGCAGGGCGACGTAGTCGGCGAAGCCCTCGGTCAGCCAGGTCGGTCCCTCGCTCGACGGCGCGTCGGTGGCGACGTGGGTCGCCTCGTGGGCCAGCACGACCTCACGGCCGGCACGGCCGAGACCGGAGAAGACGTCGGGGTTGACGAAGACGTGGACCGGCGCGCCGGGCACGACCGTGCCGGCCGCCCCCGTCACCGCGGCGATCTGGCCGTAGTAGCCGGGCTCGACCCCCAACGCCGCCTCGAGGGCCGCCCCGTCGGCGGGCACCTCGACCACCAGCCGCGGCCTCCACGACGTGACCACGCTCGAGACGGTCGGCACGGCGGCCCGGGCGAGCCGGACGTAGGCCGCCAGGTCGGTCCCCGACGCCGCCACGACGAGGAGGTCGGACGAGCGGTCGACCTGCACCGGTCCGGTCATCCACACCGGGGTGCGCAGGGTCCCGCCGCCGATGCCGGCGATGGCCACGCCGTCGTCGGTCCCGCGGAACCGCACCGACACCTCGGTCGCGTTCGGCTCCGGGTCGAACCCGGCGTAGGCCCACGTCGCGTCGACGACCGCCGCCCACGTGCCGTCGGCGGCGAGCCCGCCGTCGTCGTCGATGTAGCGCAGCGTGACGTCCGTCAGCCGGGCCGCCACCGCCGTGTCGACCAGGTCGCCGAGGCGCGCGGCCGTCGTCGTGTCCTCGGGCGCGGCGAGCTCCGTGGCGGCGGTGCGCTCGCCTCCGGTGAGGGCCGAGACGAGGCGCTGGAGGGCCTCGGCGGCCCCGGCCGGGTCGATGCCGGCGGGAGTCTCGGTGGGGACGGGGGCGACGTAGGGCTCGTCCTCGTCGTCCCCGGGGGCGACGAGGACCCAGGTGAGGACGCCGACGAGGACCAGCACCAACAGCGAAGGACCGACCACCCACCATCGGGGTCGGCCGGTCCTCGCGTGGTGGACTCCGGTCAGTGTGGGTACCGTCAGCCGGGACGTACGGCGCCGACGTACGGCATCGAGTAGAGCTCGGCGACGCGGACCCCGCTGCTGGGGTTGGCGGCGTGGACGATCATGCCGTTGCCGATGTACATGCCGACGTGGCTGATCGGGCTGTAGTAGAAGACCAGGTCGCCGGGCTGCAGCGCGGAGGCCGCGACGTGCGTGCCCGAGCTGTACTGGGCGCTCGACGAGTGGGGGAGCGAGACCCCGGCCTGGGCCCAGGCCATCATCGTGAGGCCGGAGCAGTCGAAGGCGCTCGGGCCGGCCGCGCCGTAGACGTAGGCGTCACCGACCTGGGCCATCGCATAGCTGACCGCCGCGCCCGCGCGGCCGGAGGCCGGGACGTCGGAGGGGACCCGGGTGGTGCCGTCGCGCGACAGGATCTCGCGCCGCTCCTTCTCCTTGAGACGACCGAGGAGGTCCTTGGCGTCGGCGAGCTTGTCGTCGATGGTCGCCTTCTCGTCGGCGAGCTCGGCCTCGAGGTCGGCGACCTGGCCGATCCGCTTCTCGGTGGCGTCGCGGCGGATGCTCAGCGCCTCGAGACCGGTCTCGTAGTCGTCGAACAGGCCCTGCTGGAGCTGGTTGTAGGTCGACATCGTCGAGACGTCGTCGAGGAACGCGCCGGGGTCGCCCGCGGTCACGACCTGGCTGACGACGCCGAGGTCGCCGCTGCCGTACTGGCGCAGGATGGCTCGACGCGCGTCGCGGCGGATCGCGTCGAGCGAGGTCTCGGCACGCGACTCGTCGGACTTGACGGCGCCGAGGTCCTCGGTGAGCTCGTCGAGCTCGATCTTGGCGTCGTTGTAGCGCTCCGACGCCTGCTCGGCCTCGTGGAAGAGCCGGTCGACGCGGGCCTGGACGTCCTTGATCTCGGGTTCGGCCTGGGCCGGCGAGCTGGAGACGAGCCCGAGGCTCGCGACGAGCGCGATTCCCGAGACCGCGGAGGCGATGCGCATCCGGGGGCTGATCACAGCGGCGGTGGTTCCTTTGCGGTGTCGTACGCCTACCAGGTGAGCTGACGGATTCGGGCACGACCTGCCCTACGCCCGCTCCTCGCCCCCCGCGGTGGTGCTGCGGTGGCGCCTCGCGGGAGATTCACCCCAGAAGAGTTGGTTCCCCGGCTCCCCCACCGCAAGCGGTGGCGGACTCAGCGCGGCGCTCGTGTGGGCCCTGGTGGACCCAGCTCCACGAACACCTGAGCGGCCACCGTAGTGGGCGACCTCAGAGTGCGCCAAACTTCAACGACTTTGGCGGCGTGGCCTGCACCACAGGTCACACGGGCCTCATCCGCAGCAGCCGTCATGGTGCGGTCAGGCCGACTCCACCTCCGGTCCGGTGACCGGCCGGACCAGCCGGAGCGGCGGCACCAGCCCGCTGTCGGCCAGGACGTCGAGCGCACGGCGCTCCTCGTCGTCGATGGTCAGGGGGGCCAGCTCGGGGGGCGGCCCGAGCAGCACCGTCACCACGCAGTCGTGGCACGCGAGACCGCGCACCACGCAGGTGTCGCAGTCGATGTGTGTCGTCATGTCCCAGAGGCTGACAGCGACCACCGACAGTCCCGGATCAGTCCTGGATCAGTCCTGGGTCGCCGACGTCGCCGGACGGCTCCCGCGGCGGGTCGCCCGGGTCGCTCCCGAGTGTCGTCCCCGGAAGTGTCGGCGGTCGCGCCTACCGTCCGAGGCATGACCACCACGGCCGACCCGCGGCCCCACCACGAGACGCAGTGGGAGGCGCAACGCAGCTTCGACGAGCTCGGCCGCCCCCTGCACGCGGTGACCTTCTGCGTGGTCGACCTCGAGACCACCGGTGGCTCGGCCCAGGCGGGCTCGATGATCACCGAGGTCGGCGCGGTCAAGGTCCGCGGCGGCGAGGTGCTCGGCGAGTTCCAGACCCTGGTCAACCCGCGCACCGACATCCCGGCCTTCATCGCCGTCCTCACCGGCATCAGCAACTCGATGGTGGCCGACGCCCCGCCCATCGAGTCGGTGCTGCCGGCGTTCCTCGAGTTCGCCGCGGGCTGTGTGCTCGTGGCCCACAACGCGCCGTTCGACGTGGGCTTCCTGCGCCACTTCGCCGAGCAGCAGGAGCGCCCCTGGCCGGCGTTCGAGGTCGTCGACACCGCCGTCCTGGCGCGCCGGGTGATCACCCGCGACGACGCCCCCAACTGCAAGCTGTCCTCGCTCGCCCGGGTCTTCCGGTCCGCCACGACCCCCAACCACCGCGCCCTGTCCGACGCCCGCGCCACCGTCGACGTCCTCCACGGGTTGATGGAACGCATCGGCGCCCAGGGCGTGTCGACCCTCGAGGAGCTGCAGACCTTCTCCTCCCGCGTCACCGCGGCCCAGCGCAAGAAGCGTCACCTCGCCGACGGCCTCCCCCACTCCCCCGGGGTCTACCTCTTCCGCGACGAGGCCGACCGGGTCCTCTACGTCGGGACCTCCCGCGACCTCCGCAAGCGCGTGCGGTCCTACTTCACCGCGTCCGAGACCCGGTCGCGGATGGGCGAGATGGTGCGGCTGGCGGCCCGGGTCACCGCGATCGAGTGCGCGACCCCGCTCGAGGCCGAGGTGCGCGAGCTGCGCCTCATCGCCCAGCACAAGCCGTCCTACAACCGGCGCTCGAAGTTCCCGGAGAAGACGACCTTCGTCAAGCTCACCCGCGAGCCGTGGCCGCGCCTGTCGCTGGTCGCCCGGGTGCTCGACGACGACGCCGACTACCTCGGCCCTTTCTCCTCGCGCCAGAGCGCCGAGAAGTGCCTCGCCGCACTCCACGACACCTTCCCCGTGCGTCAGTGCTCCGACCGCTTCGGCAAGAGGCCCTCGCGCACCGCCTGCGTGCTGGCCGAGATGGGTCGGTGTCTGTCACCGTGCGACGGCAGCGTCGACGAGCACACCTACGCCGCGGTCGTCCGCCAGCTGCGCGAGACCCTGCTCCGCCGTCCCGACGACGTGGTCGAGATGGTCAACGCCCGGATGGCCACGCTCGCCGCCGACGAGCGCTTCGAGGAGGCCGGCGTCCACCGCGACCGCCTGGCGTCGTTCGTCCGTGCCGCCGCGCGCACCCAGCGGCTCACCTCCCTCACCCACTGCCCCGAGGTCGTGGCGACCCGACGCGAGGACGACGGCCGGTGGGCCGTCCACGTCGTCCGCTACGGCCGCCTCGCCGCCGCGGGCGTGATCCCCTCCGGCGCCGACGCCCACTCCTACGTCGCGGCCCTGCGCGCCACCGCCGAGACCGTCCCGCCGCCGGTCGGCACCCCGGGACCGACCCCTGCCGCGACCGCCGAGGAGACCGAGCGGGTGCTCCGCTGGCTCGAGGCCCCCGACCTGCGGCTCGTCGACATCGACGGCGAGTGGACCTGCCCGGTCGCCGGCGCCACCCGCCAGCTGGCCCGCCACGCCCGCGTGAGCGAGCCGGCGGCCTTCGCCTCCCACTAACGTGGCCCCATGATCACCGCCATCGTGTTCGTGAAGGCCGCGGTCGACGCGATCCCCGAGGTCGCCGAGGCGATCGCCGCGATCGACGGCGTCACCGAGGTCTACTCCGTGACCGGCCAGATCGATCTCATCGCCATGGTCCGGGTGCGCCACCACGACGACATCGCCGCCGTGGTCGCCGACCGGCTCAACAAGGTCGACGGCGTCCGCGAGACCGAGACCCACATCGCGTTCCGGGCCTACTCGCGCCACGACCTCGAGTCGGCGTTCTCGCTCGGCCTCGACTGACCGCGCGGGCGCCTCCCCACGCCTCCGAGCTCACCGTCGACCGGCGCCGCCCCGCGTCGTGAGGGCCGCGGGAGGCGGCCTCAGGCCTTCACCTTCGCGGAGACCACCGACCGGGCCAGGGTGGTGTAGCCGGCCTTGGTGCCGGTGACGACCAGCGTGACCCGCTTGCCCTTTGCCGACCGCGGCAGCGTCAGCGTGGACCGGCGCCCGGCGGCGCCGGCGACCAGGCGGCTACCGATCTTCCAGCGGTAGGTGAAGGTCACCGGCGTGGGCTTCCAGTAGCCGGTGGAGGCCCGGACCGTCGAGCCGACCTTCGGCGTACCGGAGATCTGCACGGTGCCTGCGGTGAGCCTGCCGCGCGCCACGACCGCGGTCGGCTCGCTCAACGTGGTCTTGGGGTCGAAGCCGCTCTTGGTGGCGGTGACCGCCAGGGTGATCCGCTGGCCCACCACCGCGGGCGTGACCCGGTAGTTGCGGCTGGCCCCGCTCTGGACCAGGGTCTGGCCGGCGTACCAGGCGTAGGTCAGCCGGGCGTAGGACGGCACCCAGTCCGCCGCGCCGGGGCCACCCGTCAGCAGCTCGCCCATCGCCGCCGTACCGGTGATGGTCACCGGGGCTCCGGTCATCGTCTGCCCCGCGGGCGTCACCGGCTGCGAGGCCCGCGGCACGAGGGGGTAGCCCGTCTTGACGCCGGACACGTCGACGGTGACGGGGACGCCGACGTCGGCGTCCTTGAGGGTGTAGCTGGCCGACGTGGCCCCCGGGATCACGGCACCGTCGCGCTTCCACTGATAGCTGTAGGAGCCGGGCTCGGGAGCCCAGGCACCCGTGACGACCGTGAGCGTCTCGCCGTTGCGCGGCGTGCCATCGTCGACGATCTGGGGCGACGGGGTGCTGGTCCAGCTCTGGAGCTCGATCGGGCCGTACGCCGGGCTGTCCCACGACCGGTCCTGGAAGGACGCGCGCTGGGCCGTCGCCCGGACGGTCAGCACCTTGCCGGCCAGGCTCTCGGGGATGACGAGCGTCTGCGCGTTGGCGCCGGACACGGGGCTTCCGACGCCCGTCCCGCCGGGGTTCTTGGCGTACCACTGCCACTCGTAGGTGTCCTGGCGCGGCACCGTCGAGCCGATCTGCGCGGTGAGGGTGTCACCGACGGCGGCCGACCCGTCCGCGGGCCCGCTGATCACCGGCCCTCCCCCCTCGACGAAGGTGCCGTTGTCGATGGGCAGGGTGACGTACCAGGCGTCGGCGGTGGACGTAGCCGGGAAGGTCTCGACGCGGCGCCCGTCGACCACCCCCGTCACGAGGACGATGAGGACCTTGCCCCGGTCGACGGAGGTCGGCACGTAGGTCTGGCGGTCGGCGTTGGGGATCGCCGTCCACGCCGCCATGTTGCCGGAGTTTTTGTTGGGCGTGGTCGTCCGGTACCACCGGAAGCGGAGCTCGACCGGCACCCCGGACGGCGAGCGCCAGCCGTTGGCCGGGGCGTCGTAGCGCTCGATCGTCTCGGTGGTCGGCACCGGGTCGTAGACCAGCGCGTTGCCGACCCCCCGGATGCCGCGGATGATGCCGCAGCACGAGTTGGGGATGTCGCGGTTCTCCGGCTCGGGCTCGACCCCGGTGCCGTTGTCGCAGCTCGGGGCGAGCCGGACGTCGTCGACGAAGGCGACCGAGTCGAGGTCGCCGTTGGTCGCGTCCTCGACCTTGATCGTCACGACCTCGTCGCCGCCGGCGAGATCGAGCGGGATCCGGGCCGTGTCGCGGGAGGTGACGTTGTTGAGACCGGTGACCGGGGCGAGCCGCGGCTCCTCCGCCGTCCCCGGCTCGGGGTCGAGCGGGTCGCCCGGCTTGTGCCAGTAGCCCAGCGCGTAGACCTGGTAGAGCTTGGGCTCGGCCTGCCACGTGCTCTGACTGAAGTAGCCGCGCCCGGCGTTGACGGCGTAGTCGCGGCCGTCGTTGACGATGCTGAGCCGGTCGCCCGCGGTGCCCTCGGAGTAGCCCAGCGCCTCCTCGGTGCCCAGCGCGAAGTCCACGAGGAGGCACCCGGTGTTGGCGGTGCCAGCGGCGACGGTCAGGGTCAGGCTCGACGCGTCGGGCGCACCGTCGTTGCCGACGTCGGTGCTCAGCTGCGAGGTGGGGACGCCCTCGAAGACCTTGGTCGCGTCGCCGCTCGAGAGCATGACGTAGCTGCTCCCCCTCGACGGGAAGTCGTTGAACGCGACCGCCGGGTCGAGCGCGGTGTCCGCGACCGCGCGGCTGAGCGGGCTCCCGGTGAAGCCCGCGACGGTCACTCCGGCCGGCAGGTCGAGCGCCGTCGTCGCCTGCGGCGACGTGACGTCCGCGCTCGCGGGGGCGGCCAGGGGCACGCTCGCCAGGAGGGACCCGCTGACTGCCAGCACGAGCCCCGACAACGCGACACGCTTGAACGACACGACTGCTCCCATGTGGTGGACCGACCGACGCCGAGATCCGCGCACGTGCGCGTCAGCGAGCCGACCCGAGCACCCTAGGTTCGACACCCCCTGCCGCAGTACGGTCGACCAGCCTCGAGCCGTAGTCAGTTGTGACTAGTGCCGGTCGGGTCGCGTCCGGTCGGGTCGCGTCCGGTCGTGTCGGGTCCGGTGGTGTCGCAGCGCACGTCGCCGTCGAATCAGTCAGGCCGAATCAGTCAGGGGGAGTGACGGTCGTTACAGTCCCGGGATGAGCTGGTTGGATCTCGTGGGGTGGGGAGGCAGCGCCCTGCTCGTGTTCTCGCTGCTGCAGGCCCGGGTACTGCGCTTCCGGGCGCTCAACCTGGTCGCCTGCCTGGTGCTGATCGTCTTCAACGCCCTCATCGAGGTCTGGCCGATGTTCGCGATGAACATCGTGCTGGCGGCGATCAACGTGTGGTTCCTGGTCGGCCTGCTGCGCGACCGGCACGACGAGGCCGCCTTCGAGGTGATCGAGGTCGGTCGCGACGACGCCTACCTGCAGCACCTCCTCGACGTCCACGGCGACGACATCCGGCGCTACCAGCCGGGCTGGACCTGGGCACCGGCCGCGGAGCGCGACCACGCCTTCGTCGTCGTGCACGGCAACGAGACGGTGGGCGTCGTGCTGATCGACGCCGACCACGACGTCGCCCGGGTCAAGCTCGACTACGTGACGCCGCGCTACCGCGACTTCACGCCGGGCGAGTTCGTCTGGCGCGGCAGCGACGTCCTCAAGAAGCTCGGTTTCCGCCACGTGATGACCCCTCCCGAGATGGTCGGCGCCTACTACGACCGTGTCGGCTTCCGCCGCAACGGCCGGGAGTTCGTGCTCGACCTCTGACCCGGCCGGTCAGTCAGGTCAGCCAGGTCAGCCCGGTCAGCCGGCTGCGGCCGCGACCCAGCGCCCGAGCGTGGCCTGCGCCGCCCCGGAGTCGATGGCCTCGGCGGCCCGCACGATCCCTGCGGCCAGCGCGTCGGTCATGTCCGACCCGTCGGCGGCGTGGACGGCCAGCGCGGCGCCGGCGTTGAGCACGACGGCGTCGCGTACCGGGCCGGTCTCGCCCGCCAGCAGCCGGCGTACGACGTCGGCGTTGTGGGCCGCGTCGCCCCCGACGAGGTCGGCGGTCGTCGCCGGTGCGAGGCCGAACGCTCCCGGGTCGACGGTGAAGGGGCCGCTGACCGCTCCCCCGGTGGCGACGTAGACGGTCGAGGTGGTCGTCGTGGTGAGCTCGTCGAGGCCGTCGTCGCCGCGGAACACCCACGCGTCGGAACCGCGCTCGGCGAAGACGCCGGCCATGACGGGCACCATCCGCGGGTCGGCGCAGCCGATGGCCTGCGCCGCGGGCCGCACCGGGTTGGCCAGCGGGCCGAGGAAGTTGAACGTCGTGCCGATGCCGAGCTCGCGCCGCGGGACCGCGGTGTGGCGCATCGCCGGGTTGAAGGCGGCGGCGAAGCAGAACGTGATCCCGGCCTCGACCGCGACGGCCGCGACCCGGTCGGGCGGGAGGTCGAGGCGGATGCCGAGGGCCTCGAGGACGTCGGCGCTGCCCGCCAGCGACGAGGCCGACCGGTTGCCGTGCTTGACGACGGTGACCCCGGCCCCGGCGGCGACGATCGCGGCCATCGTGGAGATGTTGACCGAGTTGGAGCGGTCGGCCCCGGTCCCGACGACGTCGAGGAGGCGACCCTCGACCGCGATCGGCGTACGGCGGGCGAACATCGCGTCGGCGAGGCCGGTCACCTCGGCGACCGTCTCACCCTTGGCGCGCAGCGCGACGGCGAACCCGGCGATCTGGGCGGGCGTCGCCTCGCCGGCGAGGATCTCGCCCATCGCCCACGAGGCCTGGGCGGCCGAGAGGTCCGTGCGCGCGACGAGCGCGGACAGCACCTCGGGCCAGGTCACGACGCCGCCGCCGAGCTCGCGACCGGCGACTCGAGCCCCGTGGTCACTGCTGCGCGGGGACGCGCGACCGCAGCAGCCCGACGACCGACTCGGCGAGCTGGATCGGGTCGAGCGGGTGCGGCACGGCGGCGTCGGCGCGCGACCACGTCGCGAGCCACGCGTCCTGCGGCCGGCCGGTCAGGACCAGGATCGGCGGGCAGTGGTAGATCTCGTCCTTGAGCTGCTTGGCGATGCCCATCCCACCGGCGGGCACGGCCTCCCCGTCGAGGATCGCCAGGGCGATGTGGCCGGCGTCCATGTTCTGGATGACGACCGGCTCGGTGGCCACCTCGACGTACTCCACCTCGGGCAGGTCGGGGTGCGGGCGCCGTCCGAGCGCCAGGATCACCTGCTGGCGGACGGAGGAGTCGTCGCTGAAGACGAGCACCTTGAGGCGGGGTGCGGGGGCCGAGGAGGAAGCGGCGTCGGTCACGGCGCTCATGCTAGTGCTGCGGTGTCGGCCAGGTCACTCGCGGGCGGCGGGCTGCTCCTGCGCCTCCCGATCTGTGTCGCGGGGCGCCTGCGCGTCGCGGGCAGCGCGGGCCTCGCGCGCCTCCTGCAGGTCGAGGCGCCGGTCCTCGCGCCTGGCCTCGGCCATCGACTGCCGCACCCACTGCGCGAAGAGCACGACGAAGAAGGACAGCCCGATCAGGTCGCCGGACGCCCACAGGATGCCGCCGGCGAGGTTCTGGTCGGTGAACGGGTCGGGCAGCCACGCTCCCATCGGCCCCGCGTGGAGCCGGGGGTACCAGTCGCCGCCGAGCAGCGTCGTCTGACCCATGATCGTGATGCCGAGGAAGGCGTGGAACGGCAGCGTCCCGACGGTGAGTGCCACACGGAACGGATAGCTGACGCGGCCGGGCACCGGGTCGACGCCCATCAGCGGCCAGAAGAAGAGTGCGCCGACCACCAGGAGGTGCAGGTGCATGGCCTCGTGGACCCAGACGTGCTCGAGCGAGGCGCGGTACCAGCCGGAGAAGTAGAGCGCCCACGGCGACAGGACGTAGAGCCCGAAGGTCAGCGGCGGGAACGACAGCACCTTGGCGAGCCGCGAGTGGAGCAGGGCGAGCAGCCAGCGACGCGGGCTGGACGGCAGGGTGCGCAGGGCGAGCGTGACCGGGGCCCCGAGCGCGAGGAACAACGGAGCCACCATCGACAGCACCATGTGCTGGACCATGTGGACGCTCACGAGCGTCGTGTCGTACGCCGCCAGGCCCGACGACGTGGCGACGTAGAACGCACCCAGCCCGACGCCCAGGAAGGCGACGGTGCGACCCACCGGCCAGTGGTCGCCACGGCGGTGCAGGCGGGTCACGCCGAGCAGGTAGAGACCGCCCGCCCAGGCCGTCACGACGAGCGGGACGGGGGCCAGCGACCACTGGCTGAAGAAGGCTCCAGGGGTCAGTCGAGGGAGCACCTCGGAGGCGCTCAGGACGACCATCGACGCAGTGGCTGACACGTCTCCGAGAGTACGGGCACGCCTCACCCGGGGGGTGTGGTGGCACCGGCGACCGGCCGCGCCATAATGAGTGCGTGGCGACGACTGCAACCATCCCCGCTTCCCGGCTTCACGGGCACCACGACCGCCCGTCGATGGTCGCTGTCGGCACCATCATCTGGCTCTCGAGCGAGCTGATGTTCTTCGCGGCGCTGTTCGCGTCGTACTTCACGATCCGCTCGGTCAGCCCCGAGCTGTGGTCCGAGAACACCGAGGCCCTCAACGTCCCGTTCGCGGCCGCCAACACCACGATCCTGGTGCTGTCGTCCCTGACCTGCCAGCTGGGCGTCTTCGCCGCCGAGCGCGGCCAGGTCGGGCGCAGCGGCGGCCTGCTCGACTTCCGCAAGTGGGGCCTGCGTGAGTGGTTCATCCTCACCTACCTCATGGGGTCGGTGTTCATCGGTGGCCAGGCGCTCGAGTACGCCGAGCTGATCCACGAGGGCATCACGATCCCCGACTCGGCCTACGGGACGATGTTCTACCTGACGACCGGCTTCCACGGGATCCACGTGACCGGCGGACTGATCGCCTTCCTCTTCGTGCTGGGCCGCACCTACCTCGCACGCAAGTTCACCCACGAGCAAGCCGTCAGCGCGATCGTCGTGTCCTACTACTGGCACTTCGTCGACGTCGTGTGGATCGGGCTCTTCGCCACGATCTACCTCATCAAGTAGCGCACGACCTGACCCCCAGCCTGACTGACGAGACGACCTAGGGACCTAAAGACAGTGCGACTCCTCACCCGCTCCGCCGGCCGGCTCTCACGTCACCGCCGCAAGCCGCTCGCCGGCCTGGCGGTGCTGCTCATGGCTCTGCTGATCACCGGCGGCGCCTACTCGATGTTCTCCCCCGGGGCGCAGGCCGAGCCCACCAGCACCACCGACGAGGACATCCAGGCCGGGCGCGAGCTCTTCCTGGTCGGCTGCTCCACCTGCCACGGCGCCAACGGCGAGGGCATCCCCACCGTCGGTGGCACCCAGTACGGCCCGTCGCTCATCGACGTCGGCGCCGCCTCGGTCGACTTCCAGGTCGGCACCGGCCGGATGCCGCTCGCCCAGCCCGGCCAGCAGGCCATCCGCAAGCCCGTTATCTACGACGACGACGAGATCCGCCAGCTGGCGGCCTACGTCGACAGCCTCGGCACCGGTCCCTCCATCCCCGACGAGTCGGCCTACACGCTGCCCGGCGACCTCACCGAGGAGGAGCGCGACGACGCCATCAGCCGCGGCGGCCAGATCTTCCTCACCAACTGCACGGCCTGCCACAACTTCGACGGCTCCGGCGGCGCGATGCCGCGCGGCGGCTTCGCACCGACCCTGCGCGGCGTCGAGTCGCGCTACATCTACGAGGCGCTGCTCACCGGCCCACAGGCCATGCCGACCTTCTCCGACGGCAACCTGACACCCGACGAGAAGCGCGACGTCATCGCCTACCTCAAGAAGACCGAGGAGACGCCGGGCTACGGCGGCTCCGGGCTCGGCAACCTCGGCCCCGTCAGCGAGGGCCTGTTCGCCTGGCTCGTCGGCATCGGCGGTCTCGTCGGGTTCGCGATCTGGATCGCCGCCCACACGACCCGGTCCTCCAAGACCAAGCCGTCCACCTCCAAGGCTCCGGTCAACCTGCCCTCCGGAGCGCCCGCGACCCCTGAGAGCGGAGCAAGCGCGTGACCGACCTCGCCAAGCACGACGACGCCGCCGACGAGCACGGCAGCCACCTGCCGGCCGTCCCCGACGAGCCCATCGCCAACCCGGGCCTGCCGGCCCACACCTGGCGCCCCACCGACCTCGACGAAGGTGCCGCCAAGCGGGCCGAGCGCCAGGTCTCACTGCTGTTCACCCTGTCCGCCGTCTGCACCGTCCTCTTCGTCGTCTCCTACTTCGTCTTCAACGTGGGCGACAACTGGGAGACCGTCGGCGGACTCGGCGCCTCGACCGTGGCGCTCGGGGTCTTCCTGGGCCTGGCGCTGATGCTCATCGGCGTCGGCATCATCCAGTGGGCGCGCAAGCTCATGGCCGACGTCGAGATCGTCGAGATGCGTCACCCGGCGCGGTCCTCCGACGAGGACCGCCAGGCCAGCGTCGACGCCCTCAACCTGGGCCTCGAGGAGTCGGGGCTCGCCAAGCGCCCGATGATCCGCCGCTCGCTGTTCCTGTCGGTCGGCGTGCTCCTCGCGCCCGTCGTCGTGCTCCTTCGTGACCTCGGCCCCACGCCGGGCCAGGTCGCCAACGCCGAGGAGGGCACCGGCCTCGAGCACACCTTCTGGGGCACCGGCACCAACATCCGCGTCGTCCGCGACGTCGTCGGCACCCCGATCCGCCCGAGCGACCTCGAGATCGGCGACCTCGTCAACGGCGTCCCCGACGGCATCTTCGACCTCGAGGGCGTCGAGCTCCAGGTCGCCAAGGCCAAGGCCGCGGTGATCATGGTCAAGATGGAGCCCGACGAGATCAAGCCCGGCAAGGGCCGTGAGGACTGGAGCCTCGACGGGATCATCTGCTACTCCAAGATCTGCAGCCACGTCGGCTGCCCGATCTCCCTCTACGAACGCACCACCCACCACGTCCTGTGCCCGTGCCACCAGTCGACCTTCGACCTGGCGGACTCGGCCAAGGTGGTCTTCGGACCAGCCGGACGGCCGCTCCCCCAGCTGCCGCTCGCGATCGATGACGACGGCTACCTCGTCGCCCAGAGTGACTTCACCGAACCGGTTGGACCCAGTTACTGGAGCCGTGAGAAATGAGCATCGACACCAGCAAGGTCGCCGACAGCAACTCGACGACCGCCGCCACTCCCAAGAAGCCCAGCAAGGCCGGCGCCGTCGCCACCTGGGCCGACGACCGCCTCGGCCTCGGCGGGGCCATGAAGAAGAACCTGCGCAAGGTCTTCCCCGACCACTGGTCCTTCATGCTCGGCGAGATCGCGCTGTGGAGCTTCGTCGTCCTGCTCCTCAGCGGCGTCTTCCTGACGCTCTGGTACGTCCCGAGCATGGGCGAGGTCGAGTACCAGGGCTCCTACGACCCGCTGCGCGGCGTCGAGATGTCCGAGGCCTACGCCTCCACCCTCAAGCTGTCGTTCGACGTGCGCGGCGGCCTGCTGATGCGCCAGATGCACCACTGGGCGGCCATGATCTTCGTCGCCTCGATGATGGTCCACCTGCTCCGTGTCTGGTTCACCGGCGCGTTCCGCAAGCCGCGCGAGCTCAACTGGGTCATCGGCAGCGTGCTGCTGCTCCTGGGCACGCTCGAGGGCTTCACCGGCTACTCCCTCCCCGACGACCTGCTCTCCGGCACCGGCATCCGGGCCGCGGACGGCTTCATGAAGGCCACCCCGGTCGTGGGCTCCTACATGTCGTTCTTCCTGTTCGGCGGCGAGTTCCCGGGTGAGTCGATCATCCCGCGCCTCTACACCGTCCACGTGCTGCTCATCCCCGGCCTGCTGCTGGGCCTGATCGCGGCCCACATGCTGCTGCTCGTCTACCACAAGCACACGCAGTGGCCCGGACCCGGACGCACCGAGGAGAACGTCGTCGGCTACCCGATGCTCCCGGTGTACGCCGCCAAGGCCGGCGGGTTCTTCTTCATCGTCTTCGGTGTCGCCGCGTTCATGGGCGGACTGCTGTCGATCAACCCGGTCTGGAAGTTCGGGCCCTACGACCCGACCAAGGTCACCGCTGGATCGCAGCCCGACTGGTACATGGGCTGGCCCGACGGACTGCTGCGGATCATGCCCGGCTGGGAATCGGTGATCTTCGGCTACACGATCTCGTGGAACGTCATGATCCCGATCCTCGTGGCGCCGCTGGCGATGTGGGCCCTGCTCACCGCGCTGCCGTTCATCGACGCTTGGATCAGCGGCGACAAGCGCGACCACCACCTGCTGCAGCGCCCGCGCGACGCTCCGACGCGCACCGCGATCATGGTCTCGCTGATGACCTTCTACGGCCTCGCCTGGGCTGCGGGCGGCAACGACATCATCGCGATCAAGCTGCACCTGTCGATCAACCAGATCACCTACTTCATGCGGGCCGCCGTCTTCGTCGGCCCCGCGATCGCCTTCATCATCACGAGGCGCTGGTGCATCTCCCTGCAGCGGCACGACCAGCAGAAGCTGCTGCACGGCTACGAGACCGGCATCATCATGCGGTCCCCCGAGGGTGGCTACAGCGAGCGCCACCTGCCGATCAGCGAGTCCGAGGCCTACCGCCTCACGGCCCGTGACCGTGACGAGGTCTTCGTCGCCAACGGCCAGGTCGACGAGAACGGTGTCGCGGCTCCCGGCGGCCGACTGGACGGCGTACGCGCCAAGCTGTCGACGCTCATGTACGCCGACAACATCCAAAAGCCGACCAAGGCCGAGCTCGAGGAGGCGCACCACCACGCCGAGCACGAGCACGCCCTCACGGCCGCCCTCGACGGCCGCGCCGCCGACGGCCACCAGTTCGACGGCCACCACGGCGTCGACGGAGACAACCTCCGCGGCGACCACTAGCCCGACCCGCTCCACCAGCACCACCCCAGCCCGACCCGTCTCCCCCACCAGGGAGGCGGGTCGGTCTGCATTTCGCTGACCCGTCAGTAATCTACGACGGGTCGACCCAACGACACGCTGACCCGTCAGCAATCAACGACGGTTCGACCCAACGACACGCTGACCCGACA
>NZ_JAURVJ010000233.1 GCF_030655615.1 Nocardioides sp.
CCCTGGCCGCCGAGCCGGCGTTCCCTGACGCTGTCACCGCCACGGGCGGGCTGGCCCTGCTCGCCGAGGGTCGCGAGCCGCTGGAGGCGGGTCGGCTCACCGAGCTGCCCGACCTGCTGGCGGCCGGCTACGCGCGCTCGCTCTACCTCGCTCGCGAGCTGCGCGGCGAGGAGTGCCCGCCGCGCGACGCGGCCGTCGCGCTGTCCCGGCTGCGCGAGCTGCTGGCCTCGCCGGCGGGTGCCGACCTCGACCCCGAGCCGTTCTGGGAGGTCCTCGACCGGCTGCGCCGCGACCACGAGCTCGCCTTCGTCCGCGGGTCGAGTGCCGGGCTGCTCTCGTCGGCGGGCCGCATCGCCGACGCCGACCTGGCCCGCGACGTCGCCGGCCACCTCGCCAGCAGCATGCCCGCCGAGGAGTCCGTCGGCTTCCTCGCCGGGCTGCTCGCCACCGCCCGCGAGGCGGTGTGGCAGGAGGCCGGGGTGGTCCCGGCCCTCGACGACCGCCTCGCCGGCTGGGACGAGCACACGTTCCTGGCCCACCTGCCCGAGCTGCGGCTGGCGTTCTCCTCGCTCACCCCACGTGAGACCGACCGCGTGGCCGCGCTCGTCGCCGACCACCGCGGGCTGTCCGGCGGCGCCCAGGGGCTCGGGCCGCTGCTGCAGCGCGGCGTCGACGAGGCGGCGGTCGGTGCCCACCTGCAGGTCTCGGCCGACGTGGCCGACCTGCTGCGCGCTGACGGCCTGGAGGCGTGGCTGTGACGACCGACCGCTGGCGGCTCGTGCTCGGCCGCTACTCCGAGCAGCAGCTGCCCGCACCCGAGTCCGGCGAGGGCGAGCGGCGCGAGGCGGCGCTCGACTACCTCTACGGACGGGAGTACTCCGGTCGTGGCGCCCGCCCCGGCGGGGGTGCCGACGGCGACGACGGGCCGCCGCCACTGGCTCCGGGCTCGCTCGACCCGTCGGCCCCGAGCATCGTCGACTGGCTGGGCGAGGTGCGCGAGCTGTTCCCGGTCGAGACCGTCGAGGTCGTCGAGAAGCACGCGCTCGACCGCTACGGACTCACCGAGCTGGTCAGCGACCCGGAGGTGCTGGCCCGGCTCGAGCCCAGCCAGGAGCTGCTCGCGACGCTGCTCGCCCTCAGGGGCCAGCTCGACCCGCGGGTTCTGGGCGAGGTGCGCCGCATCGTGCGCCGGGTCGTCGACGACCTGCGCCGCCGCCTCGAGACCGAGGTGCGCCGGTCCCTCGCCGGGCGCCTCAACCAGCACCGCCACTCGCCGGTGCCGGTCGCGACGGCGTTCGACCCGCGCGGCACCGTGCGCGCCAACCTCAAGAACTTCGACGTCGAGCGTCAGCAGATCGTCGTCGCCGACCCGAAGTTCTTCGAGCGCAACACCCGCCGCGTGCCCTGGGAGGTCGTGCTCGTCGTCGACCAGTCCGGCAGCATGGTCGGCTCGGTGATCCACGCGGCGGTGATGGCGGGCATCCTGGTCGGGCTGCCGTCCTACCGGCTCCGGCTGGTCGTCTTCGACACCAGCGTCGTCGACCTCACCGACCTGGCCGGCGACCCCGTCGAGCTGTTGATGACGGTCCAGCTCGGCGGTGGCACCGACATCGCCCAGGCCGTCACCTACGCCGAGCAGGTCATCGAGCAGCCGCACCGCGCGGTCGTCGTGCTGGTCACCGACTTCTGCGAGGGCGGACCGCCCGCAGGCCTGGTCGCCGCCGTACGCCGCCTCGTCGAGGCCCGGGTGACCACCATCGGTCTCGCCGCCCTCGACGGCACGGCGCACCCCTACTACGACAAGCAGATGGCGGGCGCCCTCGCCGACGCCGGCATGGAGATCGCTGCTCTCACTCCCGGCCAGCTCGCCGAGTGGCTCGCCCGGGTCACCGCACGATGAGCGCGCCGTGACCTCGCTGGCCGCCGTGGCGGCGCTGCTCGCACGCTACGACGACGACGCGTGGGTGGCGCTGGCCAACCGCGGCCTGCTGCGCCGCGCCCGCAAGGACCTCGGGTCGGTGAGCCCGGTCGTGGTCGACGACGGCGACGAGGCGGTCGTGGTGTCGCTGGGGGAGCGCACGGTCCGGGTGCCGCTGGCCGGGCCCGCCGAGGCGACGTGCGACTGCCCGAGCCCGGTGACCTGCCAGCACGTGCTGGCTGCGGGGCTGTGGCTGGCCGAGCAGGACCGTGCGTTCGCTGGAGCCGGCGAGGAGGCTCGGGAGGGCGCGCTGCACGCGGAGCTGATGGCGTTGGACGCCGCCGCCCTGACGGCCTACGCCGGCAAGCCCGGCCTGCGCTGGGCCCACCAGCAGGTGGCCGACCTGTTCGCGGGCGAGGAGCCCCCGCGGGTCGAGCGGGGCGGCTACCTGGCGGTGACGTTCGGGCGGCCCGAGGTCGTGGCGCGCTACCCCGGCGGGGGGCTCGACGGGCTGGTGCTCGACCAGAAGGTGACCCAGCCGAAGAAGTGGAAGGTCGCCGCCGTGCTGGCCTGGCAGCGCGCGCACGGCCTCGTGCTCGACGCGCCCGCTCCGGCCGCTCGGTCGACCGGCCCGACCGAGCGGGGGCTGTCGCGCGACGACTCCCGGGCGCGGCTGCACGCCTCGGTGAGGGCGCTGCTCGAGGACCTCGTCCGCGTGGGCGTCTCGCACCTCTCGCCCGCCACCCTCGACCGCCTCACCACGGCGGCGACCTGGGCCCAGGGGGCCGAATACCCCCGTCTCGCGCTCCTCCTCCGGCGCCTCGCCGACCAGGTCGACCTCGCCCTGGGCCGCGACGCCTCGGCCGACGACCACGTGCTCCTCGACGAGGCGGCGGTGGCCTACGGGCTGGTGTCGGCGCTAGAGGCCGCTGCCGCGCGCGGCGAGTCACCGGTCCACCTCGTCGGCCGCGCCCGGACGTCGTACGACGCCGTCCGCTCGCTCGACCTCGTCGGGCTGGGCGGGCAACCGTGGCGGACCGCGTCCGGCTACCACGGGCTGACGTGCGTGTTCTGGAGCCCCGAGCGGCGCCGGGTCTACACCTGGGGTGACACGCGGCCCGAGGACGTCGGCGGGTTCGACCCGCGCGCCCGCTGGACCCAGCCCGCCCCGTGGAAGGGCCTGGCCATGCCCGCCACGACCTCGGGCCGCCGCCTCGTGCTCACCGGCGCCCAGGTCAGCGCCGACGGCCGGCTCTCCGGCGTCGAGGCGACCTCGGCCCTGGTCACGCCCACCGACAGCGACGACCTCCTCGACGTCCTGCCCGCCGTCTCTCGCTGGGCCGACCTCGACGGCGGCTCCGGACCCCGCAGCCTCCTCGCTGGGGGCAACCGCTCCGCCGCCTGGGCCGTGCTCCGTCCGTCCGCGGTGGGCAAGGCGGTGTTCGACCCGGCGCGGCAGACGCTGGTCTGGCCGGTCCTCGACGGTGACGGCGAGGTCGTCTCGCTCGAGCTCGTCTGGTCCCGCCTGCTCGCCCACGCCATCGCCCGGGTCGAGTCGCTCGGAGCGCTGCCCGAGGGCGCCCTCGTCGTCGCCCGCGTACGCCGCCTCCGCGGCGCCTGGGTCGGCGACCCGCTGAGCATCGTCCGGCCCGGCCGCGAGCTCAACCCGGTCGACGCCCTGCACTTCGACGGCGAGGCCACCTCTCCGCTCGTCGGTCGCCTGCTGGGCTCTGCCGTACCGGACCGGGCGCCTGCGGCCGAGGTCGACGATGGCGCACCGCCTGCGGGGCTCCCACCGGCTCTCGTCGCGCTGCGGTCGCTGCTCGAGCAGCAGGCCCAGCGCGGCTGCGCCGGCGCGCCGGCTGCGTCCGTCCGAGAACGGGTGGGGGAGGCGCACCGGGCGCTGCGCGACGTGGGCTGGCCGGTCTTCGCCACCCCCGACCCGGCCGTCGACCCGGCCGTGCTGCTGCTGCGGTCGCACTACGTGCTGCAGCAGGTCGAGCGCACGTTCCGCTGAGGGTGGTGAAGTGCGCAGTTGCGCAATCGAGGCCTGTTCGGGCCGTTCCGGGGTCGTGAACTGCGAGTTCGGGGCCCGTTCGGACCCCTTCAGCCGCACGAACCGCGCAGTAGCGTGGGTCAACTCGTGCGATCGCACGAGTTGGGGCGGGTTCGGCTCACGATCGGCGCTCAACTCGAGCGATCGAACGAGTTGGGCCGGCTCCAGCCCGGTTCGGGCCCCCAACTCGTGCGATCGCTCGAGTTGGGTCGGTGGCCGGCCCTCAAGCGGCACTCAACTCGTGCGATCGCACGCGTTGGGCGGGTTCAAGCCCAGGATCAAGCCCCCAACTCGTGCGATCGCTCGAGTCGAGCCAGACCCAGACCCAGACACAGACCCGAGCCAGGCCCGAGCCAGAACACCCGAGGCCCAAACAACCTCAGTCGACGTACGGCTTCGCACCCAGCACGACGACCTGGAGCGTCTTGCCGTTGGGCGCCTCGAAGGCAACGGTGTCGCCCTTCTTGGCGCCGAGCAGCGCCTCGCCGAGGGGGGCCTGCGGCGAGTAGACCTCGACGTCGACGTAGTCCTCGTTCTCGCGGGCGCCCAGCAGGAAGCGCTCAGCCTCGTCGTCGTCGTCACCCTCGAACTTGTAGGTCACGACCTTGCCCACGGTGACGACGTCGTCGTCGGTGGGCTGGTCGGAGACGGCCTTCAGGAGGACGTCCTCGAGCTGGCGGATGGTGCCCTCGTTCTTGCCCTGGTCCTCGCGGGCGGCGTGGTAGCCGCCGTTCTCCTTGAGGTCGCCCTCGTCGCGGGCCTCGCTGATGCGCGTGACGATCTCCTCGCGGACGGGGCCCTTGAGGTTCTCGAGCTCGGCCTTGAGCTTCTCGTGGGCACCAGCGGTCAGCCAGATGGTGCTGCTCTGCTCGGTCGACTGGGACATGGGTACTCCTGTGTGGTGCTCGATGGTGGTGCGGGGGATCTCACGCCTGGCGGCCCGCGGGAACGGGGCGGCCGAATGGTCGACCCTAGCAAGGACGCCGCGCGACGGGGGTCGTACGACGATCAGCGCGGTCGGTTCTGGCCCGGGGCGGTGCAGCCGACCAGCTCGACCGACGTCGCGCGGCGCTCGGTGCTGACCTCCTGCTGGACCGTGCCGTCAGCTCCCGGCTCGGGGGTGAAGGACACCTGCCCGACGAGCGTGTGGTCCTCGGCGTAGGCCTTGACCGTGCAGGTCGCCTCGACGTCGTCGCCGCTGAGGTCGACGGTGAAGCGGGCCAGCGCCGTGCCGTCGTCGACCACCGAGAAGGTCAGGTCGCCCGAGGCGACGTCGGGGTTGGCCTGCGCCAGCGTGGCCCACGCCAGCCACCCGCCGAACACCAGGACGACCACCGCGGCCGACCCCAGCAGCGCACGCCGCCGCCAGGGCGCGGGCGCGCCGTAGCGCTCGGCCAGGTCGGTCGATCCGGTGGTGGTCACGCCCCGATCCTAGGCGGCGCCCGGTGCGCGCCGAGCCCGCTCCTAGGATGAGGACATGCCGCAGCACCCCCCAGCCTCCGCGCCCCGCGCGGGCCTCCGGCTGATGCACGTCCACGCCCACCCCGACGACGAGTCGAGCAAGGGGGCGGCGTCGACGGCCAAGTACGTCAAGGAGGGCGTCGACGTCCACGTCGTCACCTGCACCGGCGGCGAGCGCGGCTCGATCCTCAACCCCAAGATGGACCGGCCCGACGTGCTGGCCAACATCACCGAGATCCGCCGGCAGGAGATGGAGCGCGCCCGCGACATCCTCGGCGTCCGCCAGGACTGGCTCGGCTTCATCGACTCCGGCTGGCCCGAGGGCGACCCCAAGCCGCCGCTGCCCGAGGGCTGCTTCGCCCTGGTGCCGATCGAGGAGTCGACCGAGCGGCTCGTGCGGTTCATCCGCAGCTTCCGGCCGCACGTGATGACGACGTACGACGAGCGCGGCGGCTACCCCCACCCCGACCACATCCGGTGCCACGAGGTCAGCGTCGCGGCGTTCGCGGCGGCCGCCGACCCCGAGCAGTACCCCGAGGCCGGCGAGCCCTGGCAGGTCCTCAAGCTCTACTACCACCACGGCTGGAGCTACACCAAGATCACTGCTCTCCACCAGGCGATGCTCGACCACGGCCTCGAGTCGCCCTACGAGGAGCGCATCAAGGAGTGGAAGCCCGAGCCCGAGTGGGACAAGCGGATCACCACCCGCGTGCCGTGCGGGGAGTTCTTCGGCGTCCGCGACCAGGCCCTGCTGGCGCACGCCACGCAGATCGACCCGGACGGCTTCTGGTTCGCCATCCCGCGCGAGCTGCAGGTCGAGGTGTGGCCGACCGAGGACTTCGAGCTGGTGACCTCCCACGTGGAGTCCCCGCTGCCCGAGGACGACCTGTTCACCGGCGTCGTCACCGACATCGATGCCAGTAGGAGCGCCTGAGAGAATGGGCACCATGGTGCTGTCCGAGATCACCCTCCTGCTGATCAGCGCGGCCGACCAGGCGCCCGAGCCGGAGGACGTGAAGGCCGGCTGGACGGCGTTCGCCATCTTCATCGGCCT
>NZ_JAURVJ010000234.1 GCF_030655615.1 Nocardioides sp.
CGAGGCCGTGCCCGCGATGGTGGCCGACGACAGCCTGCCCCCGTCGTCGGACTTCCTCGACGACGCCCTCGACCGGTCCGACCTCAACCCCCTTGCCAAGCTCGCCATCCGGCGCCTACCGGACTCCCTCATCAACGACGTAAACCCCTCCCACGACGTCCTCGACCGCGTGATCGACAAGCTCGACCTGCGTCTGTTCCTGCAGAACGTCGACAATCAGGACGCACTCGAGGACCAGGTCAACAAAGCCGTCAAGGAGTCCGTCCGCGACGAGTTGACGTCCAAGGTCACCGACCTGATCTAAGGGCTTCGGCGGGGCGTCACTCCGAGGGACGTCGGCCGTGCACGCGGTCTGCGTCGGCCATGCGGCGGGGGCTCTGCACGAGTAGGTGACACCTGATCGGCTGATGCTGATGCCGGTGCCGATGCCGGCGCCCTGCTCCCTGAGTGGTGCAGTGGCCGGCCCAGCGGACCAACAGGAACAGGGTGCAGATTCACACTCAAATCGCGTGGGGTACGTATCGCAGGCCAACATGCGATTGGGAGGGGCAGCGGCGAACACCGGTCGTCACGCCCCGTTGCCTGTCGCTCAGGCGAGGTACCGCGACCCACCATGGCTCTCGTGCGAAGCGTCGCAGAGCGGCCGACATAGCCCTAGCGACTGCTTCCCAATCCCTTCGGACAAGCCGACCGCTCAGTCCCATGCGGGTTGATGGGGCACAGGCCGCGACCGGTGCGTCATTCCACCGCCTATGGGCCGGATGTACTACCGATGCGTCACGGCTCGGCAGTGAGGACCACGCGTCTGTGTGGCGTCGACGCCGGCTAACGAGCCCTGTCGATGAGTTCGCGTACGGCAGCCTCACGGCGAGCGGCGCCTGGAATGTGGGAGACCTCGGCGAGACGTCTGGTCTCAGCGGACCGCGCGACGCTCGAAGCTCTTGAGCGTCCCGCCATCGTGGCCTTGCGCAGAGATCCATTGTCAGTCGCCGTCGCGTACCTCTTCTACCTCGATAATTCCGTTGGCTGCAGGTGACCACACTGCCTCATCCCGGTGGCTGGCCGTCACGGCCACATCCGTCGGACGACCCTCACCGGTGAACGTGCCAGAAACCGACGTCGTGCCGGGCAGTTCCGCGGGTGATCGCGGGAAGCGCGTCGATGAACCGCTTCGTGGACTCGGCGCGGGCAAGGATGCCGTGGGCGAGGCAGAAGACGTGTCCGGACTGGAGAGCGGCAATCTCGTGGGCGCGGGAGCGAATGCGCTTGTCCTTCGTGAGGCAGATCCGCCCTCGCGAGCAGCCGTACTCCATCCAGTCTTCGTCGGCGAGGTCTTCGCCTTGGTTGTCGAAGAGCTCGTGGATGGTGTGGACGGTCCAGCCCGCGGAGCGAAGGTGGTCGGCCGTGAGCCGTCCGAGGCTGCGCTCGAGGAAGAACTCAAGCGGCGGACGCGGCGCGGAGGACACCCTCTACTACGTCCGTGATGAGGCCGTACTCAGCGGCGACGTCCGCCATGGGATCGCCGTTGCGCCACAGCTGGAGGACGGCGTCGACCGGGACCTTTGAGCTGGCCAGCACCGGTGAGCCCCAACCGAACCGCGGGTCGATGATCACCGCGGCCGCGTCGGGGTACTGGCTCAGTCGGAGCTGGGCCGGGCGCCCTTCGTCGTCCCAGGTGACGTAGTGCAGGTAGCCGTCAAGTACTTCGCGGATCCCGAGCTGCTGGTGCTTGACCTGGAGCATCGAGTCGTCGGCGAGACGGACGAAGAGGTCGACGCCGTCGGTTGCGATCCGCTGGGTCGCCAGGGCGTACTCGTCGCCGAACTCCTCGCGCACGATCGCGGCGGCCTTGCGGACCTCGTCCATCGGCGCACCGAGCTCACGTAGCGGGCGGAGCACGTACGCCTCGATGATCGCGACGAACGGAAGACGAGGCCAGCCTCGTTGCTCGGGGGTGACCGCGTGGATGAGGGACGGTTCGCCGCGCCTGCTCACGATCCACGAGTCCAGCGTCGACTCCGGCATCCGGAGGTGGCGGGCGGCTTCGCGGGCGGTCAGGAGCGGGGTGTGGTTCGCGTCCATGTGCTCACCACCCCGGCTCGTCGTGCGAGTCGACTGTATCCGTCCCGGGATCGGAACGCAGGAGACATCGCACAGGCCATCGAACAGCGCGTGGGTCATCGTTGCGCTCCTGCCGGCGTCGTCGTCCACAAGAGATCGCCGATGCGCTGCGCGGCCCGACGGCGCAGCTCGTCGACCGCGTGGGTGTAGCGCTGGGCGGTGGCCATCTCGGTCCAGCCCATGATGGACATGACGGTACGGATGTCGACGCCTTGAAGGAGCAGCAGGGTGGCGGCGGTGTGGCGGGCGTCGTGGACGCGGACGTGGCGCAGCTCGACGTCCTTGAGCAGGGCGAGCCAGGCCTCGCGGTCGCGGCAGGGGTCGATCAGGCTGCCGGTCTTGGTGGCGAAGACGAGGTCGTGGGTGGTGTCCCAGTCGGGCCCGACCTCGAGGCGTCGGCGGGCTTGTGCGGCGCGGTGGGCCTTGAGCTCCTCGACGAGCGGGAGCGGCAGGACGACGGTGCGGCGCGAGCCCTTGGTCTTGGTGTCGACCAGGCGGATGCCGCCGCCGGTGCGCTCGGGGCACTCGGCGCCGCGCTTGCGGGCGCACTCGGGGGTGCCGGTCTCGGTGAGGGCGCAGCCGTGGCGCCAGGTCCAGCGCTGCACGGAGCGGCGGACCCGCAGGGTGCCGTCCTCGAGGTCGATGTCGCTCCACATCAGCCCCAGGGCCTCGCCCTGGCGCAGGCCTAGTGAGAGAGCGATGGACCAGCGGGCGGCGTTGCCTCGCTTCGCTGCGGCGGCGAGAAGCCGTTGGGCCTCGCCGACGGTCAGTGGCTCGACCTCGTCGGTGTCGTGGCGCGGGGCCCGGGCGACCAGGGCGGGGTTGGAGTGCATCCGGCGCCGGCGTACCGCCTCGTTGAGGGTCGAGCGCAGGACTCGGTGCACGGCACGGACGGTGTGGATGGAGCGTTCGTGGTCCAGGAGGTAGCCGTAGAGGTGCTCGAGGTTCTCGGGCTGGAGCTCGCTGAGCCGGATGTGGGCCATGGTCGGCATGACGTGGAGCTTGATCTGGGAGTTGTAGGTCGACTGGGTCTTCCAGCGGGTGGTGCGCGGCACGATGTCGGTGAGCCAGTGCTGGAGCCAGACGCCGAGGGTGGGGTCGTGCTCGGTCCAGCGGTGCTCGCCGTTGTCGCGGCCGCGTTCGAGCTCACGGACCGCGGCGCGCAGCTCGGGCTGCGTCGCTCGGCTGACGTGGCGGCGCTCGATCGTGCCGTCGGGTCGCATGCCCATGGTGACGCGGGCGTGCCAGCGTCCGTCGCTGCCCTCGTAGAGCGAGCTGGTGGACTCCCCGGCGGTCTTGCGTGGGCGGGCCATCAGCCGGCCCGCCGGTGATGCTCAGACGCACGGTGGTCGGTCGCACGGTGGTCGGGCTCGCGGTGCTCGGCGACGAACTCCTCGACGACGGTGCGTTCGATGCGGACGCTGCGGCCGAACCGGACGACGGGCAGCTCGTGGGCGGCGACGAGGCGCTCGACGTTGCGGCGCGTGCAGCGCAGCTCGTCGGCGACCTCGTCGAGGTTCATCAGCAGGGACGGGGCGCTCTGGGCGTGGTTAGTGGTCACATCTAGATAAGCGCGCTAGGGGGGCTCTGGCGATCACCGGTGGCGAGAAAGTTCGAGAAATCTTCCGACAGGTCCATGACGGGCAGTGTGCGCCGGGCTTCGAGGCGTCTCAACCGAAGGGTTTTTGGGCCCATATTTGGGCCCATGGCAGGAAATCGATGGACAACGAGAAAGCCCCCGACCAGCGTTTCCGCAGGTCAGGGGCTGTTTTCTCTGTGCGCCTGTAGGGATTCGAACCCCAAACCTTCTGATCCGTAGTCAGATGCTCTATCCGTTGAGCTACAGGCGCGGGTCCCGCGGACTCGCCGAAGGACTGGTCGAGAATAGCCGACCGCCCGGAGGTTGCCGAATCGGAGGTCAGGCGGGGATCGGTCCGGTCGGGCGTGTGACCTGGCCCACCACCCTTGGATCGGTCCAATATGAGCGGCCGAAAACCCGGGTTAGCCTCGCCGAGCCCGATCGCGGCAACGTTGCCTGGCGATCCAACCACGACTCCACGACACACCGTCGACACGCTCGACGGCCGGCCGCCGGGGCCTTCCCGGCGCCGCGCATGCGCGAGAGGGACCAGGCATGACCGCCACGCAGGAACGCACCACCGACCAGCAGCCCAGCAGCCCCACGACCCACCAGGGGATCCTCGACTTCGTGGCCGAGGTGGCCGCCCTGACGCAGCCCGACCGCGTCCAGTGGTGCACCGGCTCCGACGAGGAGTGGACCGAGCTGACCGACGCGCTCGTCGGCACGGGCACCTTCACCCGGCTCGACCCGGCGATCAAGCCCAACTCCTTCCACGCCGCCAGCGACCCGATCGACGTCGCGCGCGTCGAGGACCGCACCTACATCTGCTCGGTCGACGAGAAGGACTGCGGGCCCACCAACAACTGGATGGCCCCGGACGAGATGAAGGACATCATGCGCGGGCTCTACGCCGGCTGCATGAAGGGCCGCACGATGTACGTCATCCCCTTCGTGATGGGTCACCTCGAGGCCGAGAAGCCGATGTTCGGCATCGAGCTGACCGACTCGGCCTACGTCACCGCCTCGATGCGCGTCATGGCCCGCATGGGCACCCACGTCCTCGACAGGATGACCGAGCTCGACGCCCCGTTCGTCCGTGCGATCCACTCGGTCGGCCACCCGCTCGCCGACGGCCAGGCCGACGTCAAGTGGCCCTGCAACGACACCAAGTACATCGTGCAGTTCCCCGAAGAGCGCGCGATCTGGTCCTACGGCAGCGGCTACGGCGGCAACGCCCTGCTCGGCAAGAAGTGCTACGCCCTGCGCATCGCGAGCGTCATGGCGCGCGACGAGGGCTGGCTCGCCGAGCACATGCTCATCCTCAAGCTCACCAGCCCGGCCGGTGTCACCAAGTACGTCGCCGCGGCGTTCCCCAGCGCCTGCGGCAAGACCAACCTGGCCATGCTCAAGCCCACGATCCCGGGCTGGAAGGTCGAGTCGATCGGCGACGACATCGCCTGGATGCGCATCGGCGAGGACGGTCGCCTGTGGGCCGTCAACCCCGAGTACGGCTTCTTCGGCGTCGCGCCCGGCACCAACGAGCACACCAACCCGCACGCGATGGCCACCATCAACAAGGGCAACTCGGTGTTCACCAACGTCGCGCTCACCGAGGACGGCGACGTCTGGTGGGAGGGCCTCGAGAACCCGCCGGCCAGGGCCACGTCGTGGAAGGGCGAGGAGTGGACCCCCGAGTCCGACTTCGACTCGAGCCACCCCAACAGCCGCTACTGCACCCCGATCAAGCAGTGCGACATCCTCGCGCCCGAGTTCGACGACCCGCGGGGCGTCCCGATCGACGCGATCCTGTTCGGTGGGCGCCGCAAGACAACCGTCCCGCTGCTCTTCGAGGCGCGCGACTGGACCCACGGCACCTTCCTCGGCGCGACGCTCTCCTCGGAGACCACCGCCGCTGCGGTCGGCGCGACCGGCATCGTGCGTCGCGACCCGATGGCGATGCTGCCGTTCATCGGCTACAACGCCGGTGACTACTTCAGCCACTGGATCAACATCGGCAAGGACAACGACGCCGCCAAGCTGCCGAGGATCTTCTACGTCAACTGGTTCCGACGTGACGACGAGGGCGGCTTCCTGTGGCCCGGCTTCGGTGAGAACAGCCGCGTCCTGAAGTGGGTCGTCGAGCGCATCGACGGCCAGGCCG
>NZ_JAURVJ010000007.1 GCF_030655615.1 Nocardioides sp.
AGGCCTCGCCGTTTCGCGCCGAGAATCAGACCGCGAGATGCTCGGGGTCAAGTATCGCCGCAGGCGACCGCCCAGCGGCGCCAAATGCGTCCTTGACGCCGAGACGCGGTCTGCTACGCGCGCGGCCACCCGACCCGGACCACCCGTGACCCGGCGACAGAGACGTGCCTTCGAGGCTCGCTGCGCTCGCACCTCAGCCGACGTGTGCTGCGCTCGCACCTCAGCCGACGTGTGCTGCGCTCGCACCTCAGCCGACGTGTGCTGTGCTCGCACCTCAGCCGACGTGTGCTGCGCTCGCACCTCAGCCGACGGGTCGCTCGCACCTCGGCCGAGGCCACACATGACCGACCGGTAGCCTCGGCCCGTGCTCGCCCGCTCCCTCGTCGCGGCGCTCGCCGGGGTCGTGCTGTCGTTCGCGTTCGAGCCGGTGGCCGTCGCCTACGTCATGCCGTTCACGCTGGCGGCGTACGCGCTGTGCACGCGCGAGCTGCGGTCGCGGGCGGGGTTCGTGGTGGGGCTGGCGTTCGGGGTCGGGTTCTACTTCCCGCACATCTACTGGATGAGCCCGTCCATCGGGCTGCCGGCGTGGCTGGCGCTGGCGGCGACCGAGGCGTTCTTCTACGGCGTGCTGGGAGCCCTGTCGCCGATCCTGCAGCGGCTGCGGGCCTGGCCGGCATGGCTGGCGGCGGCGTGGGTGGCGATGGAGACCATCCGGGCGACGTGGCCGTTCAGCGGGATGCCGTGGGGACGGCTGGGGTTCGGGGTGGTGGACACCCCGTTCGCGCCGGCTCTGGCCTACGTGGGCGTCAACGGCGTCAGCCTGCTCGTCGCGGTGCTCGGCTTCCTGCTCGCACGGCTGGTGACCACGCCTCGGGGCGACGAGCGGCTCTTCACGCTCGGCTCGGTCGTGCTGGTGACCGCGGCGTCCGTCGTGCCGGCACTCGTCCCGTGGACGCTCGCCACGACCGGCGAGACGACGGTGGCGGCGGTGCAGGGTGACGTGCCCGGGCGCGGCAACGACGTGCTGTTCGACATCGAGCAGCTCACCCAGAACCACGTCGACGCCACGGTGGACCTCGCCGACCGGGTCGCGGCGGGGGAGTCACCGCGGCCCGACTTCGTCGTGTGGCCCGAGAACTCGACGGCCCGTGACCCGTTCGAGGACGCCACCATCAACGCCGGCATCACCCGGGCCGTGGAGGCGATCGGCGTGCCCGTGCTGGTCGGAGGGATCGTCGACGCGGGGCCCGACCACGTGCTCAACCAGGGCATCGTCTGGGACCCCGAGACCGGCGCCGGCGACCGCTACGCCAAGCGCCACCCGGTGGCCTACGGCGAGTACATCCCGCTGCGCGACCACCTCCCCGACAGCTGGGTCAACAGCGGCCAGCTCGCCCGCATCCCGCGCGACATGCTCAGCGGCAGCCGCAGCACCCCGCTCACGATCGCCGGGGTCGACGTCGCCGACTCGATCTGCTTCGACATCGCCTACGACGACGGCATCAAGGTCCAGGTCGACAACGGCGCGGAGATCCTGGCCGTGCAGACGAGCAACGCCAGCTTCATCTTCACCGACCAGATCGAGCAGCAGTTCGCGATCACCCGAGCCCGGGCCATCGAGAGTGGGCGGTACGTCGTCGTGGCGGCCACCAACGGGGTCTCGGGCGTCATCGCCCCCGACGGCTCCGTCGTCGACCGCACCCAGCGGCGCACGCAGGACGTCGTGGTCGAGACCGTCGAGCTGAAGTCCGGCACCACCCCCGGGCTGGGCGTCGGCGAGGCACTGCGCGCCGCGACGCCCTGGGTGACCGTCGTCGGAGTGGTGTGGGGCATCATGCTCCGACGCCGCAAGCCGACCGCTTCGGCCCAGACCCAGCCGACCGCCGAGACCGAGGACCAGCCAGCGTGACCGACCCGAGCATCGTGATGGTGCTCCCGACCTACGACGAGGCCCTCAACCTCGCCTGGATCGTCGGGCGCCTCCACGTGGCCCAGCCCGGTGTCGACGTCCTGGTCGTCGACGACCAGTCACCCGACGGGACCGGCGCCATCGCCGACGGGCTCGCCGCCGCCGACCCCCGGGTGCACGTGCTCCACCGCAGCGCCAAGGGCGGCCTCGGGGCGGCCTACCTCGCCGGCTTCGCCTGGGCGCTCGACCACGGCTACGACGTCGTCGGCGAGATGGATGCCGACGGCTCCCACCAGCCCGAGCAGCTGCAGCGCCTGGTCGACGCGCTGCCCGGGGCCGACCTGGTCATCGGGTCGCGCTGGATCCCCGGCGGCAGCGTCGTCAACTGGCCGCTCCGCCGCGAGCTGCTGTCACGCGGCGGCAACCTCTACGTGCGGCTCCTCCTCGGGATCTCCGTCCGCGACGCGACCGCCGGCTTCCGGCTGTTCCGGCGCGCCACCCTCGAGGCGATCGACCTCGACCAGGTGCGCTCGACGGGCTACGTCTTCCAGACCGACCTCGTGACCCGGACCCTGCACGCCGGGCTCGTGGTCCGGGAGGTGCCGATCGAGTTCGTCGAGCGGGTCCGCGGGGAGTCGAAGATGAGCGGCTCGGTCGCCACCGAGTCGCTGCGCCGGATCACCGTGTGGGGCCTCCGTGAGCGTCGCGAGCAGCTACGCCGGGCCCTGGGCCGACGGCGTACCTGAACGGTGCCCCCGAGCCGTTGACCCGCACCGACCTAGACTCGGGCCCATGGCCACCGAGCGACCCGCACGCCCCCGCCGCCGTCGGCTGTCGTGGGTGCTGCTGATCGCCTTCGTCATCGTGCCGATCGCCGAGATCTACGTGCTCATCCAGGTCGGCCAGGTGATCGGGGCCTGGTGGACGATCGTGCTGCTCGTCGCCGACAGCATCCTGGGCAGCTGGCTGATCAAGCGCGAGGGCGGTCGTGCCTGGCGGGCGCTCAAGTCGGCCCTCGAAAGTGGACGGATGCCGGCGACCGAGCTGTCGGACGGCGCCCTGATCCTCATCGGCGGGACGCTGATGCTCAGTCCCGGGTTCGTCACCGACGTGTTCGGGATCCTGCTGATCCTGCCGTTCACGCGGCCGTTGTTCCGCCGCGTACTGGGCGACGTGGTGACGCGCCGGCTCGCCGTCGTGGGGCCGGTCCCGGGCGCCGCTGCCCGCGGTTTCGGGTCCCCGGACGCACGACACCCCGGACCTGTGGTCCGGGGTGAGGTGGTGGACGACTAGCGCTCGCTGCTGATCGCCGTGATCAGGCGGTGGCGCGGGTCTTCTTCTTGGTGGCGCGGTGGAGGTGGGCGGGACCGATCTCGCCGCCGCGGAGCAGGTCGAGACGTTCCTTGAGGATGTCCTCGAGCTCCTTCTCGGAGCGGCGTTCGAGGAGCATGTCCCAGTGGGTGCGGACGGGCTTCTCGGCCTTCTCGATCCGCTCGATACCGGACGTGCTGAGGCCCTCGGCACCGCAGCGCGGGCATTCCCACACCGCCGGGACCTCGGCCTCGACCGACATCGTGATCTCGAAGTCGTGACCCTGCTGACAGCGGTAGCCGACCTGCTGACGAGCTGCGAACTCGATGCCGCGCTCGTCCTCGAAGCTCTGACCCCCGAGCCGTGCGCCACGCAGTGTGCGCTCTGCCATGAGGCACCTCCAAACCTGTGTGCGTGGACGTCGCGATCGAGCGGGACGCCCGACCGTGTTCGTTCAACGTTACCCAGCAGGCCAAGATTCCACGCTCGTTCAGACCCACGAACTCAATTTCTCAGGTGAATCACGAGAACGACCGGCAAATCGGGTCACATCGGGCTGAGCAGCAGGTCAGCACCCCACCCGTCAGGGTGAGACCGAGGTGCGGAGCGGCTCCGGGACGGTGTTGCCGGCCTCGCGAATGCCGCGCTCCGGGTCGAGGCGCAGCAGGAAGAACCCGCCGATCGCGAAGAACGCGATGAGGGCCAGCAGGGCCGGGCGGTAGGAGTCGGTGAGCTGGAAGACGAGGGCGAACACGAACGTGCCGAGCCACGACGTCCCGCGCTCGCAGGCGTTGTAGAGGGCGAAGTACTCGCCCTCCCGACCGCGGGGGATGAGCAGGCTGAAGAACGAGCGCGAGAGCGCCTGGGTGCCACCCAGGACCAGACCGATCGCCACGGCGACGAGCATGAAGAGCGGCACGTTGTCCTCGGGCAGGAAAAATGCCAGGACGACGATGACGATCCACACGAAGACTCCGTAGAGGATCGGCTTGTAGCTGCCGACCCTGGCCGCGATCTTGCCGAACAGCAGCGCCCCGCCGAAGGCGACGAACTGGATGAGCAGGATGGTGCCGATCAGCACGCTGTCGCCGAAGCCGAGGGTCTTGGAGCCGTAGGTGGACGCGGCGTAGATGACGGTCTGGATGCCGTCGTTGAAGAACAGGTAGGCCGCCAGGAAGGTCAGCGTCATCGGGTAGCCGCGGAGCTCCTTGAGGGTGCGCCAGAGCTGGCCGAAGCTCCGGTCGATCACGCTGCCACTCACCGCGACCGGGTCGGCCGGCGGGCGGTCGCGCAGGCGCAGGAACGGGATGACGGTGAACGCCGCCCACCACACGGCCGCCGACAGCAGCGACAGCCGGACGGCGAACGAGCTGCTGAGCCCGATCGCGTCGTGGCCGAGGAACATGCCGAGGTTGATCGCGAGCAGCACGCCGCCGCCGAGGTAGCCGAACGCCCAGCCACGCGAGGAGACGTGGTCGCGCTCGGCCTCGGTCGAGATGTCGACCAGGATCGCGGAATAGCTGACCAGCGAGCAGCCGGCCAGGACGCTGCTGAACACCACCGCGACGGCGCCGATCTGCCAGTCGTCGTCCTTCATGAAGAACAGCAGCGACGCGAACGCGGCGCCGGCCCACGCGAAGGACGCCATGTGACGCTTCTTGTGCGACGACCGGTCGACGAAGGCACCGACCACCGGAAGCACGAACGCGCTGAGGATCGTCGCGAAGCTCGTCAGGTAGAAGGGCAGCGACCCCGCGGCGAGGTCGAGGCCGAGCAGTCCGACGGTGTTGCCGCACGACGCGGCGTCGTCGAGGTTGTCGGGACAGCCGGCCGCGTTGCCGGCCACCTCGATCATGTACGGCGCGAACATGACGCTGAGGATCGTCGTGAAGTAGGCGCTGTTGGCCCAGTCGTACCAGTACCAGGCCTTCTGCTCCTGGGCGCGTTCGAGCGGCGCCAGATCCGCGATTCCCGTCATGAGTCCCTCCCCAGGGCCGTCGTCGTTGGCAGCCTTCATCGGTGCTCCAGCCACTGTCCGCGCTCGGCGAGCACGTCCTTCAGCACGTCGGTGCGATCGGTGAACAGGCCGTCCACCCCACGGTCGAGGAGCTCCCCGATCTCCTCGGCCGTGTCGATCGTCCAGACGTGCACATGCTTGCCTGCCGCGTGCGCCCGGCGCACGAGCCGCGCCGTGGTGACCACGAGCCGCCCGCGCCGGTGCGGCACCTGGAGGGCGTCGAAGTCGGCGCGGCGGCGCACCCCGGTCAGGAACGCCGCGACCTCGACCGGCGCCGCCGACGTGGCGACGCGGCCCCCGGTGAGTCGCCGGAACTCGCGCAGCCGGGCGAGCGAGAACGACCCGACGAGCAGGTCGTCCCACAGGTCGCGGGCCGCGATGAAGTCGGCGAGGGGACGTACGGCGCCGTCGGACTTGAGGTCGACGTTGAACCGCGCGCCCGGCACCTCGTCGACGAGCGCGGCGAAGGTCGGGATCTCCTCGCGCCCGCCGACGCGGGCCCGGCGCACGTCGGCGTGGGTCAGTCCGGCGATCGCGCCCTGCTGGTCGCTGACCCGGTCGAGGACGTCGTCGTGGAAGGCCATCAGGACGCCGTCGGCGGTCGCGTGGACGTCGGTCTCGAGGTAGCGGTAGCCGAGGTCTGCGGCGTGCCGGAACGCCTGGAGGGTGTTCTCGAGCCCCTCGATGTCGGGGTGGTAGGCGCCGCCGCGGTGGGCCAGCGCGAGAACGGCGCCGGGTTGCTCCAGCACCTCGTCGAGGTAGGCGCGTCCGGTGCGGGGCGGGGTCACCGGGGCAGTATGTCGCTCCTGCGGGCCGAGCGGCGTGAGCACCCGGACTCGGGCCTCACTGGTCGAGCATCGCGAGGTAGTGCTCGTTGAACATCACGCCGAGCACGTTGCCGAACGGGTCGACGACCGAGGCGGTGACGAAGCCCGGGCCCTGCTCGGTCGGGGGAGCGTGCTCGGTGCAGCCGAGGTCGAGGAGCCGTTGGTGTGCGGCGTGGACGTCGTCGACGGCCCAGTAGGTGACGACGCCGACGGTGCCGGGCGTGGCGGGCCGCCCGCCGGGGACGAAGCGGGCGTCGAGGATGCCGAGCTCGGCCTGGTGGTCGCCGATGCGGAACTCGACGTATGCCGTCCGCCCGGCGACCTGCTTGTCGAAGTAGGCCGGGACGCCGAGCAGGTCGGCGTACCAGTCGCGGGCTGCGGTCACGTCGTCCGCGGAGTAGGTGATGGTGCTGAGTCCTCGCAGCATGTCGGTGCTCCTCGTCGGGTGGGTGGTGGTGCTGACAGGAGCCACGATGCCGCCTAAAGTGATCACCTCGTGATCACGTTGTTCGGAAGGTGAGGACATGCGCGCCGACCGCCTCGTGGCCACCGTCCTCCTGCTCCAGCAGCGCGGTCGGGTGACCGCTGCCGACCTCGCCGTAGAGCTCGAGGTGTCGGTCCCGACCGCCCGCCGCGACCTCGAGGCCCTGTCGAGCTCCGGGGTGCCGGTCTATCCGCAGCCCGGCCGCGGCGGCGGGTGGCAGCTCGTCGGGGGAGCGCGCACCGACCTCAGCGGGCTGTCGGCCGCGGAGGCGCAGGCGCTGTTCCTCCTGCTCGGCCCGTCGGCGGGCGGCAGCCCCGAGACCCGGGCCGCGCTCCGCAAGCTGCTCCGCGCCCTGCCGGCGACGTTCCGCGACGAGGCCGAGGCGGCGGCCGGCACGACGCTCGTCGACCGCGCCGGCTGGGGCGGGGTCGAGCGCGAGCGCCCGGTGCTCGTCGACACCCTGCAGGCCGCGGTCGTGCGTCGGCGGCGCGTACGGCTGACCTACGCCGACGCGCGCGGTCGCACCAGCGAGCGGCTCGTCGAGCCGTGGGGCGTCGTCGACAAGGACGAGACCTGGTACGTCGTCGCCGGCACCGACCGCGGCCGGCGGACCTTCCGGGTCGACCGGGTCGTCGACGCCGAGGTCACCGCCGAGACCTTCGAGCGGCCGAGCGACCTGGTGCTCGACGAGGCGTGGCGCGAGACCGTCGGCGCGATGGAGGAGAGGCGGTCGCGCACGTCGGCGACGGTGCTCGTCGACGAGCGGTTCGTGTTCGTCTTGCGCGACCACTTCGGCCGGCACTGCTCGGTCGTGGGGTCCGAGCCCGACGGGCGGGCGAGGGTCGAGGTCGCCGCGCCGACCGCGCTCGACCTGGCCCGCACGCTCGCGGGCTGGGGCGGTCGGCTCGAGGTCGTCAGGCCGGCGTCGGTGCGCGCGGAGCTCGCGCGGATAGGTTCCGAGCTCGTGGCGTCGTACGGCTGACGTCAGCTGGCGGCCGGCCCCGACCGCCGTCGGTCAGATGTCGCGGAACGTCTCGATGTTGGCGCCGAGGGTGTTGAGGCGCTCGGCGAGGTCCTCGTAGCCGCGGTGGATGACGTAGGTCGAGCGCAGCACCGAGGTGCCCTTGGAGGCGAGCATGGCGAGGAGGATGACGACCGCCGGGCGCAGGGCCGGGGGACAGACGAGCTCGGCGCCGGAGAACGACGTGGGGCCCTCGATCATCACGCGGTGCGGGTCGAGGAGCTTGACCTGGCCGCCGAGCTTGGTGAGCTCGGTGAGGTAGATGGCGCGGTTCTCGTAGACCCAGTCGTGCAGGAAGGTCTGGCCCTCGGCGACGGCGGCGATGACGGCGAAGAACGGCAGGTTGTCGATGTTGAGGCCGGGGAACGGCATCGGGTGGATCTTGTCGAGCGGGGCGATCAGCTGCGACGGCTTGGTGTGGAGGTCGACGAGGCGGGTGTGGCCGTTGCGGGCGACGTACTCCTCGGAGCGGTCGTAGTGGAAGTTCATCTCCTCGAGCACCGCGAGCTCGATCTCGAGGAACTCGATCGGCACCCGCTTGATGGTGATCGACGACTTGGTGACGATCGCGGCGGCGAGCAGCGACATCGCCTCGATCGGGTCCTCGCTGGGGGCGTAGTCGACGTCGACGTCGATGGTCTCGAGACCGGTGATGCGCAGGGTGGTGGTGCCGACTCCCTCGATCTGCACGCCGAGCTTCTGCAGGTAGAAGCAGAGGTCCTGGACCATGTAGTTGCTCGAGGCGTTGCGGATGATCGTCTCGCCGGGGTGGAGGGCGGCGGCCATGAGGGCGTTCTCGGTGACGGTGTCGCCGCGCTCGGTCAGCACGATCGGGCGCGTCGGCTCGACGGCCTTGTTGACGTGGGCGTGGTACATCCCGTCGGTCGCCTTGACCTCGAGGCCGAAGGGCCGCAGCGCGGTCATGTGGGGCTCGACGGTGCGGGTGCCGAGGTTGCAGCCGCCGGCGTAGGGGAGCTCGAAGGCGTCGGCGCGGTGTAGGAGCGGGCCGAGGAACATGATCACCGAGCGGGTACGCCGCGCGGCCTCCTCGTTGATCTGGCTGAGGTCGAACTCCTTGGGGGGGACGATCTCGAGGTCGCCGTCGTTGCCGATCCAGCGGGTCTGCACACCGAGGCTGTTGAGCACCTCGAGCAGCCGGTTGACCTCCTCGATGCGCGCGACCTTGCGCAGCGTCGTACGACCCCGGTTGAGCAGCGAGGCGCAGAGCAGCGCGACGCCGGCGTTCTTGGAGGTCTTGACGTCGATCGAGCCCGACAGGGTCGTGGGGCCCTGCACCCGCAGGTGGGTCGGGCCGGCGCCGAGCGCGACGATCTCGGAGTCGAGGGCCTCGCCGATGCGGGCCAGCATCTCGAGGGAGAGGTTCTGGTGACCCTTCTCGATCCGGTTGATCGCGCTCTGGCTCGTGCTGAGCAGATCGGCGAGCTGGGCCTGCGTGAGACCCCGGTGCTTGCGTGCGTCGCGGATGAGGTTGCCGATGCGTCCCTTGTAGTCCACAGCCATGTCCCTCACCGTAACTCACATGTGAGATATCGGTGCAAGCGCGCGCGGGCGTGGCGAGCGTCTCCGTCCCGGCGGTTCGGGTCCGGGCGTCTCGTCCTGGTTGGATCGAGCGCATGAAGGCCACGGTGATCCACGGACCCCGCGACATCCGTTTCGAGGAGGTCCCCGACCCCACGATCACGGCGCCCACCGACGCGATCGTCAAGGTGCACGCGTCCTGCATCTGCGGGTCCGACCTGTGGCCCTACCGCGGCGACGACGAGACGACGAAGGCCCACACCATCGGGCACGAGTGCCTCGGCGTGGTCGAGGAGGTCGGCTCCGCCGTCCGCGACTTCAAGCCCGGCGACTTCGTCGTCGTGCCGTTCGACCACTGCGACAACACGTGCCCGGCCTGCCTCAACGGCGCCCACTCCGCCTGCGACAACCTCGGGATGACGACGAGCGGGCAGGGTGAGTACGCCCTCGTCACGCAGGCCGACGGCTCGCTCGTCAAGACTGACGGGGTCCCCGACGCCGACCTGGTCCCCTCGCTGCTCGCCCTCTCGGACGTCATGGCGACCGGCTGGCACGCCGCCGTCGCGGCCGGCGTCCGCAAGGGCGGTACGGCGGTCGTCGTCGGTGACGGCGCCGTCGGGCTCTGCGGCGTCCTCGCCGCTGCCCACATGGGCGCCGAGACCGTCATCGCGATGTCGCGCCACGAGCCCCGCCAGGCGCTCGCGCGCACGTTCGGCGCGACGCACGTCGTAGCCGAGCGGGGCAAGGAGGGCGTGGCCGCCGTCAAGGACATCCTGGGCGGTGTCGGCGGCGACGCCGTGCTCGAGTGCGTCGGCAACGGCCCGGCCTTCGAGCAGGCGTTCCGCGTGGCGCGGCCCGGCGGGACCGTCGGGTTCGTCGGCGTGCCCCACGCCGCCGAGGCGCCGCTGCGGGTGATGTTCGGGAAGAACGTCGGGCTGGCGGGCGGCATGGCGCCGGTGCGGCGCTACCTGCCCGAGCTCCTCGACCTGGTGCTCAGCCGGGCGATCGACCCGGGCCTGGTCTTCGACCTGACGCTGCCGCTCGACCAGGTGGCCGAGGGCTACCGCGCGATGGACGAGCGCACCGCGATCAAGGTGCTGCTCCAGCCCTGACGCCGAGGGGTCGGCCACACGGGCCGACGGGGTCGATCAGGCGACGAGCACGCGCTCGCTGGCGCCGGGCATGACGCACGGCGCGCAGCCGCAGGTGTCGCTGCACGCCAGGTAGGTGTGCACGGCGTGGCCGCAACGCAGGCACGGCAGGTCGTGGGTCAGGTGGCCGGAAGCCTGGTCCTGGTGGGAGTCCCACATCGGGTCCACCTCCTTCTCTCTCGCTCGTCGGTGCTCGTCGGTCGGTGCTGACGGTGCGGCCCGAGCTGCTGAACTGTTCATCGGTCGTCCGACCCCTCGACGTTAGGACTCGTCGGCGCCTCGGCTGATACGCACGCGCCGATCTGGTCACAACGGACTAGGGATTGTGGCCAGGAGGGCCCCTCCCTCCGTCAGGGTGGGCTGCGGACGGCCCACGACGACGTACGTTCGGGACATGAGCGAATCGAACAGCCATTCGACCGACCCGCAGACCGATCCCGACAACGAGGCGCCCACCGGTGACGTCCTCGGTGGCGAGGCGTCCAACACGACCGAGAAGGACCCCGACGACTGGGTGACCGGTGACGAGCCCATGACCGGCGCCCAGCGCAGCTATCTCGACACCCTGGCCCGCCAGGCGGGAGAGACGATCTCCGCCGACCTCACCAAGGCCCAGGCGAGCGAGCACATCGACCGGCTGCAGGACGCGACGGGCCGCGGCACCGACTCCTAGGACTCAGGCCCGAGGGCCCACGTCGGTGGGGCGTCCTAGGCTGCGCGGATGACCGAGTTCCGCGCCGACGACGCCTCGCCGACGGCCCGCGCGCTGGTCGCGCTCGAGCTGATCCAGGACCGCCCCGGGGTGTCGGGGGAGCGGCTCGGGGAGCGGCTCGGCGTGACCTCGCGGGCCGCCCGCCGCTACGTCGGGATCCTGCGCCAGGCCGGTATCCCGGTCGAGTCGACGCCCGGCAAGCACGGCGGCTACCGGGTCGGCCGCGGGTTCCGGGTCCCGCCACTGATGTTCTCCACCGACGAGGCGCTCGCCCTCGTCATGGCGGCCGTCCGCGGCCGCGGAGCCGTGGGCGGCGACGGCGCGGTCGACGCCGCGCTCGACAAGATCGTCCGGGTGCTGCCGGCTGCCGTCGCCGGGCCGGCCGAGGCGCTGCGTGGCATCGGGGCGGCACAGCCCGTGCTCGACGGTCCCGACCCGCGCCTGGCCAGCGACCTGGCGCGCGCCGCGCAGGACGGCTCACGGCTCCGGCTGACCTATCGCACCCACCCCGACCGCGAGGCGCGCGAGATGCTCGTCGACCCGTGGGGTGTCCACCTGCGCCACGACCGCTGGTACCTCCTGTGCTGGTCGCACTCCGCCGACGCCAAGCGGGTGCTGCGTCTCGACCGGGTCGAGGCCTGCGTCCGGCTCGACGAGCGGTTCGTCCCGCCCGCCGACCTCGACGTCGTCGCCACCGTCGACGACCACATGTCCGAGGGCTGGGGGAGGGCCGTCGTCGTGGTCGTCGACGCCGCGCTCGACGACGTCGCCGCCTGCCTGCCGCGCAGCCTCGGCCGCCTCGAGTCGCTCGACGACCGCCGCACCCGGATCGTCGGCAGCACCGACGACCCGGGCTGGTACGCCTGGCAGCTGCTGCGGGTCGACGCGACGTTCGAGGTCGAGCAGCCCGCCGAGCTGGCCGAGGAGTGCCGGCGCCTGGGGCGTCGCCTGCTGGGAGCGGCGGGCGAGGAGCAGTCCCCGCAGTGACGGGCCCCACGGATGGCCGGGGCCGCGTCGCGGTCACGTCCGACCGCCGCTAGTTTGGTCCCGCCCGTCGCGAGGGACGGCGGTTCGTGGAGGGGGCCATGGTCGAGTGGTGCTGACGCTCGTGACGATCGCGTCCGTGGTGGTCGCCGCCATGGCCGTCGCCCGTCTGCGCCAGCGTGGCCGCCGGCTGACGGCGCTCACCACCGAGCGGGCCGCCCTGCAGCGCCAGTGGGAGCGGCTCGGCGAGGAGCTGCCCGACACGGTGGTGCTCGTGCTCGACGCAGACCTGCGGCACCGGCGGGTCTCCGGGACGGGGGACCGGCACCGGGAGGTCGAGCCGTGGGTCGGTCGGACCCTGGCCGAGTGCTCGCCGCCCGCCGACGTACGCCTCCTCGAACCGCTCTACCGGGCCGCCCTCGACGGCCTTCCCGGGTCGGTCGAGACCCGGCCCGACGGCGACGGGACCCCGCAGCACCACACCGTCGTGCCGTACACGTGGGAGGGGTCCCCGGCGGTCCTGGTCGTCGCCCGCGACGTCCGGCCGGTCCACCAGCACGAGGCCGACCCGGCCCGCTCGGTCGGCGAGGGTCGCCCCCTCTCCCACCACGACCCGCTGACCGGTCTGGTGAACCGGCGGAGCTTCGACGAGGTCCTCGCCGAGCACCTCCTGGCCTGCGCCGACGTCACGGCCGACGGTCCGTGCGGCGCCGTGGTGGTGCTCGACATCGACCACTTCCAGCGGGTCAACGACGCGCTGGGCCACCACGTCGGCGACCGACTGATCGTGTCGGTCTCCGAGCTGCTGATGACCGCCCTGCGCGAGACCGACGTGGTGGCGCGGCTGGGCGGCGACGAGTTCGCGGTGCTGCTGCGCGACGCCGACGACGTGGTCGCCTCCCGGGTCGCCCAGCGCGTGGTCGACGTCGTGAGACGCCACACGGCCGGGGTGCCCGAGGTGACCGGCGCCGTCACGGCGAGCGCCGGCGTCCGGGTCATCACCGACGTCGCCACCAGCGCCCACGACCTGATGGTCGACGCCGACACCGCGATGTACGACGCCAAGCGGGCCGGGCGCGACCGTTTCGTCATGGCGTGAGCCGACCTGTCACACCGTCGTCGGCCCGTTCGTCACCTGGTAGTACTGGTGCCGCACCGACCGTGAGGAGAGACCCATGAGCAAGTCCGACGACGCGACGACCACCACCCCGAGCGAGCTGATCGACGAGCGCATCGCCGCGCTCGGCGACTGGCGGGGCGAGACCCTGGCGCGGGTGCGCGCCCAGATCAAGGACGCCGTCCCCGACGTCGTCGAGACGTGGAAGTGGCGCGGGGTCCCCGTGTGGGAGCGTGACGGCATCATCTGCACCGGCGAGTCCTACAAGAGCTACGTCAAGCTCACCTTCTTCAAGGGGGCCAAGGTCGACGACCCCGACGGACTCTTCACCTCCGGGCTCGACGGCAACGCCCGCCGCGCCATCGACCTGCACGAGGGCGACGTGCTCGACGAGCGGGCGTTCGCGGCGCTGGTCCGCGCGGCCGTCGCCGTGAACCAGGCCTAGACGACACGATGCCGACGAAGCCGACGAAGCCGACGAAGCCGACGGAGCCCAAAGCCCCCGCGGCCGACAGCCACGACCTCATCCGGGTCGTCGGTGCGCGCGTCAACAACCTCAAGGACGTCAGCGTCGACCTGCCCAAGCGGCGCCTGACGGTCTTCACCGGCGTCTCGGGCTCCGGCAAGAGCTCGCTGGTGTTCGGCACGGTCGCGGCCGAGTCGCAGCGGCTGATCAACGAGACCTACCCCGCGTTCGTGCAGGGCTTCATGCCGAGCCTGGCTCGCCCCGAGGTCGACGTGCTGGAGGGGCTGACGACGGCGATCATCGTCGACCAGGAGCGGATGGGCTCCGACCCGCGCTCGACGGTCGGCACCGCCACCGACGTCTACGCGATGCTGCGCATCCTCTTCAGCCGGCTCGGCACCCCCCACGTCGGCGGGCCCCAGGCCTTCTCGTTCAACGTCGCCTCGATCTCCGGCGCCGGTGCGGTGACCTTCCAGAAGGCGGGCCAGACGACCAAGGAGCGGCGCGAGTTCAGCGTCACCGGTGGCATGTGCCCGCGGTGCGAGGGCCGGGGGAGCGTGCAGGACTTCGACCTCACCGCGCTCTACGACGAGACCAAGTCGCTCAACGAGGGCGCCCTGACGATCCCGGGCTACACGATGGACGGCTGGTACGGGCGGATCTACCGGGGCTGCGGCTGGTTCGACCCCGACAAGCCGATCGGCAGGTATACCAAGAAGGAGCTCGCGGACCTGCTCCACAAGGACGCCACCAAGATCAAGGTCGAGGGCATCAACCTGACCTACCTCGGTCTCCTGCCCCAGATCAAGAAGACGTTCCTGGCCAAGGACGTCGACTCCATGCAGCCCCACATCCGGGCGTTCGTGGAGCGGGCGGTCACCTTCACGACGTGCCCCGAGTGCGGGGGCAGCCGGCTCAGCGAGCTCGCGCGGTCGTCGAAGGTCAAGGGCAGCAACATCGCCGAGCTCTGCGCGATGCAGATCAGCGACCTGGCCGGGTGGGTGCGCGACGTCGAGGACGCGTCGATGGCCCCGTTGCTCGAGGCGCTCGTGGAGACGCTCGACTCGTTCGTCACCATCGGTCTGGGCTACCTGTCGCTCGACCGGCCGTCGGGCACGCTCTCGGGCGGCGAGGCCCAGCGCACCAAGATGATCCGGCACCTCGGCTCGGCCCTCACCGACGTGACCTACGTCTTCGACGAGCCGACGATCGGCCTGCACCCCCACGACATCCAGCGGATGAACGAGCTGCTCCTCCAGCTGCGCGACAAGGGCAACACGGTGCTCGTCGTGGAGCACAAGCCGGAGGCGATCGCGATCGCCGACCACGTCGTCGACCTCGGACCCGGCGCCGGTACGGCGGGAGGCACCGTCTGCTTCGAGGGCACGGTCGACGAGCTGCGGGCCAGCGACACGGTGACCGGCCGGCACCTCGACGACCGGGCCCGGCTCAAGGACTCGGTGCGCACGCCGATGGGGGTGCTCGAGATCCGTGGCGCCGCGACCCACAACCTCCGTGACGTCGACGTCGACGTGCCGCTCGGCGTCCTCGTCGTCGTGACCGGCGTGGCCGGCTCCGGCAAGAGCTCGCTGATCCACGGCTCGGTCGCGGCCCGCGACGGCGTGGTGGCGGTCGACCAGGCCGCCATCCGCGGGTCGAGGCGCAGCAACCCGGCGACCTACACCGGACTGCTCGACCCGATCCGCAAGGCCTTCGCCAAGGCCAACGGCGTCAAGCCGGCCCTGTTCAGCGCCAACTCCGAGGGCGCCTGCCCCCACTGCAAGGGCGCCGGCGTGATCTACAGCGACCTCGGCATCATGGCCGGCGTGGCCACCCCGTGCGAGGTGTGCGAGGGCAAGCGCTTCGAGGCGTCGGTGCTCGACTACACGTTCGGCGGCCTCGACATCAGCGAGGTCCTCGGGCTGTCGGTGGCCGAGGCCGAGCGCTTCTTCGGCGAGGGGGGCGGCGCCCTGCCCGCCGCCCACAAGGTCCTCGACCGCCTCGTCGACGTCGGCCTCGGCTACCTCACGCTGGGCCAGCCACTGACGACCCTGTCCGGCGGCGAGCGTCAGCGCATCAAGCTGGCCACGCACCTGGGGGAGAAGGGCGGCGTCTACGTCCTCGACGAGCCGACCACCGGGCTCCACCTGGCCGACGTCGACAACCTGCTCGGACTCCTCGACCGCCTCGTCGAGTCGGGCAAGTCGGTCATCGTCATCGAGCACCACCAGGCCGTGATGGCCCACGCCGACTGGATCATCGACCTCGGCCCGGGCGCCGGGCACGACGGCGGCACCGTGGTGTTCGAGGGCACGCCGGCCGACCTCGTCGCCACCGGGAGCACGACGCTGACCGGCGAGCACCTGGCGGCCTACGTCCACGGCTGAGCGTCAGCGCACGTTGCCGCGGCTCGTGGGGACCACGAGCGGGGTGCCGGAGACTGGATCGTCGATCACGACGCACGGCAGGCCGAAGACGTCGTGGACCAGCTCGGCGGTGAAGACGTCGCCGGGCGGCCCCTCGGCGGCGATGGCGCCGTCCTTCATGACGATCAGGTGGGTGGCGTAGCGCGTCGCCTGGTTGAGGTCGTGGAGCACGGCGACGAGGGTGCTGCCGCCGCGGTTGAGGCCGGCGAACAGGTCGAGCAGGTCGATCTGGTGGGCGATGTCGAGGTAGGTCGTCGGCTCGTCGAGGAGCAGGAGCGGCGTCTCCTGCGCCAGCGCCATCGCCACCCAGACCCGCTGGCGCTGGCCGCCGGACAGCTCGTCGACGGGCCGGGAGGCGAGGTCGGCGACGCCGGTGGCCGCCATCGCCTCGTCGACGGCGGTCTTGTCGGACGGCGACCACTGCCGGATCAGGCCCTGGTGGGGGTAGCGGCCGCGGCCGACGAGGTCGGCGACCGTGATGCCGTCGGGGGCCATCGACGTCTGGGGGAGGAGCCCGACGAGGCGGGCCGCCTCCTTGGCGCCGTACTCCGTGACGGCCCTGCCGTCGAGCACGATCCGGCCCTCCTTGGGCTTGAGCAGCCGGGCGAGGGAGCGCAGCAGGGTCGACTTGCCGCAGCCGTTGGGTCCGATGATGACCGTGAACGACCCGTCGGGGATCTGGACGCTGAGGTCGGTGGAGATCACCCGGCGGTCGTAGGCGAGGGTGACGTTCTCGGTGGCGAGCCGGGAGTCCGCGGTGGTGGTCATGAGGCCTTCTTCCGGGCTTCGGAGGCGAGGAGCCAGAGCAGGTAGACGCCGCCGACGACGACGGTGACGACGCCGGCCGGGAGCTGCTGGGGGAACCAGTGCTGGGCCGCGAAGTCCGCGAGCAGCATGAGGAAGGCCCCGGTCAGCGCCGAGGCGACGAGGGGCAGACCCGCCGAGCGGCAGAGCCGGTGCGCGATCTGGGGGGCGGACAGCGCGACGAACGCGATGGGTCCGGCGACGGCGGTCACGGCCGCGGTGAGCGCGACCGCGGTGACGATGAGCGAGAGCCGGATCGGCTCCACGGGCACGCCGTGGGCACGGGCCGCGTCGTCGCCCAGCTCGAGCTGGCGCAGCGGGCCGCTCAGCACGGCGACGACCGGCAGGAGCACGCCGACCAGCACCAGGGCGGGCAGCACGTCGCTCCACGTGAGGAGGCTGAACGAGCCGGCGCCCCAGGTCGCCGCGGCCACGGCGACCTCGAGCTTGGCGCGCAGCAGCAGATAGCTGTTGACCGAGGCGAGCATCGCGGTGACGGCGATGCCGACGATGACGAGCCGGAACCCGGCGACGCCTCCGCGCCAGGCCAGGGCGTAGACCACCAGGGCCGTGCCGATGCCGCCCACCAGCGCCCCGACCGAGATCGCGCTGCTGCTCGTGCCGGTGCCGAGGACCGTGATGACCACGAGCGCTCCTGTGTAGGCGCCGGTGGAGAAGCCGATGACGTCGGGGGAGCCGAGCGGGTTGCGGGTCAGGCTCTGGAAGACGGCTCCGGAGATGCCGAGGGCAGCGCCGAACACGAGCGCCGTCAGGATGCGGGGGAGTCGCTCGTGCAGGATCACGTAGCGCGGGTAGCCGCCGCCGATGTCGCGGACGTAGCCGATCACCTCGGCGGGCGACATCTTCAGGCTCCCGGTGCCGAGGGCGACGACGGCCAGGACCGCGCAGGCCGCGAGGAGCACCAGCGACACGACGCCGGCCCGGGTGCGGGTCCGGCGTACGGCGCCTTTGCGGGCACGCTCGGCCGAGGCCGGGGCCTCGGGGAGGTCGAGCGAGGCGCTCACAGCGCGGCCACCCGGTAGCGACGGGCGAGCACGACCAGCACCGGGGCGCCCAGCACGGCGGTGACGATGCCGGCGGGGATCTCGCCGACCGGCAGCAGGAGCCGGCCGACGATGTCGGCGACCAGCAGCAGAACCGGGGCGAGGACGACGCTGAACCCGATGATCCAGCGTTGGTCGGGCCCCGAGATCCGGCGGGCCACATGGGGGACCATCAGGCCGATGAAGGTGATCGGTCCGGCGATGGCGGTCGCGCCGCCCGCCAGCAGCGTGATGGCGAGGACGGCGACGACGCGGGTGCGGAACACGTTGGCGCCCAGGCTCGAGGCGAGGTCGTCGCCCAGGGCCACGGCGTTGAGCGCGCGGCCGAGCAGCAGGGCGACGACCACGCCGGCGACGACCCACGGCGCGGCCGGCACGATGACCTCCCACCCGCGGGTCTTGAGCGAGCCGGCCTGCCAGGCGCGCAGCGCGTCAAAGGAGCGGGGGTTGGTCAGCACCAGGCCGGAGGTGATGCCGTTGAGCAGGGCCGCTAGGGCCACCCCGGCCAGGGTGAGCCGGGCGATGCTCACGGACCCACGGTGGACCGCGCCGATCGTGTAGACGAGCACGGTCGCGACGAGCGCTCCGAGGAAGGCGAGCCACAGGTAGGTCGACGGCGCGACCGCTCCGGCGAGCGCGATGCCGAGCGCCACGGCGAACGCCGACCCGGCGGTGACGCCGAGGATCCCGGGGTCGGCGAGCGGGTTGCGGGTCACGGCCTGGATCAGCGCGCCGGCGACGCCGAGGCCGAGGCCCGCCACGAGCGCGGCGACCGTGCGGGGGAGCCGGTCGTCGATGACGACGGCCTGCTGGAAGGAGTCCTCCGAGCCGTGCAGGAGGGCCCGCCAGACGACGTCGAGCGAGATCGACGTCGACCCGACCGTGAGGCTGAGGGCGCAACCGGCCAGCAGCACCAGGAGGGCGATGCCGAGACCGACCAGCTTGGTGGACAGCGCCCGGACCGGTACGTCGGCGCCGACCGCACCACCGGCCGCGTCGGTCGCGCCACCGGCGGCCGGTGCCGTGGGGCGCTCGTCGGTCTCCATGGGTTAAGGTTAGGGTAACCTAAACCCGCTCGCAGGAGAGGGTGCACTCACCCGTTCTTCCGAGAGGTTCCCCATGTCGTTCCCCGCCCTCCGGCGCACCCTCGCCGCCGCCGCGGCCGGTGTCGTCGCCGTCACCCTCACCGCCTGCACCGACTCGCGCGACGACGAGCCCGCCGGCGACGGCGGGAGCAGCGCCGAGGCGCCCGAGACCCGCACCATCGCCACCAAGTTCGGCGACGTCGAGGTCACGGGGGAGCCGACCAAGGTCGTCGCCCTCGGCTGGGGTGACGCCGAGACCGCGCTCGCGCTCGGCGTGCAGCCCATCGGCGCGTCGGACTGGCTCGCGTTCGGCGAGGACGTCGACGGTGTCGGCCCGTGGGCCCAGGACCTCTACGACCAGTCGCCGACCTTCTTCGGCACCCTCGAGCTCGACACCCAGGCCGTCGGCGCGCTCGAGCCCGACCTGATCCTCGACGTGCGCGGCTCCGGCGACGAGGACCGCCACGAGGCGCTGGAGAAGATCGGCGTCCCGGTCATCAGCGTGCCCGACGGCGGCGACAACTACCTGACCACCACAGAGCAGCAGGTGACCATGATCGCCGCCGCCCTCGGCAAGGAGGACCTGGGCAAGGAGCTGCTGGCCGGCGTCGACGACGCGTTCAGCACCGCCGCCGAGGAGCACCCCGAGTACGCCGGCAAGACCTCGACCGTCTCGGCCTACTCCAGCGACGGCTGGGGCGTCTACACGTCCGGCGACGCGCGCGTGCAGTTCCTCGAGAACCTCGGCTTCACGCAGAAGCCCGAGGTCGAGGCGGCCGCGACCGACAACTTCTTCATCCCGGTCTCCAACGAGGAGCTCGAGCTGCTCGACGCCGACGTGGCCGTGAGCTTCCCGATCTTCGTCGAGGCCTCCGAGATCACCGACCAGCCGCTCTACAACGCGTTGCCGGTCGTCGAGGAAGGTCGCTCGGTCCTGATCGAGGACCCGGTGCTCGCCAACGCGTTCTCGATCGCCACCACGCTGGGCATCGAGTACGCCATCGACAACGTGGTGCCGCTGCTCGCCGAGGCCGCCGCGGCCTGACGCAGGATCTCCTGTCGCAGCACCTCCACCACGCTGACCCGTCGTAGATCTACGACGGGTCAGCGTGTTCTCGGTGAGATCTGCGGCTACATCCGCTCGGGGGCCTCGATGCCGAGCAGGTCGAGGCCGGTGACCAGGACCCGCAGCGTCGTCGCGCAGAGCGCCAGCCGCGAGGCGCGGACCCGCTCGTCCTCGGCCTTGAGCACCGGGCAGTGCTCGTAGAACTGCGAGAACGCCTGCGCGAGCCCGAAGAGGTAGCCGCAGAGCCGGTGCGGCTCGAGGTGCAGACCGACCGCGGTGACGACCGGGCCGAGCTCGAGGAGGGCCAGGGCGAGGACGCGCTCGGCCGGCTCGACGACGTCGACCGGGACGGCGGTCGTGGCGTCGTCGGGGTGCACGCCGGCGTTGCGGAAGATCGACCGGATCCGTGCGGTGGCGTACTGGATGTAGGGGCCGGTGTTGCCGGTCGGCGCCACCATCCGGGCGAGGTCGAAGACGTACTCGCTGTCGTGGGCGACCGAGAGGTCGGCGTACTTGACGGCGGCCATCGCGACCTGGGGCGCGACGGCGGTGCGGGTCGCCTCGTCCAGCTCGGGCCGGTGCTCGTCGAGGACCGCGCGGGCGGCGGCGACGGCCTCGTCGAGCAGCGCCATCAGGCGCAGAGGTGCGCCGCTGCGGGTGCGCAGGATCTTGCGGTCGTCGCCGAGCACGTTGCCGATGCGGACGTGGACGGTCTCGACCTCCGGGGGCAGCCAGCCGGCCTTGCGGGCTGTGGCCCACACCATCTCGAGGTGGAGGGCCTGGGGGGCGCCGATGACGTAGAGCATCCGGTCGGCCCCGAGCGTGCGGACGCGGTGCCGCACGGTGGCCAGGTCGCTGGTGGCGTAGCCGTAGCCGCCGTCGGACTTGCGGATGATCAGCGGCTGCGGCCGCCCCTCGCGTCCGGTGTAGCCGTCGAGGAAGACGCACAGCGCGCCCTCGCTCTCGACGGCGATCCCGGCCTGGGTCAGCTCGTCGCAGACGGCCGCCAGGTCGTCGTCGTACGTCGACTCGCCGGCCAGGTCGTCGTCGGCCAGGCTGATGCCGAGGCGGGCGTAGATGGCGTTGAAGTAGTGCTTCGACAGCCCGACGAGCCGGCGCCAGACCTCCAACGAGTGCGGGTCACCCGCCTGGAGCGCCACCACGCGGGCCCGGGCGCGGGTCGCGAAGGCCTCGTCGGCGTCGAACCTCGTGCGCGCCGCCTGGTAGAACGCGTTGGGGTCGGTCTCGACCAGCCGCGCCTCGGGGGACTCCTCACCGACCTCGAGCAGGTGCTCGAGGAGCATGCCGAACGGCGTGCCCCAGTCGCCGATGTGGTTCTGGCGGACCACCCGGTGCCCGAGGTGCTCGAGGGTCCGGGCCAGCGCGTCGCCGACGACCGTCGTGCGCAGGTGGCCGACGTGCATCTCCTTGGCGACGTTGGGCGCGGAGTAGTCGATCGGGACGGTCAGCGCGTCCTCGACCGGTACGCCGAGCCGCGGGTCGGCGGCCATCGCCGTCGTCTGCGCCGAGACCCACCCGTCACCGATCGTCAGGTTGAGGAACCCGGGACCGCTGACCTCGACGCGGTCGCAGACGTCGTCGACCTCGAGGTGCACGACGATGCGCTCCGCGACCTCGCGGGGCCTGAGTCCGAGCCGCTGGGCCAGCGCCAGCGCCGCGTTGACCTGGACGTCGGCGTACTGGCTCGGGCGCAGCACCGGGTCGGCGTCCTGGAAGTCCGGGCCGAAGGCTCGCTCGATCGCGGCGGAGACCCGGGGGGACAGGACGGCCTCGGGCGACAGCATGTCCTCCACCCTAGGTAGGGCGTGCCGGGCACATCGTCAGCAGGTGGGGCGGGTGGAGGCGCGCAGGGGAGGGGCCGTCGGGGCCTGGCGGCCGCGGCCGAGGGGGAAGGCGCGCTGCCAGTCGGAGATGAGGCCCGCGTGCCGCATCTCGGCGGAGCCGGAGCCCACGAGGGAGAGCCGCAGCGTCATCGGCACGTCGCTGCTCGCGGCGGCCGAGCGGACGGAGCCGATCGGCTTGCCGTTGAGGAACCAGGTCACGGCCCGCGGCGTGACCTCGACGGCGAAGGCCGGGTCGGCGTTGGTGATGCCGCCCGTACGTCGGGTGGCGCGCCACTGGCGGTCGCCGGCGGCGAGGCCGAACGACATCGTCGTCCCGCGTCCGGTGAACTGGGCGATCGTGATGTCGTGGGCGCCGCAGTCGCTGTCGGCGGGGTTGGCGGGCACGAGCTCGGCGCTCATCCGGTAGGCCGCGCCGGGCTCGTTGCGGAACGCCCGTGAGCGCAGGCGCAGCTCCCAGCGGCCGTACTTCTGGGCGTTGCCGACCAGGGTGGCCCGGGTCGTCCCGACGTCGCCCGAGCCGGTGCCGCGCGCGGACTCCAGCGACAGGCCGCCGTTGTGCTTGCTGGCCTTGCCGAGGCCGTCGGCGTAGTCGAGCCAGGTGCCGCGCGGGTTGGTGCCGCGCGGTGCGGTGGTCAGGGACTCGCCGCGCTCCCAGTCGAAGTCGAACAGCGCGGGGCCCCAGAGCCAGCGGCGCGACGCGGTCGTGCTGGCGGCGACGCCGGTGTCGATCGCGCGCGCCGTCGTGACCGTGGTGTCCGTGGTGACCGTCCCGCGGGCCGCCGGCGGCACCGGCGCGGCCGGCTGGTCGGCGACCACGATCCGGATCGGGAACGACGGGAACCAGCCGATCCGGCTGCCCGCCCTGGTCCAGCTCTCCTCGCGGGCGCGATAGACGACGGTGCCGGCAGGCTCGACGAGCCCGGGGAAGAACGCGAACCCGTCGGCCGCCGCCGGGGCGCGCCCGAGGGTGGTCCAGGTGTCGCCGTCGACGCGGCGCTGCAGGGTGACCAGGCGGCCGGGGAAGACGGGCGTGCCGCTCGCGTTGCTCGGGTAGGCCGGCGACGGGCTGGTGTCGACCGTGACGCCGAACGGCTGTCCGGGGCGCGCGCGGCCCGGGGACCGCGGGCGCCGGGGGTCGGTGCCCGAGACCCAGAGCGCGACGTCCTGGGTCTTGGCGTCGAAGGTCACCCGTGACGTCGCGCGCGGTCCGCCCTTCACGCGGAAGCTGACGCCGAACATGCTGGGCGCCGGATAGGTGAACGAGAACGTGCCGTTGGCCCGCGTGCGCCGCGAGAACCCGGCGATCGTGTCCCAGGTGTCACCGGGGCGGTTCATGTTCTGCTGCAGCACGATCCGGCGGCGTCCCGGGACGCCCAGGCTGCCGGTCCAGCGCAGACCCTGCCCGCCGACGTACGACGACGGCGTGACGTGGAGCCCGGACCGACCGGCGCGCTCGGTCGCTGTCGGCGGCCCGGGTGGCACGGCGCCGGCTGGTGGCACGGCCGGTGCCACGGGCGCCAGGAGGACGAGGGTGAGCAGGAGGGCGAGGGGCGTGGAGGCGCGCACAGGAGGTCCCGGGGGGGAGGGGGCGGGGGGCCTCCAGTGTGCGCGACGGGGTCGCCTGGAGGCACCCTCCCCAGGAAGGGTCAGAGCGGGACACGCACCTGGGTCACCGGCGCGAGCGACCTCACACCGGGGGTGCTGTCGCGGCCGACCCCTGCCTTGGCCACGACCCGCACCTGCCCCCCGGTGAAGCGACTGGAGCCGGGGAGGGCCAGCGACGTGCCGGTGACCGTGCGCCGGAAGGCCCGCCCGTCGGTGAGCGTGCCGGTCACGTCGTAGGACGTGGCGCCCGGCACCGCCACCCACCTGACGACGACCCCGCCCGAGCTGGCCGACGTGGTGACGCCGGCCGGCTTGGCGAGCGCGGGCAGCCCGGGGGCCTGGTAGCCGTCGAGGGTGAACGTCCGGAGCGGGATGCCGTCGCGCTCGACGATGGCCGTGACCGTGCGGGCGCCACGCGGACCGGTCGGGATGGTCAGGGTGCTGCCGCCCGCCGTCAGGGCACCGAGCGAGCGGGTGCCCTGGGGGCCGGACTCGATGACGCGCACGGTGTCCCCGGGCGCGAGGGCGGCGTCGTAGCCGAGCCGCGCCTGGTTGCCCGTGAGCGTGACGTTGCCGGTCACGACGGGCTCGGGGACGGGCGTCGCGAGCTCGACGGTGAGCTCGGTCTGGCCGCCGCTGCGCACGGTCCAGTCGCCGGCCTCGGGCGTCGGGACGGTGAAGGTGGTGATGCCCTCGCCGACCTCCTCCCCGCCGAACCGTTGGACCTGGACCCCGTCGGGGTTGGGGTTGTCGTCGACCGTGGTGCCCTCGGCCGGAGTGACGTAGACCTTGCCGCTGGGGCTGACGAGGGTCACGTCGGGCGACGCGGTGCCGGTGTCGGCCCGGTGCACGGCGAGGGCGACCTGGGACTGCCCGGCCGGGACCGGGACGACCAGCTGGGTGGCGCCGGCGCGCGGCGCGTCGGAGCCTGGGCGGAAGACCGGCAGCCCGTTGCGCCGGGCGATGGCCAGGCGGTTGACGAGGTAGGACTTCAGGTTGCAGGAGAAGGCGAAGAACTTGGTGTGTCGCTCATCCCAGTAGTAGAAAAAGCCTCCCAGGCTCGCGCAGGCGCCGAAGCCCTCGGTGCTCACGCCGGCCTTGACGTCGGCGCAGAGCCAGGCGCACAGCTCGACCCCGCCGACCAGGTAGAACTGGGAGGGGTTGGTCGACGCGCCGCCCTCGACGTCGCCCTTGACCGAGAACGGGCCGACGCTCTTCTTCATGTATCCACCGACGACGACCGAGGCGCCACCCGGGCCGGCCGTGAGGTCTGCGTAACCGCTGCCGAGCTTGAGCGCGCCGTCGTACAGGCTCACCTCGGCGGTGGCGACGAGCCGCGCCAGGTCGCCGGGGGCGACGAGCGGCGGCCGCCCGCACAGGTTGCTGGTCTGCCCGGTGCCGACCAGGCTGAAGGCGGCGCAGCCGTCGACGGTGATCGGACCGTTGGGGGGCACGTGGGCCTGCGCCAGCCCGGTGATGGCGAACGGCTCGCTGCCCTGCGCGGTCTGCGCCTTGAGGGCGACGCAGCCCAGGCTCACCGGTCCGAGGACGGGCTCCATGCCGGGAGCGGGGTCGAGCTGGGCGCCACCGAAGTTGAACCCGCCCTTGTCGTCGAGGTCGAGCCCCGACGGCCCGAACGTGTCGGTGCAGGTGTTGCCGACGCCACCGAGGGGCTCGTACGGCGCGTTGACCGTCCCGAGTCCGGGCAGGTCGAGCACGACGCCGGCCTCCCAGCCTCCCGCCGCGCGGTGGCGCAGGGTCCCGGACTGGAGACCGAGGCCGCCCAGGTCGACCCCGGCGAGGTCGGCGTTGACGTCGTAGGGCCCGTCCTTCCCGGCTTCCCCGGAGCGCCGGGTCCGGCCGGACGTGCTGGACGCCGGCTCGGAGCCGTCGAGCAGCGCGTCGGCGTACCCGCCCAGCGGGGCGGGCAGCTTGAGGGTCGCGACGCCGACGGTGGGGGCGGCGGGGGAGAGGAGCGCTTGGCCGGTCACGACGCGCAGGTGCGTCAGGAAGGGCGGCTGCTTGCCGGGCCCGGTCGCGAACTCGTGCGCCGGGAGCGCCGCGACCTCGCGTCCCACCCGGGCGTCGTAAGCCAGGTCCGGGACGGCGAGCACCGGGCCCTCGAAGACCTGGAGCCGCTTGAGCTCCGTCGGCGACGTCGTGGCCACCCGGACCCAGCCGCCCATGTCCTTGTAGCCGGTGAGGGTGCCGAAGGTCGGGTCGACGACCGGAGCGTCGCTGGACCCGAAGATCGAGCGGTAGACCTGCAAGCCGCCCAGGTCGGCCGCGTAGCCGTCGGTCGGCTGGTAGATGAGGTGGGGGTTCTTGTCGGTCGTGGGACGGACGCTGAAGCAGCCCGCCGCCCCGTCGCTGATCGCGACGGACCGCACCGGGATGCCCCTGACCTTGAGCGCCCCGCAGAAGGGCGTCGTCACGACGACCGTCGTGCTCGTCGTCGCCGTGAAGTAGCTGACGCCGTTGTAGGCCGGCGCATTCGGCGTACCGCCGTCCTTCTTCTTGTCCGACGTCGCGATGTAAGGGACCTTGGTCGTCAGCGTGACCTTGTAGGTGCCGGGCTTGGCGTAGGAGTGCCCCACCGGCAGGTTCTCCTTGCCGTCGCCGGGGGCCTTGACGGTGACACCGTCCCCGAAGTTCCACTTGACCGGGATCGCCTCCCGCTTCTCGCACTTCTGCGTGCCCTTGCGGTTGACGGTGGCGGTCCTGGCCGCCGGGGAGGCGGTCCGGCCGCCGGGGACGGAGATCGGGTTGACCGCGACGTTGCCGAGGAACTGACCGACGGCGGGGTAGCCGAGGTCGAGCACCTCGGTGCGGCGCGTCTTGAGGACCCCCGGCTTCTTGGTGGTCGTGGGGTAGCAGACCTGGACGGCGGGGGTGACGTCGTAGAAGACGGCGGGGTAGCCGACGACCGGGTACGCCGTCGCGGCCAGGACCTGGGCGCACGGCCAGCTGGGCGCTCCCGCGGGGACGTCCTCGCAGTTGACGGTGCTCCCCGGCTTGGTGCCGAACCCCCGGAGGGGCGTGTCGATGGTGACCGTGCGGTGCAGCTTGGCGACCTGGCCCGACTCGCCGAACGCGTAGGCGGTGATGCCGATGGTGCGGCCGTCGGCCTTCTTGCCCTTCGGCATCCGCACGGTGATCGAGTTGGTGGCGGTGATGTCGAGCCCGGCCTGGGCGGTGTCGACGAACCCGCCGACCGTCGAGGCGCCGACAGCACGCGCCGCCTGCCGTGCGCCCCGGCCGTGGCGGCCCAGCGCGGCGACCCCGAGGCGGGTGCGGGTCGCCTTGACGCCCTCGACGTCCCACGCATAGGCCCGGAACCCGCCGGCGTCACTGCGACCCGCCATCACGAGCTTGACCAGCTGGCCCGGGCGCGGGTCGGCCGGCACCAGGCGCAGGCTCACGACGTCGGGACGCAGCACCTGCACCCGCCGGGAGACGGTCTGCACCACGCCGGCCGCGCTGGTGGCCTCGAGCCGGACCTGCAGAGGACCGCCCTGACGCGGCTTGAGGTCGAGCGACGGCGAGGTGCCCGTGATGGTCTCGAAGCCCGCCTTGTTGTCAGCGTCCCAGCGGTACGTCGTCCCGCGCTCGCCGCCGGCCGCGTGCACCCGCGCCAGCTGGCCGAGCACGATCTGCGCCGGGCCGTCGATCGTCAGGGTCACGGCGCGCTGGGGCCCGGTCGCGGGCCCCGATGCCCTCGCGTCGGCTGTCCTCACGTCTGTCCTCACGTCGGCGCCGGTCGCACGGGCGGCGCCGGCCCGGCCCGGGACGCTGGTGACGGCCAGCGCGGCGCACAGCAGCGCGGCGACAGTCGTGATGGACCGGCGGTGGTGAGGCGTGACGCGGCGGGTCGCCATCGGGAACTCCTGCGGGCAGACGTCGTGGAGGTCGAGTCGAACGGCCTGATTATCAAACGCATGTAGCCGGAAATGGCAGGGTCGGTTCGGGCTATTGACGAACGGCCCTCGGAGGCTCTCTGACTGCTTCCGAACCCACTCGAGCATTGCCGATAAGTGACATTATGTCAGGTAGCGCGGAGACGGGCTCCCGGACCACGAAATCCGGTGGTCCCCCGAGCCAGGCCCCGACAGGCTGCTGGACATGACGAGCAGCGACTACTGGGACGCAGGCACCGCGGCACGCTACGACGAGTCGTCGTCCTTCATGTTCGCACCCGAGGTGCTCGACCCGGCGGTCGCGTTCCTCGCCGACCTGGCCGGTGACGGTGCGGCGCTCGAGCTCGCCATCGGCACCGGCCGGGTGGCGATCCCGCTCGCCGACCGCGGAGTGCCCGTGTCCGGCATCGAGCTCTCGCAGCCGATGACCGACGTCCTGCACGGCAAGCGCGCTGAGGTCCCGGTCGTCGTCGGCGACATGGCGACGTCGACGGCGCCCGGGGCGTTCTCGCTCGTCTACGTCGTCTGGAACAGCATCGGCAACCTGCGGACCCAGGCCGAGCAGGTCGCGTGCTTCCGCAACGCGGCGCGGCACCTGTCCCCCGGCGGCCGCTTCGTCGTCGAGCTGTGGATACCCGGGATCCGACGGTTCCCGCCGGGCCAGGCGGCCGTGCCGTTCCACGTCGGCCCCCGTCACGTCGGGCTCGACACCTACGACCTGACGACCCAGCAGGGCACGTCGCACCACTACACCCACGAGGCCGACGGCACGGTGCGTCACGGCACCAGCAACTTCCGCTACATCTGGCCGGCCGAGTGCGACCTGATGGCGCAGCTGGCCGGCCTCGAGCACGAGGCCCGCTTCGCCGACTGGGACCGGAGCCCGTTCACCAACGACAGCGAGAGCCACGTGTCGGTCTGGCGCAAGCCGACCTGAGTCGCCGGTCTCAGGAGCGGCAGCCTCAGCCCGTGCGGTACTCGACCTCGGGACGACCGGTGCCGTAGCGCTGGCCGCGCTCGAGCATCCCGGACTCGGCGAGGTGCTCGAGGTAGCGCCGCGCCGTCACCCGGGACGCGCCGACAGCCGTGGCGACCTCGCTGGCCGACAGGGCGGCGTCGGACTCGCGGACGACGGCGACGACGGCGCGCAGCGTCTCGGCACTCATGCCCTTGGGCAGCTCGGTGGCGGCCGGGCGGAGGGCGCCGAGCATCCGGTCGACCTCGTCCTGGACGACCTCGTCGGGCGCGGTGGCGAGCCGGGCGCGGAACTCGGCGTACTGCTCCATCCGGGACCGGAACGTCGCGAACGTGAACGGCTTGAGCAGGTAGAAGCTGACGCCGTGGGCCATGGCGCGACGCACGACCTCGGTCTCGCGCGCGGCGGTCACCGCGATGACGTCGACCAGGTCCCCGGCCGCGCGCAGCCGCTGCAGGAGCCCGAGGCCGTGGCCGTCGGGCAGGTTCATGTCGAGCAGCACCAGGTCGACGCTCCCCCGGACCTCCAGCGCCCGCGCCGCGTCACCGGCGCTGTGCACGACGCCGGCGAGGACGAAGCCGCCGATCCGCTCGACGTAGGTCGCGTGGGCCTGGGCGGTCAGCAGGTCGTCCTCGACGACGAGCACCCGGACGTCGTTCACGCGCGGACCACCGGTCCGAGCTCGACGGTGAACGAGGCGCCGCCGAGGTCGGAGCGCCCGATCCGGACCACTCCCCCGTGACGCCGCGCGACCTGGTGGACCAGGGCCAGGCCGACTCCTCGGCCCTCGGCCTTGGTCGACCACCCGCGCTCGAGGACGTGGCCGGCCTCCTCGGCGCTGAGCCCGGGGCCGCTGTCCTCGACGGTCACCGCCGGGTGATCCCCCGGACCACCGAGGACCACCCGGACCCTGCGCGGGCCGGTGTGGCCGTCGAGCGCGTCGAAGGCGTTGTCGACGAGGTTGCCGACGACCGTCACGAGGTCGCGACCGGGTACGTCGGCCTCGAGCCCGCCGTCGACCGTGAGCTCGATCCCCCGCTCGCGTGCTGCCGCCGTCTTGCCGACCAGCAGGGCGGACACCGCGGGGTCGCCGACGGCCCCGACCATCAGGTCGGTGAGCTGCTGCGCCCCCTCGAGCTCCTCGGTCGCGAAGGCGATCGCCGTGTCGGGCTGGCCGATCTCGAAGAGCGACACGACCGTGTGCAGCCGGTTGGCGGCCTCGTGGTTCTGCGCCCGGAGCGCGTCGGTCAGGCCACGGACGGCGGCCAGCTCGCCGGTGACCGCCTGCAGCTCGGTGTGGTCGCGCAGGCTGACGACCGCGCCGACGGACCGGCCGTCCCACCGGGCCGGTGCGGAGCTGACGACGAGCATCCGGTCGCCGGCGACGTAGAGGTCGTCGGACTCGGCCTGCGGGCTCAGGGCCGCCCCGACCAGCCCCGGTGCCAGGCCGAGGTCCTGCACCTGCCGGCCGACGACGTCGTCGGGGAGGTCGAGCAGCCGCCGTGCCTCGTCGTTGACGAGCTGCACCTTGCCCTGGGGGTCGATGAGGAGCAGGCCCTCGCGCACGGCGTGCAGGACGGCCGAGTAGTACTCGTACATCCGCGTCATCTCCAGCTCGCCCATGCCGTGCGTCTGGCGGCGCAGCCGGCGACTCAGCAGCCAGACCCCGAGGAGCCCGACGAGCAGCACCGGCGCGGACGCGACGCCGATCGAGACGACGTCGTCGCGAAGCCGGTCCTGGATGGACGAGACGGTGATCCCGACCGACACGAGGGCGACCACGTCGCCCCCGGCGTCGCGCACGGGGACGACGGCGCGCATCGACGGACCGAGGGTGCCGGCGTACTCCTGGGTGAAGGTGCCGCCCGCCGGTGCGTCACCGACGTCGCCGATGAACCGCTTGCCGATGTTGGCCGGGTCGGGGTGCGTGTAGCGCGTCCGGTCGAGCGCCATGATCGTGATGAAGTCGACCTCGGTGTCGGACCGGACCTGCTCGGCGAACGGCTGCAGCCGCGTCGACGGGTCGGTGAGGGACAGCGCCTCGGAGACCGCCGGCGAGTCGGCCACCGCACTGGCCACCGCGAGGGAGCGTTCGGTCGCCTCGGCGCGGGCGTCGCGCCGGGCGTCGTAGGCCGCCACGCCCAGCAGCGCGAGGACGAGCAGCACGACCACGCCGACCTGGAGGACCAGCATCTGGCGCGCGACCGGGACGGGGCGACGCTGCACCTGCGCATCATGGCCGAGATCGCGCGCGAGGGCACCCCGGCGGGCCCGCGAGCATCATGGGGACATGAGCGAGTTCCCCCAGCTGATGCACACGGCCCTCGACACCACCGACTGTCGCGGGCTGGCGGAGTTCTACCGCGAGCTCCTCGGCCTGCGCTACCGGCCGGGTGACGAGTCCCCCACCGACGGCAGCGACGACGACGCTGACTGGCTGGTGCTCGTCGACACCGCCGGTCGGCGGGTGCTCGCCGTGCAGGGCGTCGACGAGCTGGCACCGTCCACCTGGCCCGAGCCCGAGGTCCCGATGCAGCTGCACGTCGACTACGTCGTGCCGGACGCGGCCGAGCTCGAGCGGCACCGCGTGCGGGCGGAGGCCCTGGGGGCGCGCGTGGTCCTCGACCGGAGCGAGTCCGACGAGCCGCTCTACGTGCTCGCCGACCCGGCCGGCCACCCCTTCTGCCTGCTCGCTGGCGGCCGACTCACCTACGACGTGTAGTCTTCTTCCTAACAGTCTTAGGAAAGGGGCTCCCGTGGTCCGTGCCGGACTCACCCGCGACCGGCTCGCGGTCGTCGGGGCCGAGCTGGCCGACGAGGTCGGCTTCGAACAGGTGACGATCTCCGAGGTCGCCCGCCGCTGCGACGTCAAGGTCGCCAGCCTCTACTCCCACGTCGCCGGCTCCGGCGACCTGCTGACCCTGATCACCCTGCTGGCGCTCGACGAGCTCGCCGACCGCGCCGCGGCCGACGTCGCCGGGCGCGCCGGCCGGGAGGCCCTCGCCGCCCTGGCCGGGGCCTACCGCG
>NZ_JAURVJ010000021.1 GCF_030655615.1 Nocardioides sp.
AGGCCGTCGGCCGCCTGGCGTCCCGTCACGACGACCCCGACGCGCCCCCCGTCCGCCTGCTCGTGGTCGGCGACGGCCCCGACCGCGCCCGGCTGGCCCGGCTCGCCGACGGGCTGCCGGCGACGTTCACCGGTGCCGTGCCGCCCGACGACGTACGCCGCTGGCTGCTGGCCGCCGACGTCTCCTGCCTGCCCCGGCTCGACCTGCCCGTGACCCGGTTGGTGCCGCCGCTCAAGCCGGTCGAGGCGATGGCCCTGGGGCGTCCGGTCGTGGCCTCCGACCTCCCGCCGCTCGCCGAGCTCGTCCGTCACGGCGACACCGGCCTCCTGGTGCGACCCGGAGACCCCGAGGCCCTGGCCGCAGCCCTCCGCACTCTCGCCGTCGACGCAGACATGCGCCACCGGCTCGGCCGCGCCGCCGCCCAGCACGTGGCGACGACCCACACCTGGTCGGCCGTCGCCGCCACCTACACCGACCTCTATGCCCGCCTCATCCACCAGCGCGAGGAGACCCCCGCATGACCCAGCCCCAGACCGCCCCCGTCCAGACCGTCCCCAGCCACGCCGGCGACGCCTCGTGGACCGAGGTCGACCTCGTCGTGATCGGGCTCGGCTACGTCGGCCTGCCCCTCGCCCACGAGGCCGCGTTCGCGGGCCTGCGGGTCGCCGGCCTCGACGTGTCGGGCCAGGTCGTGGCCGACCTCAACGGCGGGCGCTCCCACGTCGACGACCTCAGCCACGACGACGTCGACGCGATGCTGGCCCAGGGGTTCACCGCCACCACCGACGAGGCGGTGCTGTCCCGGGCCTCGGTCGCGGTCATCTGCGTGCCCACGCCCCTCTCGCCCGAGGGCGGTCCCGACCTGGGAGCCGTGCAGGCCGCCACCGCCGCGATAGGTCGGCACCTCCACCCCGGCCAGCTCGTCGTCCTCGAGTCGACGACCTACCCCGGCACCACCACCGACGTGGTCCGGCCCGCCCTCGAGCAGGCGTCCGGCCTCGTGGCCGGCGTCGACTTCAACCTCGCGTTCTCGCCCGAGCGGATCGACCCCGGCAACACCGAGTTCACCCTGCGCACCACGCCCAAGATCGTCGGCGGGCTGACCCCCGCCTGCACCGTGCGCGCCACGGCGTTCTACGGCAAGGTCGTCGACACCGTCGTCGAGGCCGCCGGGCCGACCGAGGCCGAGACGGCCAAGCTGCTCGAGAACACCTACCGCCACATCAACATCGCGCTGGTCAACGAGATGGCCCGCTTCTGCCACGACCTCGACATCGACCTGTGGAACGTCATCAGCTGCGCCTCCACCAAGCCGTTCGGGTTCCAGGCGTTCCGCCCCGGCCCGGGTGTGGGGGGCCACTGCATCCCCATCGACCCCAACTATCTCTCCCACAGCGTCCGCTCGCGCCTCGGCTACCCGTTCCGGTTCGTCGAGCTGGCCGAGGAGATCAACGCGACCATGCCCGCCTACGTCGCCCACCGGGTGCAGAACGTGCTCAACGAGGCGGGCAAGGCGACGACCGGCAGCCGGGTCGTGCTGCTCGGCGTCACCTACAAGCCCGACATCGCCGACCAGCGCCAGTCCCCCGCCGTGCCGCTGGCCCGGCACCTGCACGACCTCGGCGCCGTCCTGGGCTACCACGACCCGCACGTGACCAGCTGGGAGCCGGGCGTGCCCGTCGACCGGGTCGAGCTCGACGACCTGGGTGAGGCCGACCTGGTCGTGCTGGTCCAGCAGCACGCCGCCTACGACGTGCCCGCGCTCGTCGAGCGCTCCGCCCTCTTCTTCGACACCCGCGGCGTCACCACGCCCGGGAGCGCCCACCGGCTCTGATGCCCGTCAGAGCGCCCCGACGTGCGCCCCGTGTCCTGGTCGTCACGGTCGTGCACCACCCCGACGACGCCCGCATCCGGCACCGCCAGATCCCCGCGCTCCTGGCCCGCGGCTGGCGGGTCACCTACGCCGCGCCGTTCCTCGCCCACGGCGTCGTCTCGCTCCCGACCCCGGGCCTGACCGCGGTCGACCTGCCACGGGCGTCGGGCCGTCGTCGCTCCGAGGCGATGCGCGCCGCACGGCGGCTGCTGCACGACCGGGCCGCCGACCACGACGTCGTGCTGCTGCACGACCCGGAGCTGCTGGTCGCGGCTCGCGGCTGCGACACCACCGTCGTGTGGGACGTCCACGAGGACACCGGCGCGGCCCTGGTCACCAAGGCGTGGCTCCCGCGGGCCCTGCGGGGGCCGACTGCGCTCGGCGTACACCTGGTCGAGGGGGCCGCCGAGCGGCGCGTCCACCTGCTGCTCGCCGAGGAGGCGTACGCCGACCGCTTCCGCCGGCCACACCCCGTCGTGCCCAACCTGTCCCCCGTCCCGGAGCACCCGCAGCCGCCCGACCAGCCGCGGGCGGTCTACGTCGGCCGCCTGACCCGGGCCCGTGGCCTGGTCGAGCTGCTCGAGGTGGCGCGACTGCTGCGCCCCGACGGGATCCGGGTCGAGCTGGTCGGCCACACCGACGCCGAGAGCAGTGCTCTCCTCGATCGTGCGGTCGCCGACGACACGGTCACCTGGCCGGGCTTCCTGCCGCTGGCGCAGGCGACGGCCCGCATCGCGGGCTCGTTCGCCGGGCTGTCGCTGCTGCACGACCTGCCCAACTACCGCCACAGCCGACCGTCGAAGGTGATCGACTACCTCGCCCACGGCGTGCCCGTGGTGACCACGCCGCTCCCGCTGGCCCGCGACCTCGTGGAGCGCTCGGGCGGCGGGCTGGTCGTCCCGCACACCGACGCACCGACCGCCGCCGACGCTGTCAGGCGGCTCGCCGCGGACCCCGCGCTGCGTCGTCGTCTCGGCGCCGCCGGGCACTCCTACGCTCGGCAGCACCTGGACTGGGCTCGAGCGGAGGAGGCGTTCGTCGCGGCCCTGTCGGACGCTGCCGGAGCCGTCGTCGCTCCTGCGGGATCGACCGCCAGAACCCCGCACCCCACGCCAGGTGCATGACCCCCACGACCACGGGCAGCCACAGCCGGGCGCGGAGCGGCAGCCCACGGCCCATCAGCGCGGTGGCGACGAGCACCCCGCCGCCGTAGCCGAGCGGGGCCAGCCAGCCCACCAGCAGCACGGCCGCCAGCCAGGTCGGGGCGACCGGCAGGACGGCCAGGCCGAGCAGCCCGACCAGCGTCCCGAGGGTGATGGCCGCGGTCACCACCGGAGCCGCGAGGTAGCGCAGCGAGGCCGTCTCGGGGTGCAGCCGCACGATCTCGCGCCGCCACCGGCCCGACCCGTGGAACTGCCGGGCCAGGGCCTTCGGCGTCCGCCGCGGACGGTAGCCGACGGAGAGGTCGGGGGTGAACCACACGGTCTCGCCGGCCAGCCGCAGGCGGTAGTTGAGCTCCCAGTCCTGAGCCCGCCAGAAGTGCTCGTCGAACCCGCCGACCTTCTCCAGGGCGTCGCGCCGGAAGGCGCCGAGGTAGACGGTGCGGGCCGGGCCCGACTGGCCGCCCACGTGGAACCGCGACCCGCCGATGCCGAGCGGCGAGGTCATCGCGCGAGCCACCGCGCGGCCGAAGTCGTCCTCGCCCTCGACGCGCATCATCCCGCCGACGTTGGCGGCCCCGGTCACCTCGAGCAGCTTCACGACCTCGTGCAGGTAGCCGTCGGGCAGGAACCCGTGCGCGTCGACCCGCACCACGAAGTCGTGGGAGGCCGCCCCGACCGCCAGGTTGAGGGCGGTCGGCGTCCGGCCGGCCGGGTTGGACACGACCCGGACGCGACGGTCGACCGACGCGAGTCGCTCGGCGATCTCGGCGGTGCGGTCCTGGGACGGGGCGATCGCCAGCACCAGCTCGACCTCGCCCTCGTAGTCCTGGTCGAGCACGCGGCGCACGGACTCCTCGAGGTAGGGCTCCTCGTCGAGGACCGGCATGACGACCGAGACCGGGCTCGTCACCCGGCCGGCGCGGTGGCGACCGCTGCTCGGCGAGCCCTGTTGCCCGGCATCGGTGGGTAGGATCGACATGCCGCACTCCTGACTGTAGTTAAAGCATTAAGTCGCGTGAATTACGCTACTTTAACCCAGTCTCAGGGATCTCTCATGACCGGCCCGGGGTGTGTCGCCCCGGGCCCGTCCTGAGGGTGTCGCGGTCAGGCGTCGATGAGCGCGGCGTAGCCCGGCTTGATGACCCCGTCGATGATCGCCAGCCGCTCGTCGAAGGGGAGGAACGCCGACTTCATCGCGTTGATGGTGAACCACCGCAGGTCGGCCAGCCCGTAGCCGAACGCCTCGACCAGCGCCGCCATCTCGGAGGTCATCGAGGTACGGCTCATCAGCCGGTTGTCGGTGTTGACGGTGACCCGAAAGCGGAGCTCGGTCAGCAGCCCGATCGGGTGCTCGGCGATGCTCGCGGCCGCGCCGGTCTGCACGTTGGACGCCGGGCACATCTCGAGCGGGATGCGCTGGTCGCGCACGTAGGACGCCAGCCCCCCGAGCTCGACGGACCCGTCCTCGTGGACGGTGATGTCGTCGATGATCCGGACGCCGTGGCCGAGCCGGTCGGCTCCGCACCACTGGATGGCCTGCCAGATCGACGGCAGCCCGAATGCCTCGCCCGCGTGGATGGTGAAGTGGGAGTTCTCGCGCTGGAGGTACTCGAACGCGTCGAGGTGACGGGTGGGCGGGTAGCCCGCCTCGGCGCCGGCGATGTCGAAGCCGGCGACCCCGCGGTCCCGCCAGGCGATGGCGAGCTCGGCGATCTCCATCGAGCGCGCCTGGTGCCGCATCGCGGTCAGCAGCTGGCGTACGACGATCGGCCGGCCGGCCGCGGTCGCGGCGGCCACCCCGGCGTCGAAGCCCTCCTGCACGGCGGCGACCACCTCGTCGAGCGTCAGGCCCTGCTCGACGTGCTGCTCGGGGGCGTAGCGGACCTCGGCGTAGACGACGCCGTCAGCCGCGAGGTCCTCGACGCACTCGCGGGCCACCCGGGCGATCGCCGGGCCGTTCTGCATGACGGCGACGGTGTGGTCGAAGGTCTCGAGGTAGCGCTCGAGCGAGCCCGAGTCGGCCGCCGCGGCGAACCAGTCGCCCAGGGCCTCGGCGCTCGTGTCGACGGGCAGGACGTGGCCGATCTCGCGGGAGAGCTCGAGGATCGTCGCCGGGCGCAGCCCGCCGTCGAGGTGGTCGTGGAGCAGCACCTTGGGCGCGCTGCGCACCTGCTCGCGTGTAGGTTCCATCCGATCATCCAACCACCCGGCAACGACGACGGAGGAACCCCCCGATGCGCACCTTCAGCACCCTCGACGAGGTCACGGACGCGATCGGCGAGGAGCTCGGCACCGGCGAGTGGCTCGAGATCACCCAGGAGCGCGTCGGCACCTTCGCCGACGCCACCGACGACCACCAGTGGATCCACGTCGACGTCGAGCGTGCCAACGACGGCCCGTTCGGGGGCCCGATCGCCCACGGCTACCTGACGCTCTCGCTCATCCCTCACCTCGGCTCCAGCGTCTTCACGTTCGAGACCCCGGGCGCCAAGCTCAACTACGGCCTCAACAAGGTCCGCTTCCCCAACCCCGTCAAGGTCGGGCAGCGGGTCCGCGACACCGTCACCCTCGTCGCGGTCGACGACCTGCCCGCCGGCAAGCAGCTGACGATGAAGCACGTCATCGAGATCGACGGCGAGTCCAAGCCGGCCTGCGTCGCCGAGATGGTCGTGCTGCTCCTGACATAGTGATCCTCGGCCGGCTCCGGTCAGGTCTGCGTCAGGCCGAGGCGCCGGCCGCCGGCGCGTCGCTGCCGGGCAGCAGCTCGACCACGAGCGCCTCGGTCTCCGCGTCGAGCGGTACGCCGAGCACGTGGAGCCCGCTCATCATCTCGTCGACCGCACCCGCGGTGCCCGGCCCGTCGGGGTTGCGGGACTCGGCGGTGAGCAGGTCGCGCCACAGCACCTGTGACTCGGGCGCGAGGCGGAGACCGGAGCGGCAGGCCGCCGCCGCGCCGTCGGGGTCGTCGTCGAAGGACAGCACGGCCAGGCGGTGGGCGGCGTCGACGACCATGTCGGCGCTCTGATGCTCGATCCGCGTGCGCGGCAACCACGAGTAGCGCCGGCCCGGCCGGCCCTCGAGCGGGCCGCCCCGCACCAGGCGGAGGGCCCGGCGCAGGAGGTCGCGCTCGTCGTCGGGGTTGGTGTCGCGCGAGCGCTGGAGCAGCGTGCACAGGGCGTGCCAGTCGACGCTGACCTGGTCGGAGAGGAACAGCCGTCCGTCGGAGTTCTGCCCGAGGGCGTGGACGCCGTCGATGGTGCCGAGCCACTCGCGGACCCGCTCGATGGTCGCGTCGCGCACCTCGGGGGTGACGCCGCGGGGCCAGACGGACGCACCGACCACCGACGGGTGCACGGGCGCCGGCTGCAGGGCGAGGAACGCGACGATCTCGGTGGCGAGCTCGAGGCGGGACGGGTCGATCCGGCCGCCCGCGCGCACCACGACCGAGCCGAGCACGCCGACGGACACCTCGGCAAGGCGCCACTCGGTGTCGGCGCCGGGACGCGGCGGGTCGGGAACCGGGGGGCGCTCGCCCGAGGCGGGGGCCGCCTCGGAACGCACCCGGGCGAACAGCTCGGCCAGGGAGGCGGCGACGGTGTCGGTGAGGCGGACCGCCTGCACGTCGATGTCGAGCAGCGGGATCGTGAGCCGGCCGGTGTCGTCGACGTGCACGCGCCAGCGCGAGCCGGGCACCGCCACGGCCGACACGACACCGACGCCGCGGGTGCCGCCGGCGCCGAGGGCACCGACCGCGGCGCGGCTGTCGTCGTCGGGCACGGAGCCGAGCAGCAGGTACTGCGGCTGGACGCCGGGACGACGACCCAGGCGGCCGCCGAGGACCTCCTGGGCCGGCCGGCCGGGACCGGCGTCGGTCCACTCGGCCACGAAGGCGTCGAGGTCGGTGACCGGGCGCAGCACGTCGCCGGCCACGGGCGCGAGGTGGGTCGAGAGGTCGAAGCCGTGCACGACCTGGGCGTCGGCCCACGGCACGGTGGCGAGCTGGACGGCGATGGCCGAGACGACCTCGCGGGCGACCGAGTGGGAGCCGCTCAGCGCGAGCACTCCCCCGACGGCCTCGAGGTCGACGAGCACGTCGGCGCCGCTGTCGTCGCGGCCGAAGCAGACCAGGCCCGGGTAGGGCGCGTGGCCGGTGCCCTCGGGCAGGTCGCTCTGCCGGTCGAGCCGCCAGGTCGCACCCTCGTCGACCGCGGCCCACGGGGCCGGGGCGGACGCGACGGGCGGCGCGATGCGCAGCCCGATGACGGCGTCGTCGACGGTGGCGGCATAGACCTGCGGGAGGGGGACGCGCTCGGAGCGGCAGTGGGCGCTCAACGAGCGGAGCGCCCGGTCGAGGCGCTCGACCCGGTCGTGGTCGGCACCGGCACGGAGCTCGACCTCGGCCTCGAGGTCGGCGTCGGTCGGGCTGGGCCCGCGGCGACGGCGGCGCTCGAGCAGCAGGAGGCCGGCCAGCATCGCGGCCACCAGGCCCCCGCCGACGAACCCCGCGACGCCCGACCCGTCGTCGGCCTGCACCTGGTCCTGGGCACCGCCGGCGTCCTTGACGTCAGCCGCCCCGTCGGCGCCTGCGGCCTCGCGGTCGGCGCGGCTCGCCCGGTCCTGCATGGCCTGGCTCTGGGTCGGCGCCGCCTGCACCCGAGGCGCGTCGACCGCGTCGTCGGGGACGATCAGCACCCAGCCGGGCTGGATCAACCGGCCGATGACGAGCTCCTGGCCGTCGGGCTGCGTACGGCCCTTGTTGAGCTCGTAGATCTCCTGCCAGCGGCGCCCGTCGCCCAGGTGCCGCTCGGCGATGTCCCAGAGGTTGTCGTGGTAGTGCCCGTCGGGCGGCTGGACGACGACGACCCGGTGGTCGATCACGTCGGTCATCGAGGACGGTACGCCGGGCACCTGGACCCGGTCCGGAGCCTTCTGCTGGGCGGCCCCGCCGGTCACGGACTGGTCGACGGCACCGCGCACCTCCGCGGCGGTCGGCCCCTGGACCGACGTCGCGACGACGCCCTGCCCGCTCGAGCCGGTGTCGGGCGCGTCGGCGGTCGCCGCCGCCGAGGTGGCGAAGAGCGACGAGCCGATGAGGACCGTGCCGACCAGGGCGCGGGCCAGGGCCTGGGCGGGGCCCGACAGCGGGACCGGCTTGGGCAGTCCGCCGCCGCGGACGATGCTCACGACCTCGACGACGGTGCAGACGGTGAACTGGAGCCACGCGAGCCAGACCACGGCGCGCAGCACGGCGAAGAGCGCGTCGATGCTCAGCGGCTGGGTGAGCTCGTCACGGCCCGGGAAGCCGTCGGGGAACGGCGGGGCCCCGGTCAGGGTCCACAGCAGCACGGGGACGCCGACCACGAGGAAGAGCAGGGCGAGCCCGGCGCCGAGCGCCTGGGGCCAGGACGCGCGGACGGGCGCCTCGACGGGGGCGTCGAAGCGCTCAGGTCCACGGGTGGACGGCGGCGGGGGCGGCGGCATCGACGGCGGACCGCCCGGAGCGGGCATGGTCGGCGGCTGCGGCGGGGACTGGGTCACCTGGTCACACTCATCGTCTCTGGCGTCAGGTCGGGCATCGGGTCGGGGGGCACGGGGATCACTGCGTGACCGCGTCGGCGGTGGCGCTGGCCTCGATGTCGAAGTCGTTGACCCCGATCAGGGTCAGCACCCGGGCGTCGACGACGTCGGTGGCCGTGATGGACACCGTTGCGCCGTCGGCGTCGAAGGCGGTGACGGTGTAGCCCAGGGCGGTGAGGTAGGACGTCGCCCGGCTCCGGGCGGCGGCCTCGTCGACGACGACCTCACCGTCCTGGCGCAGCGCGATCTGGTCGATCTCCTGGGCGCCGGCGCGCGCCGCCTGCTCGACGTCGTCGGCGAGCTTCATCTTGGCGTTGAGCGCCGTGCCGCCGTCGACGACGAGACCTGCGCACGACAGCAGGGTCACGGCCATGCCGACGACGAAGGCCGTGGCGGCACCCCGCTCCGCGCGCCGGCGGAGGTGGGTCCGTCCGGGACGGTCGCGGCGGGTCATCCGAAGCTCCGGTAGGGGTCGAGGGGAACCGTGCTGGAGGCGTCCATGCTGGCCTTGCCGGGGACGCCGATCAGGCCAAGACCCTCGAACGAGACCGTGCAGTCGAGGTCGACGGTCACCTCGCCACCCGCCCTCCACTCACCGGACAGGTTGACCGAGCTGCAGCTGGTGTCGTCGTCGAGGGAGGCGCGGACGACGTCGCGGGCCGCCTGCTCGGCGGCCGTCCTGGAGGTCTGCAGCGAGGCCGCCCGGGCGGCGTCGCGGGCGGTGGCGTCGATGTCACCACGCACGGCGACGTAGCGGCCGAACATCACGATCAGGACGATGAAGGCCATCAGGACCGGGGTGAGCAGGACGACCTCGACGGCCATCGAGCCGCGGTCGTCGCGGCCGGGTCGACGGCGGCGCAGGCGGTGGACCGAGATCGTCATGGCCCCTCCACGAACTGCTCGAGCGGTCCTTCGACGGTCTGGCTCACGGTCGGGACCCCGACCGGCGAGATCTCCTGGGCCGTGCCGGTGACGGTCACCCGGACGTTGTCACCCTGGATGTCGACCTTGATGGTGGCCCCCTCGAGGACGCCGCCGCCGATGTTGTCGGCGTAGCGCCGCCCGGCCGCCTGTGCCTCGGCGGCGCTGCCGCTGGTGCGGGCGACGCGGGCCGCCTCGCGCGCAACGGCGCTGGCCGCCTGGTTGCCGAGGTAGACCAGGGAGAACTGGACCGCCAGGAAGATGACGAAGAGCAGGAGCGGCATGTACATCGCCAGCTCGATCGACGACACGCCCCGGTCGTCGCGCCGGCGACGTGGGCGCGTCGCCGTCATCAGTCGAGCGAGATGGAGTTGGCCTTGCCGGTGATCAGGTTGAGCAGGATGACGCCGACGGCGGTGGCGATCCCGACGACGAGGGCCGTGATGACGACCCACTCGACGGCGGTCGCTCCGCGCTCGTCACGCTGCCGACGGGCCAGCTGCGTGTTCAGCATGGCGAACAGAATGTGCATGGGAACCATGGGTTCGCTCCTCGAGTAGTGGCTTTGACTGGTGGCTTTCCCGAACGGACCGCGATCAAACCTTGAAGCGTGACCGCCTTCAGATTAGGACATCTCACGGGTGGTGCGCACTCAGGAGAGGACCCGGGCGACCGCGGGGTAGATGAGGAAGAGCAGGAAGCCCACGCACAGCAGAAGCTGGGCCACGAGCATCGACTGCGACCGGGCGGCGGCGCGGCCCTCGGCGTCGGCCAGCTCCTTGCGGCGCAGGGAGGACGCGCGGGCGGTGAGCGAGTCGCGCACCTTGGCGCCGTCCTCGGCCACCAGGGCCAGCGCGCCGGAGAGGTCGCGGAGCTCGTCGACGTCGAGCTCGTCGCCCAGCTCGCCGAGCGCGACCCACGGCGTCGAGCCCTGCAGGCGGGCGGCCTCGAGCGTGTCGCGGATGCGCACCATGGCCCACCCGTCGGAGATCCGGCTGGCCGTCTGCAGCGCCTCGGGGACGCCGCGGCCGCCGGCGAGGTTCATCGCGACCAGGTCGAGGAACGAGCTCAGCACGTGCCGGAAGCCGCGGCGGCGCTCGTCGGCCTGGCCCGAGATCTGCAGGAACGGGACCACCAGGCCGACCAGCCCGCCGATGAGCATGGACCACAGCGGGACGGTCAGCGCGAGCCCGGTGATCGCGGTGACGGGGCCCAGGGCGAGCACGGGCACGAGCAGCCCGAGGAGGCCACCGAGCACGCAGCGGGCCAGGAACATCTCGCGGGACTGGCCCACGAGCGCGAGGCGGGCGCGCAGCGCCGGGGGCAGCAGGATGCCGCGGTCGTCGAGGGTGTCGCCGACGCGCGCACCGATCTTGCGCATCCGGGCCGACTCGTCCTGGTGCCGCCGGTCGGCGGTCAGGCCCGCCTCGCGGCGTCCGCGGGAGAGACGGGAGTCGAACTGGGCCAGCGCGACCGGGCCCGAGAGCGGCGCCTGGAGCAGGACCCGGACGGCCAGGAACACCCCGGCGCCGAGGGCGGCACCGGCGAGCAGGACGAGAGTGAGGTTCACCGGGCCTCCTCGACCCGCGAGCGGAGGAACCGCTCCGGGGTCTCGAACTTGGACAGCCGGCGGAGCCAGAAGATGCCCGCGGCGAAGAACGCGATGACGATCGTGAGGGCGATCTGACCGGCGGGCGTGCCGTAGGGGGCGACGTACTGCGGGTTGAAGAGCTTGAGCCCGACGACGAACAGCACGGTGACGCCGACGACGATCTGCACCGAGCGCTGGGTGCTGCGCCGGCCGGCGTTGATCCGCTGACGCATCTCGAGCTCGGCGCGCGCCGACTCGGCCAACGAGGTGAGCACGTCGCGCAGGCCGGGGCCACGCAGGCGGGCGTTGAGGATCAGGGCGGCGACGATGAGGTCGGCGCCGCTGTCGTCGAGCTCGTCGGCGAAGCGCTGCAGGGCGTCGGAGAGCGGCACGCGGACCCGCAGGCGGTCGCTGAGCACCTGGAGCTCGGTCGAGATGGTGTCGCTCGCGGCGTGGACCGTGGCCGGGATGGCCTGCTCGAGCCCGACCGCGCCGGCGACGGTGTCGCGCAGCGACTCGGTCCAGGCCGCCATGGCCTCGATCCGGGCGACGCTGTCGCGGGCCACCCGGGAGCCGCCGAAGAGCTTGTCCCAGAAGAAGACGAGGAGGAAGGCCGCGATCGCGGCGACCAGCCACCGGGTCAGCAGCAGCACCCCGAGGGCGCTCAGGATCGCCACCGGCAGGCGGCGTCCGTAGGCCTGCAGACGGTCGACGATGCCCGACGACGCCTCGACGACCTCGCTCGGCTCCTGCGGGATGAGCGCGGTGACGAGCAGCACCACCCCGGAGGCGGCAGCGGCGCCGGCCAGGACGATGAGGACGACCATCGGGGTCAGGGTCACTGCGCCATCTCCAGCCAGGTGGCAGCGGCGCCGGGGACGTAGCCGACGGCCTCGAGCTCGCGCAGGCACGAGATCGCGGCGGCGGGCACGGCGACGCCGTCGCCGCCGAGGGCGAACACCTCGCTCGACAGCACGCGACCGTCGACGCCGTTGACCTCGCGCACCGAGGTGATCGTGCGGCGCAGCCGGCCGCCGTCGGCGAAGGTGTTGACCCGCTCGAGGAAGACCACGAAGTCGATGGCCCCGCCGATGAGCATCATCGTCGCGTCGGACGGCAGCCGCTCGACGGACTGGATCGCGTAGGTGCAGATGCGGTTGAAGACCTCGGCCGACGAGTTGGCGTGGATGGTCGACAGCGAGCCGTCGTTGCCCTGGCTCATCGCGTTGAGCATGGTGACGATCTCGTCGCCGAGCACCTCGCCGACGATGACCCGCGAGGGGTTCATGCGCAGCGAGCGGCGCACCAGGTCGGCCATGCCGATCGCGCCGGTCCCCTCGGCGTTGGCGAGCCGCTCCTCGAAGGCGACGACGTTGGGGTGAAGGTCGGCGAACTCGCCCAGCCCGAGCTCGAGCGCCCGCTCGACCGTGACCAGCCGCTCAGAGGGCTCGATCTCGTTGGCCAGCGCACGCAGCAGCGTCGTCTTCCCCGAGTTGGTGGCGCCGGCGATCATGATGTTCTTGCGGGCCCGCACGGCCGCCGACAGCATCGCCGCCATGTCGGGCGACATCGTCCCGTAGCCGACGAGCATGTCGAGGCTCACCCGCGACAACCGGGCGCGACGGATCGACAGCGACGGCCGCTGGCAGACGCCCATGACGGCCGACAGCCGGGAGCCGTCGGGCAGCCGGATGTCGAGCTGCGGGTTGGCGGTGTCGAAGGACCGGCTGGTCAGGCCGCTGTAGGCGCCGAGGATCTGGACCAGCTCGACCAGCTCGTCGTCGGTCTCGGCGACGGGCGGGGCCATCACCTCGCGGCCGTCGGCGTAGCCCACGAAGACGCGGTCGCAGCCGTTGATGTCGATGTTCTCGACCTCGAGGTCGTCGAGCAGCGGTTGGAGCCGACCGACGCCGAAGAGCGCGGCGTGCACGCCCTCGGCGAGCTGGAGCTCCTCGTCCTGGGTCGGCGGCGTCCGGCCGGCGCGGACCTCGGCGCGGGCGTAGGCGTCGAGCACCCGGGTGACGACGGCACGGGCGTACTGCCGCTCGTCCTCGGCCGACATGGGGGCGATGCCGTTCTCCGCGTCCTCGCGGCGCTGCCGCGAGAGCATCTCGGCGACCTCTTCGCGAAGCTGGCGTACGAGCGACTGGTCCATGGCGGTCAGCTCCGTCCGGTCTGGTGTCGCGAGAGGTCGGTCAGGTGCTTGGCCAGGTCGCGGGCCGAGCGCACCAGCAGGCTCCGGGCCAGGTTGCCGGCCAGGGTGGAGGACAGCATCCGGGCGCCCTTCTCGTCGTGGGCGACCACCCCGGCCACCCGGGCCGCGAGGCCCTCGTGGTCGAGGAGGCGCTGGAGGTCGTCGGTGACCCGGGTGTCGCGATAGCTGGTGACGGCGACGACGCACACCTGCGGGGCGCCCGCCTGGCCGAGGCGGAGGGTGCCCTGCAGGGCGCGCAGGAGGTGGCGCAGGTGGGCGGTGCCCTCGAGGTCGGGGCGGACGACGAGCAGGACCACGTCGGCCTTGTGCAGGACCGGCAGGCTCGGCGACGAGAGGCTGATCCGGCCGCAGTCGACGATGACGTCGGCCTCGTGCCGGTTGAAGACCTCGCCCAGGTGGGTCCAGGCGCCGCCGATGCCGGCGAGCTGCTCGGGCGTTGGTACGCCGGTGAGCACCGGGAACCCGAACGCCGTGTCCTGCAGGTGCTCCGCGAGCGTGGTCTCGCTGACCCCGCGACGCAGCCCGGCACCCAGCGACAGCATCCCGCGGTCGAGGTCGAGAGGCCCGCCGTCGAGTCCGCGGACCCGCCAGACGACGTCGCCGCCGGCGGGGTCGACGTCGGCCAGCGCCACCGGCCGCGGCCACTGGGTGGCGAGGGCGAGCGCGGCGATGGTCGCTCCCGGTGAACCCTTGGCCGAGGCCACGGCCACCGTCGTCACGGAGCCTCCGCGTCGGAGTCGCCGCTGGAGGAGGCACCCGGCGGGTCCGTGTCCCCCGGCTCGAGGGGGTCCTCGGGCGTCGCGTTGTGGCGCAGCAGCGCGATGCCGGCGCGGTTGGTGCCGGCGGCGTCGACGACGACCAGCGCCGCCTCGCTCGGGATCAGCAGGCTGAGCGAGCCCGCGGTGGACTCGCCGAGGTCGTCGGAGACGCCGGACGAGACCGAGAGCACCAGGCCCTCGGTCAGGGTGGCGAGCGGCAGCTTGTCGTCGCCGCCGCTGATGCGGACCACGCTGACGAGATCGCCGCTGCGCAGCTCCCCCACCGGCGTGAGCGCGGCGTTGAGCGGGACGGACACGACGGCGCGACCGTCGGCCAGCGGCTCGGTGTCGGTGAGGATGTTCTGGTCGAGGAGCGAGCCCTGACGGATCGGGACCCGGGCGTAGGTGTCGCCGTCGAGGATCTGGTCGGCCAGCTCGGCCGGGATCAGCTGGAGGCCCTCCGAGGCCACCTGGACCTCGACCAGGTCGTCCTCGGTGATGACGGAGCCGGCGTCGATGTCGCGGGCGGCCGCCAGGACGGGCTCGCGCGAGTCGAGCCGGACCGCGAGCAGACCGGCGACGAGAGCGCCCCCCACGATGAGGGCGACGGCGAGCGCGGCGAGCGCGGGACGCCGCTGTCGCGGGGGCTGGACCCGGTCCTGCGGCTTGGGCGTCTTCTGCCGACGGGCGACGCGGCTGCGTTGCTGGTCGGCGGGAGAAGGCTGGGTGTCGGTGCTCACGTGTCGCTGTACCTACCTCTTCATCTGCCCAGGTGTCCTGCACACACTGACCCGTGGCGCCGGAGCCAAACATGATAGGAGTCAGCCGGGGCAACCTGACGCCCGGTGGACCGTGGGCGACCGCGGCAGGGCAGGGTCAGGACCGACCGGAGGAGACCAGCGCGTGAGATTCAGCCTGACGGTGGTGGACGGCGCGACGGGCGCCCACCGCGACGTGCTCGTCGACGCCGACCCGCAGACCCCGGTCTCGGGGGTGCTTCCGGCGCTCCTGCGCGTCACGGGCGACGGGTCGATGCACGACAGCTTCGCGCGGCGCAGTCCCGTCTGGGTCGACGGCCGTCGGGTCGACAACGAGGAGAGCCTGCGCGCCGCCGGCGTCCGCGCCGGCGTCCAGGTCGCCCTCCACGAGCCGGGTACGGCGGTTCCCGGGCTCCCGCCCGGCGTGGTCGAGATCCGCGTGGTCTCGGGCCCGGGGGCGGGCCGCGTGCACCGTCTCGGCATCGGCGAGCACCGGATCGGCAACGGCGCCGTCGGCATGTCGCTGCCCGACGTCATGCTGCCCGCCGACTCGCTGACGATCCGGGTGACGACGAGCGCGACCGTCGAGGTCGTCGCGTGCGGCCTCGACTCCGTGCTCGTCGACGGGCGCGACCCCGCCGAGCCCGACCCCGAGGGCGACGACGCCTACGCCAGCGAGCACGACGACCTGCCCGACGAGGCGCTGACCCGGCGCGAGCGCAAGAAGCGCAAGAAGCGCCGGCGCTGCGAGGCCAAGCTCCTCAAGAACGCCGACACCCGACGCGGCCGCAAGCGGGCGGCCCGCCTCGCGGCGGCCGACGACGAGCCCCTGGCGTGGCCCGAGGGCGCCGACCTCCGGCTCGCCGGCACCCTGCTCCAGTGGCGCCGGGTCTGGCAGCCCGACGCCGACGCCACCGCGAGCCCCGACATCCTCGGCATCGACTTCAACCGCCCCCCGCGGCTGCTGCCACCCGCCCCCGAGCGGTCGTTCGTGCTCCCGGACGAGCCGCGCAAGCCCCGCCGTGTCTCGATCCCGTGGCCGATGGTGCTCGCCCCGATGGTCATGGCCGGGCCGATGGCGCTCATCTTCGGCAGCTACCGGTTCCTGCTGTTCGCCCTCATGTCGCCGCTGATGGCGATGTTCAACTTCGTCACCAACCGGCGTGGCGCGGCGCGCGAGTACCGCGAGAAGATCGTCGAGTTCCGCATCGACGACCGCTCGGTCCGCCAGCGCATCGCGCGCGCCCTGCGCGCCGAGCGCGACGAGCTGCGTCAGATCCACCCCGACCCCGCCGAGGTGCTGCTCCAGGTCGTCGGACCCGGTCAGGGCCTGTGGTGCCGACGACGCTCCGACGACGACTACCTGGCCCTGCGCCTCGGCGTGGCCGACCGCCCCTCGCGCATCTCGGTGCGCGAGCGCGGCCGCAAGGAGACCGACGAGCCCCGCCCGCCCGACGAGCTGGGCGACGTACCGGTGGCGCTCTCGCTGCGCGACCTCGCCGTGGTCGGCGCCTGGGGTGACCAGCACGTCGTCGACGCGACGGCGCGCTGGATGGTGGGCCAGGCCGCCGCCCTGCACACCCCCCGCGACCTCCAGGTCGTCGTGCTCACCCGGCCCGACCGCGAGGACCAGTGGAGCTGGCTGCGCTGGCTGCCGCACTGCCGTCGCGACGGCGAGACCGTCGGCGCCCTGGTCGGCACCGACCAGGAGACCTCGGCGCGCCGGGTCGGCGAGCTCGTGCACCTGATCGCCGGCCGGGCCGAGAACGCCGCGCCCGCGATGGGCGGCAAGGTGCTGTCGCCCGCCCCCGACATCCTGGTCGTGCTCGACGGCGCCCGCCGGCTGCGCGCCCTGCCCGGCATCGTGACGCTGCTGCGTGAGGGACCCGCCGTCGGCGTCTACACGCTCTGCCTCGACGACGACCAGAACGCGCTGCCCGAGGAGTGCCGCGCCGTGCTCGACGTCGGCGAGAGCCTGGTCGAGCTCCGACGTACCGGCTCCGAGGCGGTCGCCCGGATCCGCCCCGACCTGGTCGAGTGGGCCTGGGCCGAGCGCGTGGCCCGGTCGCTGGCGCCGGTGCGCGACACCACGCCCGACGTCGAGTCCTCCAGCCTGCCCTCGTCGGCCCGTCTGCTCGAGTGCATCGCGCTCGAGGACCCGACCGGCGCACTCGTCGCCGCCCGCTGGGGCCCGGCCGCGCGCACCGACGTCGTCATCGGCGCCGGGTTCGACGGGCCGTTCCGCCTCGACATCCGCAAGGACGGCCCGCACGCCCTGATCGCCGGTACGACGGGCTCCGGCAAGTCGGAGTTCCTGCAGACGATCGTGGCGTCGCTGGCGGTCTCCAACAGCCCCGACCAGCTCACGTTCGTGCTCGTCGACTACAAGGGCGGCTCGGCGTTCAAGGACTGCGCGCTGCTCCCCCACACCGTCGGCATGGTCACCGACCTCGACACCCACCTGGTCGGCCGCGCCCTCACGTCCCTCGGTGCCGAGCTGCGCCGTCGCGAGCACCTGCTCGCCGTACCCGGTGCCAAGGACCTCGAGGACTACTGGGCCCTCCAGCGTCGCGACCCCGACCTGCCCACGATCCCGCGGCTCGCGATCGTCATCGACGAGTTCGCCAGCCTCAAGGCCGAGCTCCCCGACTTCGTCACCGGCCTCGTCACGATCGCCCAGCGCGGCCGGTCGCTCGGCATCCACCTGATCCTCGCGACCCAACGGCCCTCCGGCGTGATCTCCAACGACATCCGCGCCAACACCAACCTGCGCATCGCGCTGCGGGTCACCGACGAGGCCGAGTCGCGCGACGTCATCGACGCGTCCGACTCCGCCACCATCGGTCCCGACCAGCCCGGTCGGGGCTACGCCCGGCTCGGCCACTCGTCGCTGCTGCCGTTCCAGTCCGGCCGCGTCGGCGGCGCCCGACCCCGTACGTCGTCCGCCGCGGTCGCCACCGCCCCCGACCCCCTGGTGTGGCCCATCCCCTGGGACCGCATCGGCCAGCAGGCGCCGTCGCGTCCGCGCGAGGAGGGCAGCGACACCGACGAGGGCGACACCGACCTGTCCGTCCTGGTCGAGGCCGTCACCGAGGCCGCCCGCCTGCGCGGCATCGACGACCCCCACTCCCCCTGGCTGCCCGAGCTACCGACACCGATCACCCTCGACCAGCTGCGCGAGCGCGCCGGCGACCTGCCCGTCGGCTCCGCCCCCTGGGCCCTCGAGGACCACCCCGCCGACCAGGCCCAGCGGGCGCGCCTCTTCACCCTGGGCGAGTCCGGCCACCTCTACGTCGTCGGCGGACCACGGTCGGGTCGCTCCACCGCCCTGCGCACCATCGCCGTCGGGCTCGTCGAGACGATGACGTCGCGCGACCTCCACGTCTACGGCCTCGACTGCGGCAACGGGGCGCTCCTCCCGCTCACCGCGCTCCCCCACACCGGCGCCGTCGTCCAGCGCACCGAGGTCGAGCGCGCCGGCCGGCTGCTCGACCGGCTCGGCGAGGAGGCCATGCGACGCCAGCAGGTGCTCGGCCAGTCGGGCTTCGCCGACATCGACGAGCAGCGCGCGGCGGCCGCGCCCGAGGACCGGCTGCCCTACGTCGTGCTGCTCATCGACCGCTGGGAGGGCTTCGTCGCCGACCTGGCCGACGCCGACATGGGCCGGCTCAACGACCGCGTGTTCAGCCTCCTGCGCGAGGGCGCCAGCGTCGGCATCCACCTCGTCGTCTCCGGCGACCGCACGCTCCTCAGCGGCCGGGTCGCCACGCTCGTCGAGCACAAGCTGCTCCTGCGGCTGCCCGACAAGGGCGACTACTCGATGGCGGGCCTGCGCGCCAAGGACGTCCCCGACACCATCGCCGACGGCCGCGGCATGTGGAGCGAGGTCGGCACCGAGGCACAGATCGCGATCCTGGGTGACGACGTCAGCGGCGCCGCCCAGAGCGCCTACGTCCGCGAGGTCGGCCGGCGCCTGGCCGAGGCCGAGCGTGGCCTGCCCCCCGCCCCACCCGAGCTCCAGCCCGCGGGCCTCGCCGTGCTGCCCACCGACCTCGACGCGGCCACCGTGCTCGAGGGCCTGGGCGCCACCGTCCCCGTCGGCTCGGTGCCCCTCGGCGTCGGTGGCGACCGTCTCGACCTGCTGACCATCGAGTCGGTCACCGCACCCGTGCTGGTCGTCGGCCCTCCGCGCAGCGGCCGGACCACGACGCTCTGCTTCGTCGCCCGGTGGGCCGAGCAGACCGGCCTCGACGTGCTCGGCCTGACGCCGACCCCCAACGCGCTGAGCGAGCTCCTCGGCGACAAGTCCCTCGTCGGGAGCGACCACGACCCCCAGGTCGTCGTCGAGCGCCTGCGTGCCCTGGCCGACGGCTCCGTCGTCCTCATCGACGACGCCGAGACCCTGCGCGAGGGTCCCCTGGCGCCGCTCCTGCTCGCCGTCGTGCGCCAGGCGCGCGACCGCCGCTTCTCGATGGTCGCCGCCGGCGGCACGAGCGAGATGTCGTCGGGCTTCTCCGGCTGGATCGCCGAGGCCCGCAAGGGCCGCAAGGGCCTGCTCCTCTCTCCCCAAGAGGTCCTGCAGGGCGACATCTTCGGCGGCCGCGTCGCCCGGACCTCCCTCGTCTCCCGCGTCCAGCCCGGCCGCGGCGTCCTCTTCGCCGGCGACGGCGACCAGGCGATGGTGCAGGTGCCTCGCTAACTGTCATCCGCTGACCCGTCGCGTTTGTGCGACGGGTCAGCGGCACCGCGGTGCACCCTGGCCCACCACACGGTGGTCGAGCCGCGGGGACGAAGTCACCGCGAGTCGAGACCTCCGCAGCCGGTACGCCGGACCGGGCCACACGGAGGTCGAAGAGGCCGGCCTCCTCCTGAGACGGGGTCGCGT
>NZ_JAURVJ010000045.1 GCF_030655615.1 Nocardioides sp.
AGGCCGGCGGCCCGCAGGCCCGTCGGCAGGCCGGCCACCCGCCTCAAGCGCGGGTCGTCGACGCTCCGCCTCCGCGTCGGCTTCGTCTTCATCGCGATGGTGCTCTCCCTCTTCGCCGCCCGGCTCGTGCAGCTGCAGGGCGTCGACCCCGGCCAGTACGCCGCCATGGCCGCCGAGGAGGGCAAGATCAGCGTCGTCCTCCCCGCCGAGCGCGGCGACATCCTCGACCGCAACGGCGAGCCCCTCGCCGACTCGATCGACGGGCTGATGGTCGTCGCCGACCCCTCCCTCACCCAGAAGCGCGCGGCCGAGCTCGCCGGCTTCCTCTCGCGCCGCCTCGACCTCGACTACATCGCGACCCTCAAGCGGCTGCGGATGCCCGACAGCCGCTTCCAGTACGTCGCCCGCCAGATCCCGGCCGCGCGGGCCCGCGACGTCGTCGACGCGGCCAAGGAACGCGGCTTCGTCGGCATCTACACCCGCGACGACCCGGTGCGCGTCTACCCGTCGCGCGAGATCGGCGCCAACCTCGTCGGCTTCCTCGGCACCCCCAAGAAGGACGGCTCGGCGCGGCCGCTGGCCGGCCTCGAGACGGCGTTCAACAGCTACCTCTCCGGCCACGACGGCGAGGCCCGCTACCAGGTCGGCGCCTCCGGCAGCCGGATCCCGCTCGGCGACAACACCGTCGACGAGCCCCGCGACGGAGCCGACCTCACCACCACGATCGACCGCGACCTGCAGTGGTACTGCCAGCAGGTGCTCGCCGACGCCGTGCGCAACGCCCGGGGCGACTCCGGCACGATCGTCGTCGGGGACTCCCGGACCGGCGAGGTCCTGTGCCTGGCCGACTACCCGACGTACGACGCCTCGCGGCCCGACCTCGCCTCCAAGGACCACCGCGGCACCCCGTCGCTCAGCGAGCCCTACGAGCCCGGCTCGGTCGAGAAGGCGCTGACCATGGCCGCGCTCATCGACGCCGGCAAGGTCACCAGCAAGACCCGCTTCGAGGTACCGGGCGTGCTGCTGCGCCAGGACCGCCCGATCCACGACTACTTCGAGCACGGCACGATCCGGCTGACCCTCGCCGGCATCCTGGCCAAGTCGTCCAACATCGGCACCGTCATGGCCGCCGACCAGTTCGAGCAGGGCCAGCTGCGCTCCTACCTGACCGACTTCGGGCTCGGCGCCAGGACCGACGTCGGGCTGGCCGGCGAGAGTGCCGGCATCCTGCCCTCCGGCGCCATGTGGACCAGCCAGACCGGGGACCGCATCGCGTTCGGCCAGTCGCTGTCGGTCAACGCGCTGCAGATGTGGGGCGCGATCAACACGCTCGCCAACGGCGGCGAGCGCGTCGACCCGAGCATCGTCAAGGGCGTCGCGACCCTCAAGGACGGCACCGAGGTCGGCAGCGGCGTCGCCCAGCGTCGCCGCGTCGTCAGCGAGGACGCCGCCCGCCAGACGTCCGAGATGATGGAGCGCGTCCTCGACCCCGAGGACGGCGTCGCCCCCGGCGCGGCCATCCCGGGCTACCGCGTCGCCGGCAAGACCGGCACCGCGCAGCGCGTCGTCGACGGGGTCTACGACGGCTCGTTCACCGTCTCCTTCGCGGGCTTCGCCCCGGCCGACGACCCGCGCTTCACGGCCTACGTCGTGGTGCAGAACCCGCGCAACGGCGGTGGCGGCGGCTCGGTCGGCGGACCCGCGTTCGCCAAGGTCATGGGCTACACCCTGCGGCGCTACGCCGTCGCCCCCACCGGCACCCCACCGTCGCGGCTTCCCGTCGGGTGGTGATGCAGGATGGGTCGGCCATGGAACCGCCGCTGACGACCCGCCCGCACGCCCCGGCCGTGACCCCGCTCGCCGGCCTGGCGGGCAGCCTGGCGGGCGCCCGCGTCGTCGGCGACGCCTCCGACGTGGCCGTGCGCGGGCTGACGCTCTCGACCCAGCGGGTCGAGCCCGGTGACCTCTACGCCGCGCTGCCGGGCGCCCGCGTGCACGGCGCCGACTTCGCTGCCGCGGCCGTCGCCGGCGGTGCCGTCGCCGTGCTGACCGACGAGGCCGGGAGCGACCGCGCGGCCGCCGCCGGGGTGCCGGTCGTCGTCGTCGAGCGGCCGCGCACCGTCCTCGGTGCGCTCGCGGCGCGCATCCACGGCGACCCCGCGACGGCGATGGCGATGATCGGCGTCACCGGCACCCAGGGCAAGACCACGACGACCCGGCTCGCGGAGGCCGGCCTCCAGGGCTCGGGCACCTGCGCCGCGGTCGTCGGCACCGTCGGCACCCGGATCGCGGGCACCGACGTCAGGACCACGCTGACCACGCCCGAGGCACCCGACCTGCATGCCCTCTTCGCCGTCATGCGGGAGCGGGGCGTCGTCGTGTGCGCGATGGAGGTCTCGAGCCACGCGCTCGTCATGGGCCGGGTCGACGGGGTCGTCTTCGACGTCGCGGTCTTCCTCAACCTCGGCCGTGACCACCTCGACTTCCACACCGACGTCGAGGACTACTACCGCGCCAAGGCCTCGCTCTTCACGCCCGAACGGGCGCGGCTCGCGCTGGTCGGCACCGACGACGAGCACGGTCGTCGCCTGGCCCGCGAGACGACGCTGCCGGTGCGGACCTTCGCCCTCGACGACCCCGACGCCGACTGGCGTGCGGTCGACCTGGTCCTCGAGCGGGAGGGCTCCCGCTTCACCGTGGCCGGGCCCGCCGGCCTGACCCTCGCGGCCGGCGTACCGCTGCCGGGGCGGTTCAACGTCACCAACACCCTGGCCGCGATCGCGGCCGCGGCCGAGGCGGGCTTCGACCCCGCGGTCGTGGCGACGGCGATCGCCCGTTCCGGCGGGGTGCCCGGCCGGCTCGAGCGGGTCGACGCGGGCCAGGACTTCCTGCTCGTCGTCGACTACGCCCACAAGCCCGACGCCGTCGAGGCCGCCATCGGCACCCTGCGCCCGCTCGCCGAGTCCGGCGGCGGCCGCGTGGTCGTGGTGCTCGGAGCCGGCGGCGACCGCGACCCCGGCAAGCGGCCGATCATGGCCGAGATCGCCGCGCGCCTGGCCGACGTCCTCGTCGTCACCGACGACAACCCGCGCACCGAGGACCCCGCCGCGATCCGCGCCGCCATGCTGTCCGGCGTCGACGAGGCCCACCGTGACCGCGTCGTCGAGGTCGGCGACCGCCGCGCGGCCATCGCGCACGCCCTCGGCCTCGCCCGGGCGGGCGACGTCGTCCTGGTCGCCGGCAAGGGGCACGAGGCCGGCCAGGAGGTCGCCGGGGTCGTGCACGAGTTCGACGACCGCGTCGTCGCGCGCGAGCTGCTCGCGACGCTGCCGGGCGGCCGAGGGTGATCCCGCTGCGCCTGACCGAGATCGCCCGCCTCGTCGGCGGCGACCTGCACGGACCCGACGTGGTCGTCGACGGGGCGGCCTACGTCGACACCCGCGCGGCCGAGCCGGACGGGCTCTACGTCGCCGTGGTGGGGGAGCGCGTCGACGGTCACGCCTACGCCGACGGGGCGCACGCCGTGCTCGGCAGCCGTCCCACGAGCGCGCCGACCGTGGTCGTCGACGACGTGACCGTCGCCCTGGGTCGCCTCGCCCGCGCGGTGGTCGACCGCCTCGGCACGCCCGTGCTGGCACTCACCGGGTCGCAGGGCAAGACCGGCACCAAGGACCTCCTCGCCCACCTGCTCGCGCCGACCGCCGTGGCCACCCGCGCCAACAACAACAACGAGCTCGGCGTCCCCCTCACCGTGCTGCGCGCCCACCCCTCCACGACCCACCTCGTGCTCGAGATGGGCGCGCGCGGCATCGGCCACCTCGCCTACCTCTGCGAGATCGCGCCGCCCACCGTGGCCGGCGTGCTCAACGTCGGCACCGCCCACGTCGGCGAGTTCGGCGGCGTCGAGGCGATCGCCGCAGCCAAGGGTGAGCTCGTCGAGGCGCTCGGCGACGACGGGACCGCCGTCCTCAACGCCGACGACCCGCGGGTCGCCGCCATGGCCTCACGCACCCGCGGCCGCGTCCTCACGTTCGGCCAGGCGGGCGACGTGCGCTGGCGCGACGTGTCGCTCGACGCCCTCGGACGCGCGTCGTTCGACCTCGGGTCGAGCGACGACGGCTCGTGGGAGCGCGTCACGCTGCGCCAGACCGGCGCCCACCAGGTCGCCAACGCGGCCGCGGCCGCCGCGATGGCCCTCGCGGCCGGCGTACCCCTGGGCGACGTGGCGGAGCGGCTCTCCACCGCCGAGGCCGCCTCGCCGTGGCGGATGGAGCTGACCGAGCGCGCCGACGGGCTGCTGGTCCTCAACGACTCCTACAACGCCAACCCCGCCTCGATGCGTGCCGCGCTCGACGCCTTGCGCGCCCTCGGTCGCGAGCGGTCCGGCCGGACCGTCGCGGTCCTGGGCGAGATGCGCGAGCTCGGCCCCGAGCACGACGCCGGCCACCGCGAGGTCGGCGCGGCCACGGCCGGCGTCGACGTCGTGGTCGTCGTCGGCGACGCCGCCACCGGGATCGCCGACGGCGCGCGGGGAGCGGGCGTCGGTGAGGTGATCGTCACGGCGGGGCGCGACGACGCACTCGCCCGGGTGCGGAAGAATGCGGGCGCCGGGGACGTCGTCCTCGTCAAGGCCTCCCGAGCGGCAGCGCTCGAGGTGCTCGCCGCCGCACTGCTGGACACCCCGCTGGACGACATGCTGGACAACACGGAAGGAGGATCGCCCACCTCATGAGAGCGATCCTCCTCGGCGGCGGCATCTCCCTGTTGATCTCGCTGCTCGGCACCCGCGTGGCCATCACGCAGTTCACCAAGCTCGGCTACGGCCAGGAGATCCGCGACGACGGGCCGACGACCCACCACACCAAGCGCGGCACTCCCACGATGGGCGGGGTCGCGATCATCGGCGCGGTCGTCGTCGGCTACTTCGCCGCCAAGCTGATCACGCTCACGCCCCCCTCGGCGTCCGGACTGCTGCTGATCTTCCTGTTCGTGGGCTGCGGCCTGGTTGGCTTCCTCGACGACTTCATCAAGATCTACAAGCAGCGCAGCCTCGGCCTGCGCAGCAAGGCCAAGATCGTCGGTCAGACCCTCGTCGCGGTCACCTTCGGCGCGCTGTCGCTGTCGCCGTGGCTCGAGGACGAGAGGAACCGCACCCCGGCCAGCGAGAAGATCTCGTTCCTGCGCGAGATCGACTGGCTCGCCTTGCCGGTGATCCTCGCGGTCCTGCTGATCTGGCTGATCGTCACCGGCACCAGCAACGCGGTCAACCTGACCGACGGCCTCGACGGCCTGGCCTCCGGCGCCTGCGTGATGGTGTTCGGCGCCTACATGCTCGTGAACATCTGGCAGAGCAGCCAGTCCTGCGAGAACAGCCCCGGCCCGCAGTGCTACGACGTCCGCGACCCGCTCGACCTCGCGATCATCGCCGCCGCGATCACCGGCGCCTGCTTCGGCTTCCTGTGGTGGAACGCCTCGCCAGCCGCGATCTTCATGGGCGACACCGGCTCGCTCGGCCTCGGTGGCGCGCTCGCCGGGTTCGCGATCCTCACCCGCACCGAGCTGCTGCTCGTCATCCTCGGCGGCCTGTTCGTGCTCATCACGCTGTCGTCGATGATCCAGACCACGGTCTTCAAGGCCAGCCGCAAGAGCGCGCTCTTCCGCAAGGTGTTCCGCGTGCAGGCCCAGCACCGGGTCTTCCGGATGGCCCCGCTCCACCACCACTTCGAGATGCTCGGCTGGGAGCAGGTCACCGTCGTCGTCCGGTTCTGGATCATCACCGGCCTCTTCGTCGCCACCGGCCTCGGCGTCTTCTACGCCGAGTGGGTCGCCCGCCTGTGAGCCCCCGGTGAGCGCGGCACGCGACGTCGACGGGCTCGACCGCCAGTCGTCGTGGGACGGCGTGCGCGCGGTGGTGGCCGGGTTCGGCGTGTCCGGGTTCGCGGCGGCCGACAACCTGACCCACCTCGGCGCCTCGGTGACCGCGCTGGCCGACAAGGCCACGGCCGCCCAGCTCGAGAAGGCCGAGCTGCTCGAGGTGCTCGGCGCCCGCGTCGACATCCACGCCGGCGCCACCCGGACGCTGCCCGACGAGGTCGACGTGCTGGTCACCTCGCCCGGGTTCCGGCCCGACAGCGCCCTCCTCACCCAGGCCGCCGCGCGCGGCGTACCGGTGTGGGGCGAGGTCGAGCTCGCCTGGCGCCTGCGGGCACCCGGCCCGACCGGTGAGCCCGCGCCGTGGCTCTGCGTCACCGGCACCAACGGCAAGACCACGACCACCCAGATGCTCGACGCGATCCTGCGCGCCGGCGGCCTCACCAGCATCGCCGCCGGCAACGTCGGGCTCCCGATCGTCGAGGCCGTGATGGACCCCGCGCCCTACGACGTCTTCGCGGTCGAGCTCTCGAGCTTCCAGCTCCACTACACGCAGTCGATGAGCGCCCAGGCCGCCGCCGTCCTCAACCTCGCCGAGGACCACCTCGACTGGTACGCCGGCGACTGGCTCGGCCCGCGCACCGGCTACGAGCAGTACGCCGCCGACAAGGGTCGCGTCTACAGCAACGTCCAGCGGGCGTGCGTCTACAACGTCGCCGACCGGGCCACCGAGGACCTCGTGCTCGAGGCCGAGGTCGTCGAGGGCGCCCGCGCGGTCGGGTTCACCCTCGGGATGCCGGGTGTCGGCATGCTCGGCGTCGTCGAGGACCTGCTCGTCGACCGGGCGTTCATCGAGGAGCGCTCCACCAGCGCCGCCGAGCTCTGCACCCTCGCCGACCTCGCCCCTGACGGCGGCGTGCCCGCGCCCCACGTCGTCGCCAACGCCCTCGCCGCCGCCGCCCTCGCCCGCGCCCACGGCGTCAGCCAGGCAGCGGTGCGCGACGGGCTCCGTGGCTTCCGTCTCGACGGCCACCGGATCGCCGTCGTCGCCAGCCGAGACGGGATCACCTGGGTCGACGACTCCAAGGCCACCAACCCCCACGCCGCCCAGTCCTCGCTGCAGGCCTACGACCCGGTCGTCTGGGTCGCGGGCGGCCTGGCCAAGGGCGCGGCGTTCGACGAGCTGGTCCGCTCGGTGGCCTCGCGGCTGCGCGGCGTCGTCCTCCTCGGGCGCGACCAGCAGGTGATCGCCGAGGCGCTTTCGCGACACGCACCCGAGGTGCGGGTGATCGCGATCGACGCGCCTGACACTGGGTCTGCTCCAACGATCGACGGCGGACCCGACCTGATGCGACGGGTCGTCGCGGCGGCCCACGACCTGGCCGTCGCCGGCGACACGGTGCTGCTGGCCCCCGGGTGCGCCTCGCAGGACCAGTTCACCGACTACGCCGCACGGGGAGACCTGTTCGCCGCAGCCGTACACGGCCTTACTTCCCCCTAGACGCCGGCACGACAGGAGACCCCGGGTGACGACAGCGAGCCCCGAGCGGTCCTTCCGGCTCCCGCGACTCCCACGTCCGCGCCTCACGCGCCCGACCCGCGCCTCGCGCTCGTCCACCACCTCGACGAAGGCCCGGCCGACGTCCTGGCTCGGCGCCCTGCGCGAGGCGCTCGACCGCCCGCTCACGACCTACTACCTGCTGCTGAGCTCCGCCGCGCTGCTGCTGACCATCGGGCTGGTCATGGTGCTGAGCTCGTCGAGCGTCTTCTCGTTCCGCGCGACCGGCGACTCCTACACGATCGTGCGCCGCCAGCTGATGTGGGTCGTCGTCGGCCTGCCGTGCGCCTTCATCGCGAGCCGCGTCTCGCACCAGTGGATCCGGCGCCTGGCCTACCCGGCGTTCTCGGTCTCGCTGATCCTGCTGCTGCTCACCGCGTTCATGGGCGTCGAGCGCAACGGCAACACCAACTGGCTGGCCCTCGGCCCGCTCGTGATCCAGCCCTCGGAGATCGCCAAGCTCTCGCTGGTCGTCTGGGCCGCCCACATCTACGCCAACAAGGAGCGCCGCCTCACCAGCCTCCACCAGATCATGGTCCCGGTCGTCCCCGGCATGCTGCTCGCCACCGGCCTTGTCATCGTCGGCCGCGACCTCGGCACCGCGCTGATCCTGTTCGCGATCCTGATCGGCATGCTCTGGGTGGTGGGCGCCCCCGCGCGGCTGTTCGTGATGTCGAGCCTGCTCATCGGCGTGCTGGCCCTCGCGCTGGCCGCCACCGACACCGAGCGCCTGGCCCGCATCACCACGTTCGTCGACCCGTTCCAGGACTTCCACGGCACGGGCTGGCAGCCGGCCCACGGCCTCTACGCGATGTCGTCCGGCGGCATCTTCGGCCAGGGCATCGGCGCCAGCCAGCAGAAGTGGGGGGCGCTGCCCGAGGCCCACACCGACTACATCTTCGCCGTCCTCGGCGAGGAGCTCGGCCTGGTCGGCACCCTCCTGGTCATCGCCCTGTTCCTGACCATCGCGTTCTCCGCGCTCCGCATCGCTCGGCACACCGAGGACCCGTTCGTCCGCTACGCGTCGTTCGGCGTCGTGGTCTGGCTGATCGGCCAGATGATCGTCAACGTCGGCATGGTCCTCGCCCTGCTGCCCGTCATCGGCATCCCCCTGCCGCTGGTGTCCTACGGCGGCTCGAGCCTGCTGCCGACCCTCGCCGCCCTCGGCCTCCTCGTCGGGTTCGCCCGGCGCGAGCCCGCGGCCGCCCGGGCCCTCGCGCAGCGCAAGAAGCTCCGCTCGGCGGGGCTGTCGGCGCGCCGGTAGTTTCTAGCTCGATGAGAGTCCTCCTCGCCGGCGGCGGTACTGCCGGCCACACCTCGCCCCTGCTCGCCACCGCCGACGCCCTCCGTCGTCTCGACCCCGGCGTGTCGATCACCTGCCTCGGCACGCCGCGCGGGCTCGAGACCCGTGTCGTCCCCGAGGCCGGCTACCCGCTCGAGCTGATCGCGCCGGTGCCCCTGCCGCGCAAGCCCAACGCCGACTTCTTCCGTGTCCCCGGCCGGCTCCGCGGCGCGGTCAACGAGACCCTCGCGATCATCGACCGGATCGAGCCCGACGTCGTCGTCGGCTACGGCGGCTACGTCTCGATGCCGGCCTACGTCGCCGCCCGCCGCCGCAAGCTGCCGCTCGTCGTCCACGAGCAGAACTCCCTGCCCGGCCTGGCCAACAAGGCCGGCGCGCGCGTCGCCTCGCGCGTGGCGGTCAGCTTCCCCGACACCAAGCTGCCCGGGGCTGAGTACATCGGGCTGCCCATCCGGCGGATGATCTCCCAGCTCGACCGGGCCGGCCTGCGCGCCGAGGCGCTGGCGTTCTTCGGCCTCGACGCCGACCGGCCGACGCTCGTCGTCACCGGCGGCTCGCAGGGCGCCCGCCGGCTCAACCAGGCGGTGGCCGGCGCCGCCCGTGCGCTCGGCGACGCCGGCGTCCAGGTGCTCCACGTGGTGGGGCCCAAGGGCGAGGCCACGCCCGAGCCGTCGGGCACGCCCTACGTCGTCGCCCACTACGTCGACCGGATGGACCTCGCCCTCGCTGCGGCCGACCTGATGATCTGCCGCGGCGGCGCGTCGAGCGTCACCGAGGCGGCCGCCACCGGGATCCCCGCGATCTTCGTGCCGCTGCCGATCGGCAACGGCGAGCAGGCGCTCAACGCCCGCCCCGTCGTCGAGGCCGGGGGAGCGCTGATCGTCGACGACGCCGACCTCACCAGCGACTGGGTCGCCGCCCACGTGCCCACCCTCGCCAACGACGCAGCCCGGCTCGCCGGCATGAGCGCGGCCGCGTCCGGGCTGATCCCGCGCGACGCCGACGACAAGCTGGCCGCGATCATCACCGAGGCGGCGCGGCGGTGAGGGTGCCCGTCCCCGACGAGATCCCGCCGCTGGCGTCCCTGGGCCGGGTCCACCTCGTCGGCATCGGCGGCGCCGCGCTGTCCGGCATCGCCCGGATCCTGCTCGCCCGCGGGGTCTCCGTCAGCGGCAGCGACGGCACCGACTCGCCGGGCCTGGCGACCCTGCGCGACCTCGGCGCGACCGTCCACCTCGGCCACGACGCCGCCCACGTCGGCGGGCTCGGACCGACCGACACGCTCGTCGTGTCGACCGCGATCCACGACGACAACCCCGAGTACGTCGAGGCCGTGCGCCGGGGGCTCACCGTGCTCCCGCGCTCGGCCGCGCTCGCCTCGGTGATGGGCGACCGGCGCGTGGTCGCGGTCGCCGGCACCCACGGCAAGACCACGACCACCTCGCTGCTGACCGTCGCGCTCCAGGCCGCCGGCGCCGACCCGTCCTACGCCATCGGCGGCGACCTCGCCGCCACCGGCGTGAACGCCGCGGTGGGGTCGGGCGACGTGTTCGTCGCGGAGGCCGACGAGAGCGACGGTGCCTTCCTCGTCTACGACGTGCACGCCGCGATCGTCACCAACGTCGACGCCGACCACCTCGACCAGTGGGGGACGCCGGAGGCCTATGCGGCGGCGTTCGACGAGTTCGCCGACGCCCTCGACCCCGACGGGTTCCTGGTGTGCTGCGTCGACGACGCCGGGGCCGCCGCGCTCGCCGCCCGCCAGCGCGCCGAAGGCCGCCGCGTCATCACCGTGACCGCGACCGACGCCTCCGCGCTCGAGGGCACCGCCCTGTGGGCGCCCGGCGACCACTACGTCGCCGACGCCCTCGCCGCCCTCGCCGCGGGCGAGGCCCTCGGTCACGACCGCGCCGACCTCCTGCGCGGCATCG
>NZ_JAURVJ010000052.1 GCF_030655615.1 Nocardioides sp.
CGGCCGGCACGGCCGGCGCGGCCGGCTCGGCCGGCAGGTCGATCGGCTCGGACGCCTCGATGGTCGCCGCGGGCTTGCCGGGCACCACCAGGCGGGCCGACCTGGAGTCGACCGGCTCGCGGCGCGCGAGCACCCGGATCCGGGCCGAGAAGCCGTCGACGGTGCGCGAGGCACTGCTGTCCTCGTGGTGCCGCAGCGCCTTCGGGATCAGGTAGGTGGCCCAGGCCACCGCCAGGGCGACGAAGATCAGTGCGCTCAGGTCCACAGACCGAGATTAGGAGGGCCACCGCACCCCGGGGCGGATGTCAACAGGTGTGTCGTCGGATTGCTGGTGTTGCTCGTGTGATTCACAGCCACGCCGACCCGTCGGAGATCTACGACGGGTCAGCGGGAAATCGCGGTGACCCGTCCCCGATCTACGACGGGTCAGCGTCGGAGGTGGACTCGAGGCGGCGGAGGAGGCCGAGGGGGACCTCCTCCTTGGTGATGGCGTAGAGGCGGTGGTCGCGCCAGTCGCCGTCGATGTGGAGGAAGCGGGGGGCGTAGCCGACCTCGTGCAGGCCGAGCTTCTCCACGACGCGGAGCGAGTTGGAGTTCTCGGGGCGGATGGCGACCTCGATGCGGTGCAGGCCGGCGACCTGGAAGCAGTGGTCGATGGCCATCGCGACGGCGCGGGGCATCACGCCGCGTCCGGCGAAGTCCTTGTCGAGCCAGTAGCCGACCGACGCGAACTGCGCCGAGCCGCGCACGATGTTGTTGACGGTGAGCTGGCCGGCGAAGCGGCCGTCGACCTCGACGGCGAACGGCAGGGTCGAGCCCTGCCGGGCGGCGGCGGCCAGGCGACGGACCAGGGTGCGGAAGGTGACGGGGCGCGGGGGCGAGCCGGGCGGGGCGGTGGCGTCCCAGCGCACCAGCCAGGCCGCGTTGCGCTGGCGCGCCGAGCGCCAGGCCGCCACGTCGGAGCGCTTGAGCGGGCGCAGCGTGACGACGGGCGCGCTGCCCGTGGTGAGGGTGACCGGCCAGCCCGTGCGGCCCCGGCCCAGCCAGGTGCTCAGTGGTCGCTCCCGACGACCTGCTCGACGGCGTGGACGAGGATCGGCCGCAGCACGGCCAGCCCGTCCTTCACGCCGCCGCGCGACCCGGGCAGGTTGACGACGAGGCAGTCACCGACGACGCCGGCGAGGCCCCGCGAGAGCACCGCGGTCGGTACGCCGGCAGCCGCGCCCGCCGCGCGGATCGCCTCGGCGATGCCGGGCACCTCGCGGTCGAGCAGCGCCCGCGTCTGCTCCGGGGTCCGGTCGGTCGGGGTGAGGCCGGTGCCGCCGGTGGTGAGGACCACCCGCGCTCCCCCGGCCACGGCGGCGGCGATGGCCGCGCCGACCGGGTCGCCGTCGGGTACGACGACGGGCGGGTCGACCACGAACCCCAGCTCCTGCAGCGCCGTCACGATGAGCGGCCCGGTCTCGTCGGCGTAGACCCCGGCCGCGGCGCGGTTGGAGGCCACGACGACCTCGCCTCGCAGGCTCATGACGAGGCCCTCACGAGACCGGCCTCGCGAAGTCGCCGCTCTTGCCGCCGGTCTTGGTCTCGACGCGGATGTCGGTGATCACCGCGGCCTTGTCGACGGCCTTGACCATGTCGACGACCGTGAGCGCGGCGACCGAGACGGCGGTGAGCGCCTCCATCTCGACGCCGGTGCGGTCGGTGGTGCGCACGGCGGCGGTGATGTCGACGGAGTCGTCGGTGACGACCAGGTCGACCGAGACCGCCGAGAGCGCGAGCGGGTGGCAGAGAGGGATCAGCGACGGCGTCTGCTTGGCGCCCATGATGCCGGCGAGCCGCGCCACCGCGAGCGCGTCGCCCTTGGGCACGCCCTCGCCGCGCAGCAGCCCGATCACGGCCGGCGAGACGAGCACCCGTCCCGAGGCGGTCGCCGTCCGGGCGGTGACGTCCTTGGCCGACACGTCGACCATCCGCGCGGCGCCGCTCTCGTCGACGTGGGTCAGCCGGTCGCTCATCGTCGGTCCCGCTCAGTCCTGGTCGAGCCGGATGACCGACACCGTGTCGCCCGCGGCGACCGCGGTGACGTCCTCGGGCACGACGATCAACGCGTCGGACGCCGCCAGGTCACCCACGAGGTGCGAGCCGGAGCCGCCCACCGGCGCGACCTCGGTGACGGTGGTGCCGTCGGTCCCGATGGTCATGACGCCCCGCAGGAACTGCCGACGGCCGGGCGGCGAGGTGACCGAGTGGGTCAGCTTGGCCTGGATCGGTCGGCGTGACTCGGGCGTGAGGCCCATCATCCGGCGCAGCGCGGGGCGGACGAACATCTCGAAGGAGAGGTAGGACGAGACCGGGTTGCCCGGCAGCGCGAAGAACGGGACCCGGCGCCCCTGGGACGCGTTGCCGGTGACGAGGTGGCCGAAGCCCTGCGGCTTGCCGGGCTGCATCGCGAGCCCGCCGAACCAGACGGTGCCGACCGGGGCCAGCGCAGCCTTGACGACGTCGAAGTCGCCCATCGAGATGCCGCCGGAGGTGACGACGAGGTCGGCGCGGCCGAGCTGGTCGTCGAGGGCGGCGAGGAACGCCTCGGGCTGGTCGGGCACGAGCCCGACGCGGTAGGGCACGGCGCCTGCCCGGCGTGCGGCGCCCGCGAGGAGGTAGGAGTTGCCGTCGTAGATCGAGTCGGCGTCGAGCTCGGCGCCCGGCTCGCGCAGCTCGGAGCCGGTCGAGATGATGACCACGCGCGGTCGCGGTCGCACCCGCACCGACGACCGGCCGACCGAGGCGAGCAGTCCCAGGTGGCGCGGGCCGAGGGCGGTACCGGTCTCGACGAGCAGGTCGCCCTCGGAGACGTCCTCGCCGGCGTAGCGCACGTGCTGGCCCTGGGTCGCGGCCCTCTCGATCAGCACCTGCTGCGCGCCGCGGTCGGTCCACTCGTAGGGGACGACGGTGTCGGCACCCGTCGGCATCGGCGCACCGGTCATGATCTTGGCGGCGGTCCCAGGGGCCAGCTCGGTGACGCCGACCTGCCCGGCCCCGATCTCGCCCACGACGGGCAGGGTCACCGGCGATCCGGAGGTGGCGGTCTCGACGTCGCCGGTGTGGACGGCGTACCCGTCCATCGCGGAGTTGTCGAAGCGCGGCAGCCGCAGCGGCGCGTGCACGTCCTCGGCGCAGGACAGGTCGAGCGCGTCGAGCAGGGGCTGCTGGAAGTCGGGCAGCGGGCTGGTCGCCTCGAGGATCAGGGCGAGGTGCTCGTCGACGGTGCGCAGCGGGGGGCGGGCCTCACTCATCGGACTGGAGCACCGTGCCCGCCGGCACGCGGTCGGCGGTCCGGGCGTCGAGCTCGACGTCGCCGTGCACCTGGACGCCCTTGCCGAAGGTGACGTCACCCTCGACCTTGAGCGAGGTGGCCTTGGCCAGCGACGGCGCACCCTCGGGGAAGTGGCGGTCGAAGTCGCCGACGAGCTTGTAGTGATCGGTGTCGAGGTCGACGAACGGGATCTCGGCGGCGACCTGGTCGAGCACGAAGTCCTGCCCGATGTCGTAGACGTCGGAGCGCAGCACCAGCAGGTCGTTGGTCGTCTTGACCGGCACGAACCGGTCGCGGCCGACCTCGATGAGCTGCGAGCCCTCGAAGACCTCGATCGCCGCACCCATCGCGGTCTCGACCTGGATCACCTTCGGCGTCGAGGCGTCGCCGGGGTCGACGGTCTTGACGTTGCGGATCAGCGGCAGCCCGAGGATGCCCTGGCGCTGGTCGAGCGCGAGCTTCATCGCTGCCAGGTCGAACCAGAGGTTGTTGGTCGAGCAGAACCGGTGGCGCTCGAGGTCGGCCAGGGCGTCCTGGTCGTCGGGCGGCGTCTGCGCGGTCTCACGCAGCACCAGCCGGCCGTCGGCCTTGCGACGGGCGAAGTGGCCGCCCTTGCGGTCGGAGGGGGTACGCCGGACCGCCTCGATCGCGAAGGGCGCGCCGGTGCCGGCGAACCAGCCCGCGACCCGCGGGTCGGGCGTCGCGCCGAGGTTGTCGGAGTTGGAGACGAACACGTGCCGGAAGCCGCGCTCGATGAGCAGGTCGATCAGGCCGGTGCCGCGCATCGCGGTGTAGAGGTCGCCGTGGCCGGGCGGACACCACTCGAGGTCGGGGTCCTGCGGCCACGAGACCGGCTTGAGGTCCTTGACGTGGAGCTTGGGCTCCTTGTTCTGCAGGAACTCCAGCGGCAGACCGTCGACGGCGAGGTCGTCGTAGCGCCCGAGGGCGGCCATCGTGTCGGCCGAGGTGCGGAACGAGTTCATGAAGATCAGCGGCAGCGTCGCGTCGTGCTCCGCGCGCAGGTGGAGCACCTGGCGGGCGATGATGTCGAGGAACGACAGGCCCTTGCGGACGCACAGCAGCGACTTGGCACGACTCATGCCCATCGACGTGCCGAGCCCGCCGTTGAGCTTGATCACCACGGTGTGGCGGATCGCCTCGGCGGCGGTCTCGGAGTCGACCTCGACGCCGCTCAGCGAGGGCATGTCGACGGGGTCGATCGTGGACTCCGGGACCAGCCCGGTCTCGCCGTGCTCGAGCAGGCGGAAGTAGTGCGAGAAGGTGTCGATCGCGACCTCGTCGACGCCGGCGTCGGCCATCTTCTCGCGCGCCCTCTTCAGTGCGGGACTACCCATGTGTCGGAGCCTAGGCTCCTGTCGTGCCGTCGTCACAACCCGGCGGGGGGAGCAACCCCGCCAAGCTCGCCTTCCGCGACCAGCTGACCACCGCCCGCAACCGTCTCTCGGTCGCGGAGCTCGGGCTCTTCGCGCGCGCCGTGGCCGGTCACCTGCTGGCGACCGAGGAGGTACGCCGGGCCGCCACCGTGGCGGCGTACGTCTCGATCGGGGCGGAGCCCGGCACCTCCTGGCTCATCGACGGGCTCGTCGCGGCCGGCAAGCGGGTGGTGCTCCCCGTGCTCCTGCCCGACGGCGACCTCGACTGGGCGGCCTACGACGGCGAGGCCGGCCTGGTGCCGGCCCGCCACGGCCTGCTCGAGCCCACCTCGCTCCGACTCGGCGTCGACGCGGTCGGCACCGCCGACCTCGTCGTCGTCCCCGGGCTCGCCGTCTCCCCGACGGGCCTGCGCCTCGGCCGCGGCGGCGGCTCCTACGACCGCGCCCTCGGCCGCGTGCCGGTCGGCACCTTCACCTGCGTCGTCCTCTACGACGACGAGGTCGACCGCCCCGTCCCCACCGAGCCCCACGACCGCAGCGTCACCGCGGCCGTCACCCCGTCCGGTCTCCGCCGCTTCTGAGACGCCTCCACGGTGGTCGAGCCCGGCGAGCCCCGGCGAGCCCGCGTCGTGACCCCCGCAGCCGACGCACCCGGGTCGACCTGCACCTGCGGCGGTCTCGACACGCGGTGACCACGTCCCCGCGGCTCGACCACCGTGAGAGAGCTCGCGGCACGCGCCGACCACGTCCGAGCGGCGCGGTCACCGGGGGGCGGGGACCAGGGTGAGCGTGTCCTCCCCCGCGTCACGGACGGCGTCCTCGGTGAAGGCCCACGGCAGCGTCTTCCCGTCGACCATCAGGTCGGTCTGGTCGGTGTAGTGCGGGTGGAAGGCGTGGCCGGAGACGCCGGTCAGGTTGACCCACCGCGAGTCGTCGAGGTCGTCGAGCGAGACGACCATCCGCATCGACGGCGCGGTCACGACGCCGAAGCCGTGGCGGGCGTCCCAGGAGGTCGCGTCGACCAGGGCACCACCGCCACCGACCTCCCAGCCGCCGCGGTTGACCAGCCGCTCGGCCGGGGCGAAGCCGGACCGGCCGACGGTCGAGTTCTCCAGGCGCAGCTGGTGCAGAGCGCCCCAGGTCCACTCGCCGGGGTCGGGCGAGAGGGTGGAGGTGAGGTCGTCGCGGGCCTGGAGCAGCACCGCGCGCAGGATGTCGTCGCGGGTCTCGACCTCGTCGGTCGTGACGTCGTCCCACCACGGGTCGTCGGGCCGCTCGAGCAGGTCGGAGACGGCCGCCATCCACCGGTCGCCGCCGTCGGGGCGCTGGTCGCCGGTCAGCTCGTCGTCGAAGGTCAGCTCGAGCAGGTCGCGCCAGACCACGTTGAAGTACGCCGCCGCCGCGCTCTGGTCGCCGTCGGCGGGCTGGGTGAGGTCCCAGCCCCGGAGCAGGCGCTGCCCGTCGTCGTCGTAGGTCGCGTCGAGGCGCGGCCGCAGCAGGTGGGGCACCAGGACCGCGGCGAACGAGCTGCGGTCGTCGAGCTGGGTGGCGAGGACGTCGTCCATCGACACGGTGCCGCCGGAGGAGACCTGCTCGTCGACCAGGTCGCGGATCCGCTGGGAGCGGTAGCCGCGGTCGAAGTCGCCACCGAGGAAGTAGGGGTAGTCGGGACCGACGACGGCCTGGTTGGCCGTGACGACGAACCCTTCCTCCGGGTCGAGGACGCTCGGCAGGCCGTCGTAGGGCACGTACTCGCCGGTCCAGTCGTTCTCCGGGCGCCAGCCCGCCGACGGGTAGCGGCCGTCGTTGCCGGACTTGCGGATCGGGATCCGACCCGGCGCCTGGTAGCCGATGTGGCCGTCGCGGTCGGCGTAGACGATGTTCTGGGCGGGGACCGCGAAGTCGGCGGCAGCGGCCCGGAACGACGTCCAGTCGCTCGCACGATCGAGCGCCAGGATCGCGTCCGCGGTCGGCGCCGGCTCGAGGGCGGTCCAGCTGAGCGAGACGGCGTACTCGGCCTTGTCGGCGCTCTCCCGGGGCACGTCGGCGTCGGTCGCCACGCGGGCGAGCACGTCGTCGACGTCGCTGACGATCGGGCCGTGGGTGGTCGAGCGCACGGTGATGACGACGTCGTCGCCGTCGGCGACCTCGATCCGCTCCTGGCGCCGCTCGAGCGGGAGCAGCTCGCCGCCGTGGCGCCACTCGTCGCCGACGACCCGCTCGACGTAGAGGTCGGTGACGTCGGGCCCGAGGTTGGTGAAACCCCAGGCGATGTCGGCGTTGTGGCCGATGATCACGCCGGGCACCCCGGAGAACGAGAAGCCCGCGACGTCGTAGGGACAGGCCTCGCTGACCGTGCGGCAGTGCAGCCCGACCTGCATCCACACGCCCGGCAGCGAGACCCCGAGGTGGGGGTCGTTGGCGAGGATCGGCGCTCCGGTGTCGGTCAGGTCTCCCGACACGACCCAGCTGTTGCTGCCGACGCCGTCGCCGCGGCCGAGCCAGGCCGGCATCCGCTCGGTGGTGGCGGCGAGGCGGCGCAGGTCGTCGGCGACGCCCGCGTCGCGGGTGAACGGCGGCGGGCGGGTCGGGAGCCTGGTGGTCGACGTCGTCGCGTCCTGCTCGAAGACACCGTCGACGACCGCGCCCTGCCCGACGATCGGCGCGTGGTCGTCGAGGGGGTACGCCGGCCACAGCTGTTCCGCGCGCTCCTCGCCCACGGTGGCCGCGGTCAGAGTCCGGTCGATCTCGTCGACCATGTTGCCGCGCAGGTCCCACGCCATGGCCTTGAGCCAGGCCAGCGAGTCCACCGCGGTCCACGGCTCCGGGGTGTAGCCGAGCCCGCGGGCGTTGAGCAGCGTGTACTCCAACGCGACCTCGCTCGGCGCGCGGTCCTCGAGGTAGGCGTTTACGCCCGCCGCGTAGGCGTCGAGGGCGACCCGGGTGTCGGGGTCGAGGAGCGGCAGCTCGGCCTCCGCGACCCGCCGCCACCCCATCGTGCGGACGTAGACGTCGGTCTCGACCGCCTTCTCGCCGAACAGCTCCGCCAGCCGCCCGGCGGTCGCGTGGCGGCGTACGTCCATCTCGTAGAAGCGCTCCTGCGCGTGCACGTAGCCCTGCGCGCGCATCAAGTCCTCGGTCGTGTCGGCATAGATCTGCGGGATGCCGTGGTCGTCGCGGACCACCTCGACCCGGGCGGTCAGCCCGGCGACCTCGGCCTCGCCGGTGGTCTGCGGGAACGACCGGCGCACCACGACGACCCCGGTCACGAGGCCTGCCACCAACAGCAGGGCGAGCGCCACGGCGACGTAGGCCGACACCCGCAGCGGCCGCGGGAGCAGCCGGAACCGGCGCCACCACAGGGGTCCGCGCCGGCGGTGGGCGGGGGTGTCCTGGGTGGTGACCGTCATCGTGCGGAACATTCTGCCGTGCCGTAGCATTGGCACTCGTCGGGCGCGAGTGCCAACACCTCGACGCCGACGTCCACCGAACCGCGAGGGAGTTCCTGTGCCCACCTATCAGTACGCCTGCACCGAGTGCGGTCACGCCTTCGACCAGGTGCAGTCCTTCACCGACGACTCGCTGACCGAGTGCCCCGTGTGCGCGGGCCGGCTGCGCAAGGTCTACAACGCGGTCGGCGTGGTCTTCAAGGGCTCGGGCTTCTACCGCAACGACAGCCGCAAGCCCGAGGGCTCCTCGTCCTCCTCGTCGCCGTCGGCCTCGTCGGAGACCAAGTCGGAGGGCACGTCAGAGGGCAAGAGCGAGTCCGGGTCCGAGACGAAGTCGGACACCAAGTCCGAGACCAAGAGCGAGAAGAAGGCCGAGAGCAAGCCGGCTCCGGCCGCCAAGCCCTGACCTCTCCCGGGGGCCTGTGGAGAGCCCGAGCAGGACGGCGCCGGCTCGCCTAGCGTCGTGGGATGCCCCTCGACCTGAGCCGCCCCGTCGCGCTGCTCGGCGGCCTGCGCCGTCAGGTGCTGCGTCGACGTCGCCTCCTGGCCGCTGGGCTGACGGCCGTCGCCGTCGCGTCGACGCTGGCCGCCACGGCTGAGTCATCGCCCGCGACGGTGGACGTCCTCGTGGCGGCGCGCGACCTCCCCGCCGGCGAGGTCCTCGACGACTCCGACCTCGCCACGGTCGCGTTCGCACCGGGCTCGGTGCCGGCCGGGCTGGCCGACCACGCCACCGGCCGGGTCGTCGCCGCGCCCCTCACCCGGGGCCAGCCGCTGACCGAGGTCGCCCTCGTCGGACCCGCGATGACCGGCGACCGACGCGACCTGACCGCCGTACCGGTGCGGCTGCCCGACGCCGGCGCGGTGGCACTGCTCCGCGTGGGCGACGAGATCGACCTCGTCGCGACCGACCCCCAGGCCGGCGACACCGACACCGTGGCGCCCGCCGCCGTGGTGCTGGCGATCCCGACGGCCGACGAGGCGACCGGTCCGACGGGCCTTCCCGGGCGCCTGGTGGTCGTCGGCGTCGCTGTGGAGGAGGTCACAGCGCTGGCCGGCGCTGCGTCGCGGTCGGTCGTGACGTTCGCGTGGTCCAACCGATAGCGTCCTCCCCGCCCCCCAAACTCGGACTGCGCACCACCCAAGGAGGAGCCATGGACGGCTTCAAGAACTTCCTCTTCCGAGGCAACCTGGTCGACCTCGCCGTCGCGGTCATCATCGGCACGGCGTTCGGTGCCGTCGTCACGACCTTCACCAACTGGCTGACGGCGCTGCTCCCGGACAGCGCCTCCGAGGTCTTCGAGAACACCCCGAACTCCTTCGGCGCCTTCCTCAACGCCACCCTGACCTTCGTGATCCTGGCCGCGGTCGTCTACTTCCTGGTGGTGACGCCCTACATCGCCGCCAAGGAGCGCTTCTTCCCGAGCCCCGCGCCGGGCACCCCCGAGGACATCGAGCTCCTCCGCCAGATCCGCGACTCCCTCGCCGGCGGCGCCCCCGGCGGTCTCGCCAAGTCCTGACCGAAGCCTCGTCGGTTGAGGTGCGAGGCCGCCCGCGGCCGAGCCTCGAAACCACCGCAGCCCACCCAGACGTCGGTTGAGGTGCGAGGCCGCCCGCGGCCGAGCCTCGAAACCACCGCAGCCCACCCACACGTCGGTTGAGGTGCGAGGCCGCCCGCGGCCGAGCCTCGAAACCCCCGCAGCCCACCCAGACGTCGGCTGAGGTGCGAGGCCGCCCGCGGCCGAGCCTCGAAACCCCCGCAGCCCACCCAGACGTCGGTTGAGGTGCGAGGCCGCCCGCGGCCGAGCCTCGAAACCCCCGCAGCCGACCCGCCCAGCCCGACTACCCGTGGTGCGGGGGCACCTGCGCCTTGAGCCACTCCTCGGACCGCGACCCGGACCCGGGCGCCTCGTCGTCGCGCTCGTCGGAGGTCGTGTCGGGCAGGACGTCACCGAACACGGCCGCCAGCCGGCGCCGGCGTTGCTCGCGCGTCTCGGCCGGCTCCTCGGCAGGCTCCTCCGCAGGCTGGTCCTCGCTCACGCGCACAACCCGGCCGACTCGCGCTGCGCGGTGGTGACCGCGCCCTTGCTGCCGCCCGTGGTCGGCGTACGGCCCTTGACGTCGTCGCCGGCCGAGATGACGCCGTCGGAGACCTTGCCCGCGAGCGGCTTGTCCTTGATGACCTTGCGCCACAGCTTCTTGGCCGAGGGCAGCCACTCGACGCGGTTGGGGTCCTCGGGCGAGTACTGCCACGGCACGGTGACGAACTTGATGTGGTCGAGCCCGATGCTGCGGAACGACGTCCCGACGTCCTTCATGTCGCCCACCGAGTCGAAGTCGGTCTGCAGCGAGCGGGTGGCGGCGTCGAGGAAGCCGAAGAGCCGGTCGACGCGGGCGAGCGTGCCCTTGGAGACGACCTTGCCGGCCATCGCGGCGAGGAAGGCCTGTTGGCGCTTGATGCGGCCGATGTCGGAGCCGTCGCCGAGCGTGTAGCGGGCGCGGACGTAGGACAGCGCCTCCTTGCCGGCGATCTCGCGGGTGCCGGCGGGGATGTCGATGCCGTGCGCGGGGTCCGAGATCTCCTCGGGGATGCAGACCTCGACGCCGTCGATCGCGTCGACCATGTCGCGGAAGCCGTTGAAGTCGACCTTGACGTAGTTGTCGAGGCGTACGCCGGTCAGCTGCTCGAACTGCTGCATCGTGCAGGCGGGGCCGCCCACCGCGAAGGCCTCGTTCCACATGACGTCGTCCTCGCCGGCGATGGCCGAGCCGTCGTCGCCGACGCAGTCGGGCCGGTCGACCAGGGTGTCGCGCGGGATGCTGACGCCGTAGGCGAAGGTCCGGTCGGCCGAGAGGTGGAAGAGGATCGTCGTGTCGGACCGCTCGCCGTCACCGGTGAGGCCGTCGATGTTGTTGCCGGCCCCGTCGCGGGTGTCGGAGCCCATGACCAGGATGTTGAGCGGCTCGTGCGGCCCGTCGGCCACCTCCGCCTTGTCCGGCCGGTCGACCAGCTGGTCGTCATAGCTCTGGAAGTCGACGTTGTCGTCGAGGTGGCGGACGAACCACACCGAGCCGAGACCGACGACCAGCGCCAGGGTCGTGACGACCCCGAGGGCCACCACCAGGAACCGGTGGCGCTTCTTGCTCCGGCCCCGCCGCTTGGGGCGCACGGGTTCGGTCGGTCGATCGGTCAGGTCGAGCTCGTCGGGCATGGTCACCTTGAGTAGACGGACGGGCTCCCATTGTCGGTTGCCCGGACGGCCTGGCCAAACCGGCGGCAGCGCCGCCGCGGGGTACGTCGTCAGCGTCGCCCTCGCCCGTCCTACCCGGTACCCTCACCCTCGCCGGGCGCGAGCCCGCACGCCCCAGTAGCTCAGTGGATAGAGCAGCCGCCTCCTAAGCGAAAGGTCGCAAGTTCGACTCTTGCCTGGGGCACCTCTCCGGGACAGCAACGAGCCCCGACCTCGCGTGAGGTCGGGGCTCGTCTGGCCTAGCGGGGTCGGACGCTCAGCGTCGGGTGACGGTGAACGTGACGGCGCTGGTGGCGTAGTCACGCCCGCCCACGGCGATGAGGCGGTAGCGGATGCCGGCCCGCGAGCCGGCGAACACCTTGACGGCCACGCCGCGCGCGTTGGTCCTGATCTTGCCGGTGTTGCGGAACTTGCCGGCCTTGCGGGTCTGGATGATCAGCGGCTTGTTGCCGAACTTGGGCTTGACCGTGATCCGGACGCGCGCCTGGGGGCCGGGGAGGTCCCGCAGGGTGATGGTGCGGGCCGGCTTCGCCTTGAGGGCCGTCGCGTCCGGAGCCGTGGCGGTGACCGAGCTGGTGGCCAGCGATCCGCTGGCGTGCGCCGGAGCGGTCGTGACGGCAGCCGCGGAGAGCGGGGCCAGGGTGAGGGCGGTCGCGACGGTGAGGCCGCGGAGGATCTTGCGCAAGGGAGCGCTCCGTTCGGGTGTTCGGGGAGGTGGGTCGATCGTGGAGGGCACGGCACTGGTTCGCCGTCGCGGCCGAGATCTTCTTGCGGCAGCGGTTGTCCAGTGCCCACTGTCACAGCGGCGGAAACACGATGGGCTCCGCTGATGTCAGACGATCTCACGGCTGCCTGCGGCCAGGCCCGCGAGGGCGGCGTCGAGCGCCCGGGTGGCCCCTCGCCCGAGCGGCTCGGGCAGACCGGCGCGGAGCACGTCGGCGCTGATCTCCAGGCTGCGGGCCAGCCGGGCGACCGGGAAGTCGCGCGCCTCGAGCACGCGGGCCAGCCACAGGACATCCCGGACCAGGTCGAGCTGGCCCTGGGCGTCCTGGATCGCCCACGACAGCGCGTAGAGGTTGTTTTGGAGGCACCACGCCTGGCCGGCGTCGCCGTAGCGCGCCTGCTCGTCGGGGAACCCGTCGCGGTAGCGACGACAGACCTCGCGGGCCAGGGGCAGCAGGTCGACGGACCGACCGTCGCGCAGCTCGGCCGTACGGGGGGCGGGCTCGCCGCCGCTCGGGGCGAGAGCATCCGCTCCGGACCTGGGACCTCACGAGCCGGTGCGGGGGCCGGTCCGTTCGTCGAACCGGCCGTGAGTGCCACCGCCCCCCGGTCCCCGGCGTGCGAGGAAAGGGGTGGCGGCGGCTGCGGCCTGCGGGTGCGGTGTGTCCGGTAGTGGTCACCCGACCTGAGCGGAGCCGGTCGTACGCCCGAGTCCTGGAGCCAGCTGCGGCGACCACGTCCCTGTGCGCAGCTCCGACCCTTCCGTCGCGCACCGGACGCGGCTAGGGCCTTCCGACCCTGGCCAAGTCGCCGGCGAGCCCCATACCGACCGCTAGTCGACCACAATTCAGAACCAAATTCGACAGGATGAACTAGGACGGGCTAGCGTCCCCATATCTGACTGTGGCACGCGTCACAGCATGTGGTCATGAGGAGCCTGCCGTGTCCCGTCTGTCCCCTGCCCGACTCGTCGCCGCCGTCTGCTTGACGGTCGGGATCGCCGGCGTCGGAGCGGTCCCCGCCCAGGCCGCACCCGCGCCCACCGCCCCCACCGCGGTCGGGGACGACGTCATTGCGTTCGTCGAGGTCGAGGACGGTGCCATCAGCGGCGGGGCCGCCGGCCCGCCGGCCTTCAACTCCGGCGACCACAGCAACTTCTCCGGTACCGGCTCCTACACGTTCCGCGAGACCGGGATGACGTCGGCGATGACCGTCACCGCCCCGGCGGCCGGGGTCTACCCCGTCTGGGTGCGCTACGCCGCCGGTCCGCTCGGCGCCGACGAGAACGTCACCCGCTCGATGGGGCTGCTCACCAACGGCGGCGCCCGCCAGGTGCTGAGCTATCCGATGACCAGCCTCGAGAACTGGGAGGCGTGGCGGTTCGTCAAGACCACCGCCACCCTCAACCAGGGCGCCAACACCCTCGCGCTGCAGTGCGACCGCGGCACCGACTTCTGCCGCCTCAACTTCGACGCCGTCCAGGTCGGCGGCACCGCCCCCGACACCTGTGCGGCCACCCCGCCGGAGTCCGGCTACACGCGGTTGTACGACGGCACCTTCGAGTCGTTCGACGGCTGGCGCAAGGCCGGCGCCGGCGGCTTCGGCCGACAGTCCGACTGCACGATCCGCAGCACCCGGGGCCGCGGCGCCGAGTGGTTCACGACGCAGCAGACCACGCCCTCCACCCTCAAGCTCGACTGGCGGCGCAACGACAACAACGACGACTCGGCCGTCTACGTCGCGTCGAGCAGTCGCAACGGCGCCGACCCCGTCGGCGGCTTCGCGGTCCCGATCGGTGCCGACACCGGCGCGATCGTGCCGACCGGAGGCACCGCCAAGGCGCCCGACGCCGCCGCGGTCGCCGCCGCCGTCCGACCCTTCGGCCAGTGGAACACCTACACGATCACGCTCAGCGGCACGCAGGTCCGCGTCCTCCTCAACGGGACCCTGGTCAACTCGTTCACCAGCCCGACGGCGATCCCGGCGTCCGGGTTCGTCGGCCTCGAGAACCGCGGCTTCCTCGACACCGTCGACTTCCGCAACATCCAGGCCAAGCCGAGCGTCGCGGCCGCCACCCGGGAGATCCAGGTCCTCGGCACCAACGACTTCCACGGCCGTCTGCAGGCCGACGGCGCCCAGGCGGGCGCCGCCGTGCTCTCCGGCGCGGTCAAGCAGCTCCGCGCCCAGAACCCCGACACCGTCTTCGCCGCCGCCGGCGACCTGATCGGCGGCTCGACGTTCGCGTCCTACGTCCAGCAGGACGACCCGACCATCGACGCCCTCAACGAGGCCGGGCTCGACGTCTCGGCCGTCGGCAGCCACGAGCTCGACCGGGGCTACCCCGACCTCGCCGGTCGGGTCACCGCCCGCGCCGACTGGGACTACGTCGCCGCCAACCTGCGCCAGCGCAGCGACGGCTCACGCGCCCTGGCGGCCTCGTGGACCAAGACGTTCGGCGAGGTCGAGGTCGGCTTCGTCGGCGCCGTCACCGAGCAGCTGCCGTCGCTGGTCCCGGCCGCGGGCATCGCCGACGTGACCGTCACCGACGTCGTCGACGAGGTCAACACGGCCGCCGACGCCCTCGAGGCCGCGGGCGCCGACGTGATCGTCCTGCTGGTCCACGAGGGGGCGGTCACCACCGACGTGGCCTCGGCCACCGACGGCTCGACCTTCGGCCAGATCGTCACCGGCGTCGACAGCAACGTCGACGCGATCATCTCGGGCCACACCCACCTGGCCTACAACCACGCAATCCCGGTCCCGGCCTGGGTCGCCCAGGGTCGTGCCGTGACCCGGCGCCCGGTCGTCTCGGCCGGCCGCAACGGCACCCACCTCAACCGGCTCACGTTCACGGTCGACACGACCACCGGCGCCGTCACGGCCGGGACCCAGACGGTCCTGCCGCTCGTCGCCACCCCGGCCTACCCCGCCGACGCGGCCACCCAGGCCGTCGTCGACGCCGCGGTCGCCCAGGCCGAGGTGCTCGGTGCCGCCGAGCTCGGCACGCTGGCCGGACCCGTCAGCCGCGCCCGGCTGGCCAACGGCACCGACGAGAGCCTCGGTGGCGAGTCCACCCTGGGCAACCTCGTGGCCGAGGCCCAGCGCTGGGCCACGCGGGCCCCTGAGTCCGGTGGCGCGCAGATCGCGTTCGTCGACCCCGACGACCTGGGTGACGACCTGCTCGGCAACCCCGGCGGCTACCCGGCCACGCTCACCTACGGCCAGGCCGCACGCGTCCAGCCGGCCGCCGAGCCGCTCGTGACCATGCGGCTCACCGGCACCCAGATCAAGACCGTGCTCGAGCAGCAGTGGCAGCGCACCGCGGCCGGCACCGTGCCCGCGCGCCCGTTCCTGCGGCTCGGCACCTCGGCCGGCTTCCGCTACACCTACGACCCGACCCGGGCCGAGGGCGCGCGCGTCACCGGCATGTGGCTCGACGACGTGGCGATCGTCCCGGCGACCCGCTACTCGGTGACGGCCAGCTCGGCGCTGGCCGCCGGCGGCGACAACTTCCGCGCCTTCACCACCGGTTCGGGCGCCCGCGACACCGGCAAGGTCGACCTGGCCGCGCTGCTCGACCACCTCCGCGCCGTCGCCGACACCACCGCGGGCGGCAGCCCGATCACGGCCGACGCCGAGCAGCACTCGGTGGGCGTGGCCTTCCCGGCCGGAGCCCCCGCCTCCTACGTCGCCGGCGGCGCCTTCGACGTCGACCTGACCTCGCTGGCCTTCTCCGCCCCGACGGACCCGAAGGACACGTCGGTGCTCGTGTCGCTGGGCGACCGGCCCCTCGGCTCGTTCCCGGTGGACAACACGGTCGGCGCCGACGCGTCGGACGAGCACGGCCGCGCCGCGGTCCGGGCCACCCTCCCCGCCGACACCGCTGCCGGCCCGGCGACGGTGACCATCGTCGGCAACGTCACCGGTACGACGGTGGCGCTCCCGATCACCGTGACCCAGGCCCCCGTCCCGATCCGGGCCGACTCGGCCGCCGCCGTCACCGCTCCCACCTCGGTGACGGTCCGGCAGGGCATCGCGATCGTCTCCGTGGCGGTGGCCTCCCCCGGCGGCACGCCGGCCGGCGACGTCGAGATCTGGGTCGACGGCGCCAGGCGCTCCACGGTCGCCCTCGTCGGCGGACGGGCACAGGCCGCCGTCGGCCCGTTCGACACCGCCGGTCGCAAGACCGTCCAGGTGCGCTACCTCGGCAACGCCACGACCAAGCCGAGCACCAGCGCGGTCACGATCACGGTCGCCAAGGCCGCGCCCCGGCTGGGCGTCACCGTCCTGCCCGGCACGGTGATCGCCCACCGCACCCGGACCCGGCTCGCCGTCACGGTGACGGCGCCACGGACGGCCCCGACCGGCCGGGTCACGGTGCGCGTCGGGCAGAAGACCTACGCCGGCACCCTCGAGGCCGGCAAGGTCACCGTCACGCTCCCCCGGTTCGCCCGTCCGGGCACCGTGCGCGCCGTCGTGACCTACGTCGGCGACGCCCGCACCCGCTCCGCCTCGACCAGCGTGCCGATCACGGTCCGGGCCCGGCGCTAGGGTCCGGGACGAGCACCACGTCTGGAACCATCGCCGGATGAGGATCACCATCTACGGCGCCGGCGCGATCGGCGGCTGGGTCGGCGCGGCGATCGCACGGGCCGGCGAGACCCCCGGCGTGGTGGCGCGGGGCGCCACCCTCGAGGCGCTGCGCCGCGACGGCCTGACGGTCCGGCGCGGCGACGAGGCACAGGTCGTGCCGGTCCACGCGGCCGAGGACCCGGCCGAGCTCGGCGTCCAGGACGTGGTGGTCGTCGCGGTCAAGGCCCCCTCGCTGGCCGGGGTCGCCGGGCGGATCGCTCCCCTGCTCGGGCCGGGCACGACGGTGCTCACGGCGATGAACGGCATCAGCTGGTGGTTCCTCGAGGGCGGCTTCGGCGGCCCTCTCGCCGGCACCCGCCTCGAGACCGTCGACCCCGACGGGGCCATCGCCGCGGCGATCCCGGCCCACCACGTGGTCGGGGGCGTGGCACACGTCAGCTGCTCGGTCGAGGCGCCCGGCGTCGTACGCCACCACCTCGGGAACGGCCTGATCCTCGGCGAGCCGTCAGGCGGGACGAGCACCCGCACCACCGAGCTGGCCGCGCTCCTCGAGCGCGGCGGGATCGACGCGTCGGTGTCGACGCGGATCCAGCGCGACGTCTGGTTCAAGCTCTGGGGCAACATGACGGTCAACCCGATCAGCGCGCTGACCGGGGCGACCACCGACGCGATCATGGACGACGACCTCGTCCGCGGCTTCGTGTCGGCGGTGATGCTCGAGGCCCAGGCGATCGGCGCGCGCATCGGCGTCCCGATCGAGGAGAGCCCCGAGAACCGCCACCAGGTCACCCGGCGGCTCGGCGCCTTCCGGACCTCGATGCTCCAGGACGTCGACGCCGGCCGCCCCGTCGAGCTCGACGCGCTCGTCGGCGTGGTGCGCGAGCTCGGTCAGGCGTGCGGCGTCGCGACGCCGTGCACCGACGCCCTGCTGGGGCTCAGCCGCCTGCAGGCGCGACGGTTGGGGCTCTATCCCGGCTGAGCCGGTCGGGACCGGCGGGACTCAGCCGACGACCTCGAACGTGATGCCTCGCGCGCTCAGCCGGGTCAGCAGGTTGTCACCCATCGCCTCGGCGGTGGTCACCGAGCCGGCCGTCGGCGGGTTGTCGTCGAAGGCCAGGCACAGGGCCGACTCGGCGAGCATCTTGGCGGTCTCGCCGTAGCCCGGGTCACCGCCGCTGACCTTGGTCCGCAGCGTGCGGTCGCCGGACTCGGCCACGAACTCGACCGTGAACCACGACTTGGACCGCTTGGCCTCGTCGGGCCCCTGGCCCTGCGGCACCCTGGTGAGCAGGAACTTGCGCGCCGGCCCGACCTGGGCGGCCACCGCGACGAACGACACCGCCGCCATGCCGCCGGCGGCGTAGCGCAGGGTCTTGGTGCCGGCGTAGTGGGAGTAGCGGAAGTCGGGGCCGTACGCCGGCAGCGCGGCGCCGCTGCGGGCCACCACCTGCGGGTCGATGGTCGGCATCGGGAGCAGCCAGTAGCCGAGGACCTTGTCGCGGTGGGGCTTGCCGGCGACGGCGCGGGACCTGCGGCCGTCGGCGGGCTTGCCCTGCACGCGGCGACGGGCCTTGGCGGCCGCCGACATCTGCTTGGCGCGGGAGAACGCCCCCATCGCGGAGTGGAAGGTGCCGCCCGACGCGGTGCCGGCGGCCCGCACGACGCCGCGCAGCGTGACCGGCCCGGTCGCCTGCAGCTCCTTGACCGTGAAGTAGGCGCCGAGGTCGTGCGGGATCGAGTCGAAGCCGCAGGCGTGCACGATCCGGGCGCCGCTGGCCACGGCGGTCTGGTGCTGCTCGACGTAGGTGACGTCGACGAACTCGGGCTCGCCGGTCAGGTCGACGTAGTCGGTGCCGGTCTCGGCGCACGCGGCGACGAGCGGGCCGCCGAGCTGCTGGTAGGGCCCGACCGTCGTGACCGCGACCTTGGCCCGGCGCACGACGTCGACCAGCTCGGTCTCGTCGGCGGCGTCGACCACGACCAGCTCGAGGTCGCCGAGGTCGGGGTGCCGCGCGACCAGGCGGTTGCGGACCGCCTCGAGCTTGGCCTGCGAACGACCGGCCAGCGCCCAGCGCAGCCCGCTCGGGCCGTTCTCGGCGAGGTAGTCGGCGGTGAGGCCGCCGGTGAACCCGGTGGCCCCGAAGAGGACGAGGTCGAGGTCGCGCTGGTCGGTCGGCATGCGCCCCATGTTGGCATTGCCCGCAGATCGGTGGAGAACGGGTGGAACCTGTGGGACACCCCGCCCCGTCGTACGCCAGAACGCCGCCCCACCGACCCGCCTCGACCAGACCTTGGAGACCGATGGACCACGACGCCGACTACGCGGCCTACGTGCGCGAGTCGTGGAGCACCCTGGTGCGCTCCGCGGTCTTCCTCGGCTGCTCGCTGCACGAGGCCGAGGACCTCGCGCAGACGACGCTCGTGCGCTGCTACACCGCGTGGCCGACCGTCGCCGCGGCCGACAACCGGGCGGCCTACGTCTATCGGATGCTCCTCAACTGCCTGCGCGACAGCAAGCGCCGGCGCTGGTGGGGCGAGCGCCCGTCCGAGCGGCTCCCGGAGTCGCGGACCAGCGCCACGCGCGACGTCACCGCCGACGTCGACACCGCGGACGCCGTCCACCGGGCCCTCGCCGGGCTCACCAAGATCAACCGCGACGTGGTGGTGCTGCGCTACTTCACCGGGCTCAGCGAGCAGCAGACGGCCGAGGTGCTCGACATCCCGACGGGCACCGTCAAGAGCCGCCTGTCGCGGTCGCTGGCCCAGCTCGCGGCCGACGACCACCTCGCCGAGCTGCGGCCCGAGCACGCCCCCGACCCATCCGACTCCACAGAGGGAGCGACGTCGTGACCGACCTCGAGCAGAACTGGGACGACCTGCCCGTCGGCCCCGCCCCCGTCGATGCCGTCCTGCGCGACGCCCACCGCCAGGCCGCGAGCGAGCGCCGCCGCCGCCCCGAGGCGCGGCTCAAGCGGTCGCTGACCGCGGTCGCCGTCCTCGGTGGCGTCGCCGCGGCTTTCGTCGCCGGCACGATCGTCTCCGCCCCCGGGCCGGACGACTCCCCCGGTTCGGCGGGCGGCTACGGCTCGGGCGCGGGCTCGGGCGGCGACCTCGCCACGCCCGTCGCGTTCCAGGGCGAGCTGCAGGCGCCGGAGTCCTGCGACGACCTGCTCCAGCACTACGTCGAGCGCGGCGTCGACCTGGTGAGCGAGTACGGGTGGGGTGGGTCGGGCCGGGAGTACTACACCCGGGGGCTCGACGACATGGCCTTCGACGGCGGCCTGCGGCTCGAGCAGTTCGCCGACGCCCCGCTGCCCACGTCTGCGGGCGCGATGCCGCGAGGTGGCTTCGCCCCGCGCACCGCACGAGCTGAGTCCTCCGACACCGGCACCAACGTCCAGGAGGCCGGCGTCGACGAGCCGGACAGCGTGAAGACCGACGGACGCCTCCTGGTGCGGCTGCGCGGGGCCGAGCTGACGACGTACGACGTCTCCGGCAGCGAGGAGGACGGCGTCGTCAGGCTCGGCAGCCTCGACCTCGGCGACTTCTACGACGGCGAGATCCTGCTGTCCGGCGAGACCGTCGTCGCGGTCGGCAACGACGGCACGCGCCCGGCCGAGGGCATGGCCGTCTACGACGACTTCGGCTACGAGCAGCCGTCGCCGCAGACCCGGGTGCTGACGATCGACCTCGACGACCCCGCGTCGCCCGTGCTCAGGCAGACCGTCGACTACGACGCGGCGCTGGTCGCCACCCGGCAGCACGGGGCCGACGTCCGCGTCGTGCTGTCGAAGGGCCTGCCCGACCTGCCGTTCGACGACGACGACGCCGGCACCGAGAACGGCACCAAGGCCCTCAAGGCCAACCGCGAGCTCGTCGAGGAGTCGACGCTCGACGACTGGCTGCCCCACGTGTCCGTCGACGGCGGCGAGCCGACCGACCTCCTCGCCTGCGACCGGGTCGCGATCCCGCGCGCCGAGATCGGCCTGTCGACGATGGCGGTCGTCGGGTTCGGTGCCGCGGCGCCCGGCGAGACCGACGCGTTCGGCCTGGCTGGCGACGCCCCGCTGACCTACGAGTCCGCCGACCACCTCTACCTCGCCGCCACCGGCGCGAGCACGAGCTTCGACGGGTGCTTCGACTGCCTGCGCCGTACGTCGGTCGGCGGCCGTGGGCCCGACGGCACCACCCACGTCTACGACTTCGCGCTCGACGGGACCTCCGCGTCCTACGTCGGTGCCGGTGAGGTCGAGGGCTACGTCCGCGACCGCTGGTCGATGGACGAGAAGGACGGCGTCCTGCGGGTGGCCGTCGGCCCGTCGACCGAGACCGACAACGCCAACTCGATCGTCACGCTGCGCGCCGAGGACGACGAGCTCGTCGAGGTCGGCCGGCTCGACCGGCTCGGCGTCGGCGAGGACATCAAGGCGGTGCGCTGGTTCGACGACCTGGCCCTGCTGGTGACGTTCCGCCAGGTCGACCCGCTCTACGCCGTCGACCTCAGCGACCCCGCCGACCCGACGCTGGTGGGCGAGCTCAAGATCCCCGGGTTCTCCAGCTATCTCCACCCGCTCGGCACCATGCGCGTCGTGGGCGTCGGGTCCGACGGTCGTGGCGGCGCCCAGGCCGGGCTGTTCGACGTCACCGACCTGACCGACCCCCGCCAGCTCGACGTGACGTCCTACGGCCGCAACACCTACGCCAAGGCCGGCGACGACCCCCGCCAGTTCACCTGGCTGCCCGACCAGCGGATCGTGCTCACCGTCGTCGCCCAGGGCGGCACCGGCTACGTCTCCCGGCTCCAGCTCGGCGGCGGCAAGATGGCCAACAAGATGACGCGCGTCGAGTACGGCAGCGACATCGACGCGGTGCGGCTGGTGCCGGTCGGCGGCGGCAAGGTGGCGGTCGTGACGGGCGAGGACGTCGAGTACTTCGACCTGGACTGACCGAGCTTGCTCGGGCGAGTCCCGGTCATCGGCGGTCGAGCAGCGCGCGCGACCGAGGCACGAGGTCGCGACCGCGCGTGTCGAGACCGACCTAAACTGACGGCATGTGCCGCAACATCCGCCCGCTCAACAACTTCGCGCCGCCGGCCAGCAACGACGAGGTGCACGCCGCCGCCCTGCAGTACGTCCGCAAGGTCGCCGGCACCACCAAGCCGTCGGCCGGCAACCAGGCGGCGTTCGACCGGGCCGTGCACGAGATCGCCCACATCACCCGCCACCTGGTCGACGACCTGGTGACCACCGCGCCACCCAAGGACCGTGAGGTCGAGGCCGAGAAGGCCCGCGCGCGGGCGCGGGAGCGGTACGGCGCGTGACGCCTGCCCTCGACCTGCTGGCCGGGCGGCCGCTCGTCGTCCTGACCGGCGCCGGGCTGTCGACCGACTCCGGCATCCCCGACTACCGGGGCCCGGGCTCGCCGGACCGGACCCCGATGACCTACCAGGAGTTCGTCTCCGGGCCGGCCGCCCAGCAGCGCTACTGGGCGCGCTCCCACCTCGGCTGGGGCCGGATGCGGGGTGCCGAGCCCAACGCCGGCCACCGCGCCTGCGCCCCGCTCGACCCCGACCTCCTCATCACCCAGAACGTCGACGGCCTCCACGAGGCCAGCGGCTCGCGCCGGCTGATCGCCCTGCACGGCCGGATTGCCGACGTCGTCTGCCTCTCCTGCCGTACGACGTCCGCGCGGGTCGCCCTGCACGCCCGGCTGGACGCCCTCAACCCGAGCTTCGCCGCCCGCCACACCGACGTCGAGACCCGCCCCGACGGCGACGTCGAGCTCGACGACACCTCGGGGTTCGTCGTACCCGGCTGTGAGCTGTGCGGCGGCGTGCTCAAGCCCGACGTCGTGTTCTTCGGCGAGAACGTCCCCAAGCCGCGCGTCGAGCGCTGCTACGCCGCCGTCGACGCACTCGCCGAGTCGGGCGGCGCGCTGCTGGTCGCGGGCTCGTCGCTCACGGTGATGAGCGGCTTCCGCTTCGTCCGCCACGCCGCCAAGGCCGGCACCCCGGTCGTCATCGTCAACCGCGGCCAGACCCGGGGCGACGACCTCGCGACGGTGAAGGTGGACGCCGGGTGCTCGGAGTTCCTGGAGGCGCTGGTCGGCGTCAGGTCCCAGATGACTCGGGTTTCACCGGCCGGCCGATAAAGCTCTTGCTGGGCCGATGAAACTCTATCGTCCAGGCTCGGCATTCACCGGCCAGCCGGTGAAACCCGAGTCAGGAGCCGACGTCAGGAGCCGACGAGAGAGCCGGCTCGACTCAGAGCCGCTTCACGAAGATGTGCTCAGCCGCTTCGGGCACGATCTCAGCGGTCTCGCCACCGGACCCGATCAGCACGCCCTCGTCGGTGGCGATGGCGGTGATGGTCTTCTCGGGCATGGCGCCGACGCGGCGCAGGGCGCTCATCAGCAGCTCGTCCTTCTGCATCTCCTCCGAGATCCGGCGCACCAGCACCCGGGCCTCGACGTCGGAGGCAGCCTTGGACAGCGGCTCGACGCCGGCCATGAACTCCTCGCCGAGCTCGATCTCGCCCAGCTCGTCGAGGCCGGGGATCGGGTTGCCGTAGGGCGACTCGGTGGGGTGGCCGAGCAGCTCGACCAAGCGGCGCTCGACGGTCTCGGAGATGACGTGCTCCCAGCGGCAGGCCTCCTCGTGGACGAGCTCCCACTCGAGGCCGATGACGTCGGTCAGGAGCCGTTCGGCCAGGCGGTGCTTGCGCATGACGCGGGTCGCGAGGCGGCGGCCGTCGTCGGTGAGCTCGAGGTGGCGGTCGCCCTCGACGGTCAGCAGGCCGTCGCGCTCCATCCGGGCCACGGTCTGGGAGACGGTCGGGCCGCTCTGGTGCAGACGCTCGGCGATCCGGGCACGGAGGGGCACGATTCCTTCCTCGACCAGCTCGTAGATGGTCCGGAGATACATCTCGGTGGTGTCGATGAGGTCGCTCACCCACCCATTCTTACGCATGCACCACGGGGTGGGTACGTAGGCAGCCCTCACTGGCACAGTGACCGGGATGACGTCCGTGATGTGGTTCCGCCGCGACCTGCGCACCGCCGACAACCCGGCCCTCCTGGCGGCGCTCAGCGACGGTCCGACGCTTCCGCTCTTCGTCCTCGACCCGGCGCTGTGGGAGCCGAGCGGGCTCCCCCGCCGCTCCTACCTCGTCGACAGCCTGCGGGCCCTGCGCCGCGACGTCCCGGTCTCGGTCCTCCGCGGCGATCCCGTCCGCCAGGTCGTCCTCGCCGCCCAGGAGGTCGGCGCCACCAGCGTGCACGTCGCGGCCGACTACGGCCCCTACGGCCGTCGCCGTGACGAGGCCGTCGAGGAGGCACTCAGGGACGCCGGGATCGAGCTGGTCCGCACGGGCTCGCCGTACGCCGTCGCGCCCGACCGGGTCGTCAACGGCAGCGACCAGCCCTACAAGGTCTTCACGCCGTTCTCGAAGGCCTGGGCCGCGCACGGCTGGCGCGACCCGGCCGGTGCCCTGCCCGGCGACGCCCGCTGGCGGCACCTCAAGGACACCGTCGACCTGCCCGACGTCGACCTCCCCGACGGCATCGACCTCCCCGAGGCCGGCGAGTCGGCGGCGACCGACGCCTGGCACGAGTTCCTCGACAAGCTGGCCGACTACGACGACGCCCGCGACAAGCCCGGCGTCGCGGGGACGTCACGGATGAGCCACCACCTCAAGTACGGCGAGATCCACCCGCGCACGATCCTCGCCGACCTCGCCGGCCGCCAGGGCAAGGGCGCCGCGACCTACCGCAACGAGATCGCCTGGCGCGAGTTCTACGCCGACGTGCTCTTCCAGCGCCCCGACTCGGCACGCGACTACCTGCGCACCGAGTTCGCCACGATGCAGTACGACGACCCGGGCCCCGACCTGGACGCGTGGAAGGACGGCCGCACCGGCTTCCCGATCGTCGACGCCGGGATGCGCCAGCTGCGGTCGATCGGCTGGATGCACAACCGGGTCCGGATGATCACCGCGAGCTTCCTCGTCAAGGACCTCCACGTCGAGTGGCAGCACGGCGCCCGCCACTTCCTGCAGTGGCTCGTCGACGGTGACCTCGCCTCCAACAACCACGGCTGGCAGTGGACGGCCGGCAGCGGCACCGACGCCGCGCCCTACTTCCGGGTCTTCAACCCGACCAGCCAGGGCCGCAAGTTCGACCCCTCGGCGGCCTACGTCAAGCAGTGGGTGCCCGAGCTCGCCGACGTCGACGACCCCCACGAGCCCAGCAGCGAGGACCGCAAGAAGGTCGGCTACCCCGAGCCCGTCGTCGACCACAAGGCCGAGCGCCAGGAGGCCCTCGACCGCTACGCCGCCATCAAGGGCTGACCTCCCCGCCGGGCCCGCTAGCGTTGTCGACGTGCCTGACACGCTCGCCCCCCTCACCATCCCCCCGCGCTTCCGCGGGCCGACGTCCTCCGGCAACGGCGGCTGGAGCGCCGGCGCCCTGGCGGCCTACCTGGCGCCCGGGACCGTGCGGGTGATGCTGCGGACCCCGCCGCCGCTCGGCGTGCCCCTCACCGTCGAGCTCCTCGACGACGAGCACGGCAACGAGACCGCCCGCGCCACCCGTGACGACCAGCTCGTCGCCGAGGCCGCTCCGGCCGAGGCCGACGTGACGCCGGTTCCCGCGGTCGACGCGGCCACCGCCCGCGCCGCGGAGTCGTCCTACGCCGGCTTCCGCTCGCACCCCTTCCCGTCCTGCTTCGCCTGTGGCACCGACCGCGGCCCCGGCGACGGGCTGCGGATCTTCCCCGGTCGCGTCGCCGACACCGACGACGGCTCCGTGCGCATGGCCGCGACCTGGACCCCCGACCCGAGCCTGGGCGGCGACGCCGCATCCCTGCCGGTCACCTGGGCCGCGCTCGACTGCATCGGAGGCTGGGCCGGCGACCTCGAGCAGCGCCTGATGGTGCTCGGCTCGATGACCGCCCACGTCCGCGACCTGCCGCGCGTCGGCGAGCGGCACGTGCTCGTCGGCTCGGCCCGCGGGTCGAAGGGGCGTCGTACCTTCACCGCTGCCACCCTGTACGCCGCCGACGGCCGCGTGCTGGGCAGCGCCGAGCACATCTGGATCGCCGTCGACCCCGAGGACTTCGCATGAGCACCCCCATGAGTACTCCCGACACGGACAGCACGCGCACCGAGTGGTGGCGTCACGCCGTCGTCTACCAGGTCTACGTCCGCAGCTTCGCCTCCTCCGGCGAACGCGGCGGCGGGCCCGGCATCGGCGACCTTCCGGGCATCACCAGCCGGCTCCCCTACCTCGCCGACCTCGGCGTCGACGCTCTGTG
>NZ_JAURVJ010000055.1 GCF_030655615.1 Nocardioides sp.
CGGCCGCGTCGGCGCCGTCCGCGAGAGCGGCGTCGAACGCGTCGGCGGCCGGGCCGAGGGCGTCGTACATCGTCTTGTCGCCGAGTTCGGCCTTGCCGCGCGCCACGATGCCCTCGACCCCGGCCCGCAGAACCGCGCCGAGCGCGGCGGGGTCGAGCTCGGTCGCGTCACCGGCGGCGGTGCCGGCGCGGAGGAAGAAGGTCCCGTAGAGCGGTCCGCTCGCCCCGCCGACCGACGTCACCAGCGTCATGCCGACCTTCTTGAAGAGGGCTGCGACCCCATCGGGCGGCGGCTCGAGCGCGGCCATCACGGCGTCCATGCCGCGCACCAGGTTGGAGCCGTGGTCGGCGTCGCCGATCGCCGAGTCGAGCTCGGTCAGGTGGGCGCCGTGCTCGTGGACGGCGTCACGGAACGCGGCGAGCCAGGCGACGAGCCGGTCCTGGGTGACGGTGTCGGCCATCCGGTCAGACCCCCCAGCGCAGGCCGGAGGTGTCCACGGGGGCGTCCCACAGGCGCAGCAGCTCGTCGTCGGCGCTGAGCACCGTGAGCGAGGCGCCCGCCATGTCGAGCGAGGTGATGTGGTTGCCGACCAGGCGCCGGACCACCTGCACGCCGGCGTCGGCCAGCAGCATCGCCACCTCGCCGTAGAGCACGTAGAGCTCGATGAGCGGAGTGCCACCCATGCCGTTGAGCATGACGATCGCGGGCGCACCGGTGAAGTCGCGGTCGGCCAGGACCGGCTCGACGAGCATCGCCGCCACCTCGGACGCCGGCGCCAACGGGACCCGGCGGCGGCCGGGCTCGCCATGGATCCCGACCCCGACCTCCATCTGGTCCTCGGGCAGGTCGAAGGTCGGCTTGCCGGCCGCGGGCACGGTGCAGCTGGTCAGGGCGATGCCCATGGACCGGCCGCCGTCGTTGACGCGCTGGGCGAGCGCGACCACGGCGTCGAGGTCCTGGCCCTCCTCGGCGGCCGCGCCGACGATCTTCTCGAGCAGCACGGTCAGGCCCACCCCGCGGCGGCCGGCCGTGTAGGTCGAGTCCTGGACGGCGACGTCGTCGGCGGTCACGACGGTCTCGACGCGGACGCCGGCGTCGGCGGCCGCGAGCTCACCGGCCATCTCGAAGTTCATCACGTCACCGGTGTAGTTCTTCACGATGTGGAGGACGCCGGCGCCGCGGTCGACGGCCGTGGTCGCCTCGACCATCTGGTCGGGGGTCGGCGAGGTGAAGACCTCGCCGGCGCAGGCCGCGTCGAGCATGCCCGGACCGACGAACCCGCCGTGGAGCGGCTCGTGGCCCGACCCGCCGCCCGAGATGATCGCGACCTTGCCGTCCTGCTTGGGCTCCGCGCGATAGATGACGCGGTGCTGGTGGTCGACCCGGAGCTCGGGGTGGGCCGCCTCGATCCCCCGCAGGGCGTCGGCCAAGACGTTGGCCGGTTCGTTGATGAGCTTCTTCATGTCTCGGTCCTCCGAAGTCTGGCGTCGACGTCGTCGGCGCTGCCATGTCTCCCTACGGCCAACGAACCGGAACCTGCGGTCCGCCGCAACCCCTGTCCACGTGCTCGCACTCGGAGGCAGCGAGGCGGATTGCAAGTTCCTGCATCGCACGAAGGAGAGGCCGCACGATCATGGCCCCGCAGCGCCTCGGCGCGGGAAGGTTGACGGGTTCCCGGTCTAGACCGGAGGGATCCTCCGCGGAGCGGGACACCCAGGCACCCGGACTCGGCCGGGTGCCCACGACCGTGAGGGCCCTCCATGTCTCAGCACCGTTCACGCTCCCTGCTCGCCGGACTCGCCGCGCTCGCCGTGGCCAGCGCGGTCGGCGTCCTCGCGCCGTCCGGCGCGGTCGCCGCCGTCCCGACCGGAGACTTCGGTGCCGCCGTCGAGCAGGAGGTCGAGCAGGAGGTCGAGCAGGAGTGCTTCGAGCCCGGCGCCGACATCGCGACCGCCGCGCGTGGCGGCCAGGCCCACGACCACCGGTCGGTCACCGCGGCCGAGCAGCGCCGCATCGACGCCCGGACCGACGCGATCCTGGCGAAGCAGACGGCGCGCCAGCTGGCACGCGCCGAGGCCCGGGCGGCGTCGATCCCGGTCTACGTCCACGTGATGGCCGGCAGCGGCGGCGAGGGCGACGTCACCGACGCCGCGATCGCCCAGCAGGTCGCCGTCCTCAACGCGTCGTACGCCGGACTCAACGGCGCCACCGCGGCCGACACCGGCTTCACGTTCGCCCTGGCCGGCACCGACCGCTACTACAACGACACCTGGCACGGCGACGGCGCCACGACGTCCTACCGCGCGCAGACCCGCCTGGGCGGCTCCGACGCCCTCAACATCTGGCTGGTCGACTTCGACTACCTCGGCGTCGCCACGTTCCCGTGGGACTACGCGAGCGACCCCGAGATCGACGGCATCCGGGTGCAGTACAGCTCGCTGCCGGGCGGTGTCGCGCCCTTCGACCTCGGGGAGACCGCGACCCACGAGGCCGGGCACTGGCTCGGGCTCTACCACACGTTCCAGGGCGCCTGCTCGACCACCAACGACGGCGTGAGCGACACCCCGGCGCAGTCCTCGCCGACCAGCGGCTGCCCCGAGGGCGCCGACACCTGCGCCGCCGCCGGCCTCGACCCGATCCACAACTACATGGACTACTCCGACGACGCCTGCTACACCGAGTTCACGGGCGGCCAGAGCACCCGGATGTCGGAGATGTTCGCCGCCTACCGCGGCTGACACCGGCCCGCGCCGCACGGCGCCACCGAACCGGGACCTTCCTGCAGGTCCGTGCACCGTTCTGCAGGTTTCTGCATTGCAGACTTGTGATGGATTCCGTCCATGTCGCGGGTGGCCTGCTGTGTTGCAGACTTCTGCACGAAGGGTGTCCCCCCGGTCCGCCGGTCCCTTCAACCTTGGCCTCTGTCCCAGGCCATCAGCGGTCCGCGTACTCGTCCCTCCGGGGAGCATCTCGGGAGTTCCCCGGAGGATGAGTTCGCGGACCGCTCTGTTTTTCGGAGCGGGGCCGGCGGTGGCGGATTCCCCGGTCGGCCGGGGATTCCGACCGTTGTCAGGGGTTGCAACCCCTGACAAGGGTCGGTTCTCCCTGACCGGTCGGCCGTCCGGTCGCGCTCAGCGCCCCGGGAACGCCCGGGGCCCGCCGCCCAGCGCCAGCTCGCGCAGGGCGGAGTCGAGGACCGCGTCGATCGCCCAGCCACGCTGGTCGCCGGTGGCGCTGGCCACGAGGTAGCCGTACGTCGCCCCGCAGGCCTGCTCCACGGCGAGCGCCGCCGCGGCGATCGAGGCCGGGTCGTCGGGGCGCACCGCCGGCAGGTCGTACGACGCCGCGGCCGCCACCGGGTCGCCACCGGCCCCGCGCACGAGGTCCACGAGCAGGTCGCGCCGGCCGCGGTGGGTCGTGTAGGAGTCGCGCAGGGCGTCGTAGAGGTCGGGGCTGCCCGACTGCGAGGTCTGCCCGCCGAGGTAGCCGACGACGAACATCGCGGCGTGCTCGCCGGCGAGGGTCGCCTGGAGGGCGTCGAGGTAGGTCATCGCCGGCTCACAGGGTCGTCCGCAGCTGGGCCACGCCGGCGGCCATCGACGCGAGGGTCTGGGCCAGGGCGCCGCTCGCGACCGACGTGGCGGCTCCGACGAGCACGCGCTGCAGGCGCGCCTCGCCGCGGTCGACCCGCGCCATGGCCTGGGCCGGGGTCTCGCCGGGGTCGGAGACCCGGCCGGTGGTGCGCGGCAGGTCGCCGAGCTCGTCGGCGTGCGTCTGGTGCAGGGCCTCGATTGGACGGAGCCGGCCCGCGAGGTCGCGGTGGGCGCGGATGTTGGCGCGCGCCGTCCGGTGGGCGAGCGCGATCGCCGCGAGCACCTCGCTCACGACGGCCGCGTCGTCGACGGCCGTCGGAACCTCGGCCGGCGCGGTGGCCGTCGCCCCCGACGAGGAAGAGGAGGAGGACGGCCCGCTCGTCGGCGTGATCGTGGGGTCGTCCGAGGTCGGGTCGAGGGAGCCGAGCGAGCACCCGGCGGTGCCGAGCACGGCCGCTCCGACGGTGCCACCCAGCAGGGCCCGTCGGCTGAGGACGGGCAGGCGGGACGGCACCGGGCGACGATATCCGGTCGGGTGCCGGAGATGCCCTAAGGTAGGTGGGCGCCACCCGCACGTCGCCACCCGCACGTCGCCACGAGCCACAGCCCCACGGCACCACAACTCAGCAGCACAACTGCACAGGAGGTCCAGATGTCCGCGCCCGAGGCGTTGACCAGCGCTATCGAGTCAGCGCTCACCGACCCCCTGGCCGAGATCGGTCTCGACCTCGAGGCCGTCGAGGTGAGCACCGCCGGCAAGCGTCGCGTCGTCCGCGTCGCCGTCGACCAGGACGGTGGCGTGACCATGGACGACGTCGCCGAGGCGACCCGCCTCGTCGGCGACGTCCTCGACACCGACCTGTCGACCGCCCTGGGCCACCTGCCCTACACGCTCGAGGTCACCTCACGTGGCGTCGACCGCCCGCTCGTCCTGCCGCGCCACTGGCGCCGCAACACCGACCGCCTGGTCAAGGTGACCCTCGCCGGTGACGTCACCGTCACCGGTCGCGTCACCGACAGCGACGACACCAGCGTCGGGCTCGACGTCGACGGCACCGCCCGTCGGGTCGCCTACGCCGACGTCATCAAGGCGCTCGTGCAGATCGAGTTCAACCGCAAGCCGGCCGCGGACCTCGCTGAGGACCCGGCCGAGAGTCACGAGGGAGACGACGACTGATGGACATCGACCTGAACATCCTCCGACAGCTGGAGCGCGAGAAGGAGATCAAGTTCGACGTCCTCGTCGAGGCGATCGAGCAGGCGCTGCTGACGGCCTACCAGAAGTCGCCGGGCGCGATCGACGAGGCGCGCGTGATCCTCGACCGCAAGACCGGGCACGTCCTGGTGATGGCGCCCGAGGTCGACGAGGACGGCGCCAAGATCGGCGAGTTCGACGACACCCCGGCCGGCTTCGGCCGGATCGCCGCGACGACGGCCAAGCAGATCATGATGCAGCGGCTGCGCGACGCCGAGGACGAGATCAAGTACGGCGAGTTCTCCGGCAAGGAGGGCGACCTCATCTCCGGCGTGATCCAGCAGGGTCGCAACCCCGATGACGTGCTCGTCGACCTCGGCAAGATCGAGGGCCTGCTCCCGGTCAGCGAGCGGGTGCCCGGCGAGTCCTACAGCCACGGCACCCGGATCCGGTGCCTGGTGCTGTCGGTCCGCAAGGGCATGCGCGGCCCCCAGATCACCCTGACCCGGTCGCACCCCAACCTGGTCAAGAAGCTCTTCGCCCTCGAGGTGCCCGAGATCGCCTCCGGCCAGGTCGAGATCGCCGCGATCGCCCGCGAGGCCGGTCACCGCACCAAGATCGCGGTCAAGACCGACGCCCCCGGCATCAACCCCAAGGGTGCCTGCATCGGCCCGATGGGCCAGCGGGTCCGCGCGGTCATGCACGCACTCAACGAGGAGAAGATCGACATCGTCGACTGGTCCGAGGACCCGGCGAAGTTCGTCGCCCACGCGCTCTCGCCCGCCCAGGTGACCAGCGTCGAGGTCGTCGACCTCGCCGCCCGCTCGGCCCGCGTCGTCGTGCCGTCGTTCCAGCTCTCGCTCGCGATCGGCAAGGAGGGCCAGAACGCCCGCCTCGCCGCCCGCCTCACCGGCTGGCGCATCGACATCCACGGCGACGAGGAGGAGCCGGCCCGGTCGTGACGCTCCACGTCGTCGGCGACGGACCCACCGGCGTGCTCGTCCTCGCGGGGTCGAGCGGCCGGGTCGAGGTCGACCGCTGCGACGTGCTGGCGGGGCTGGGTGGGGTCGTCGCGGCGTCCTACCGCTGGTTCGGCGAGTCCGTCGACCTCGTCCCGCTCGAGTCCTTCGACGAGCCGCTCGCCCTGCTGCACGAGCGCTGCGAGCGGCTCGTCGTGCTGGGCACGTCGCGCGGCGCCGAGGCCGCCCTGCTCCTCGGAGCGCGGCACGCCGAGGTCGACGCGGTGGTCGCCCTCGCACCCACCGACGTGGTCTGGGCGTCGCTCGCCAGCGAGCGCCCGCAGCGCTCGTCGTGGACCAGCGGGGGAGAGCCGCTGCCGTTCGTCCCCTACGACGACGACTGGGCGCCGGATCCCGGCGCGACGGGCCCGCCGGCGTTCCTGGGTCTCTACGAGCACTGCCTCGAGGCCTACGCCGACCGCGTGCCGGCCGCCCGGCTGCCGGTCGAGCGCATCACCGGCGAGGTGGTGCTGGCGGCCGGCGAGGACGACCGGCTCTGGCCGGCGTGCGACTTCGCCGACGCGGTCGTCGCGCGCCGCGAGGCCGCCGGTCTCGCGACCACCCTGGTGACCCACCCCGACGCCGGGCACCGCGTGGTGCTCCCCGGCGAGACGCCGGTCGCCGCCCCGCCGGTGCGGGCCTACGGCGGCAGCGACGAGGCCGACGCCGCCCTCGGCGCGCTGCTCCGGCCCCACCTGCTCCGGGTGCTCGGGCTCAGCCCCACACCCGGCTGACGCGCAGCTCCGGCACGAGGTCGTCGTCATCGCCCACGGACCACTCCGGGAAGTCGAAGACGGCGAGCATCAGCTGCAGCGGATAGACCGGCGGCCGGGCGCACCGGCGCACGACCTGGCCGTCGACGCTGAACACGGCCTGCTCGACGTCCCACTCGACGGCGTAGTCGTGCGGCTCGGTGACGTCGACCCGCACCCGCGGCGCCGCGAAGTCCTGGGCGAGCGCCGGGTCGCGGAACGCCTTCACGCCGACGCCCACCTCGGCCGACCCGGGCCCGAGGTCCTTGCCGAAGATCTCGAAGACGCACAGCTCGCCGCAGCGCAGCTGCTCGTCGTCGTCCTCGAACCCGCTCAGCCACAGCGCCGCCATCGAGCGCGGCGAGAGGGTCATCGCCGCCTCGATCGCGACCAGGCCGCCGCCCTCGCCGGAGGGCAGCCAGCCCTCGAACCACGGCTGCTCCTCGCGCACCACCTGACCCTCGCGGAAGCGCTGCTGGCCGCGCGTCGACCCGACCGGCCCCGACCAGCTGCCCGACTGCAGCCCCGAGACCCGCAGCGGCGGCACGTGGTCGCCCGCGCACCACACCGGGTGGTCCACCGGGACGTCGAGGACCAGCGCCCCGCCCTCCAGCCGGTACGACGCCGCGCTGGCCGCACGCGACGACCAGGCGGGCAGGTAGTGCGGGAGCCACCTGTCCCGGTCGAGCGTCGCGCCGTCGAAGCGGAGGTCGGTCACGACCCGATCCTGCCGACCCGTCGGCCCGCTGTCACGGGTGCTGGCGATCCGCCTGCCGTCCCTCCTGCCAGCGCGCTCGGTGACGCATTCGGTGATGCGGGGAGGGGCCGCTAGACTGTGCTTGGTGGTTCACCAGTCGTCTCCCCCTGTGCTCGCGGGTCCTGTCCGTACGTGCATCGGGTGTCGCCGGCGGGCCGCCAAGCGCGAGTTGTTGCGGGTGACCGCCGGCTCGGACGCAGACGGCCGCCCGGCCGTGGTGCCCGATCCGACAGCCACCGCACCCGGTCGGGGGGCGCACCTGCATCCCACGACCGAGTGTTACGACCTCGCGGTGCGCCGGAGGGCGTTCGGGCGGGCCCTGCGGTCCGACCCCGGCCTCCCCAGCGCCCCGGTGAGCGACTACCTCACGACCCGCGCGCCCCACGGATGACGACCAGGAACTGGAGCAGCAGCTCATGAGCTCTCGATGAAGACTTCCCGATGAGTTTGCACCACCACTAGGTCCGATCACCGCACACGCGGGTCGGGCCACGAAGGAGAATTGTGGCTAAGACCCGCGTACACGAGCTCGCCAAGGAGTTCGGCGTCGAGAGCAAGTTCGTTCTCGAGAAGTTCAAGGAGATGGGCGAGTTCGTCAAGTCGGCGAGCTCCACCGTCGAGCTCCCTGCGGAGATGCGTTTCCGCAAGGAGGTGGGGGAGTCGCTCAAGGCGGCCGCCCCTGCTGAGAAGCCCGCCGAGAAGGCGGCCACCCCGGCCACCGCGGGTGCGACGACGGGTGCCAAGCCCGGCGCCCGCCCCGGTCCCAAGCCGGGCCCGAAGGCAAAGCCGGCCCCCGAGCCGGAGCCCGCCCCGGCCCCGGTCGTGCAG
>NZ_JAURVJ010000064.1 GCF_030655615.1 Nocardioides sp.
AGAGCGGGCCGAGGTCGGCGGCGGTGGCGACGGCGTCGACGAGGGAGGGCAGCGGGGCGCAGACCTTGCAGAGGGTGACGGCCTGGCGCTCGATCTCGTCGAGGACGTCGGCGGCCAGGTCGAGCGAGGCGCGGGCCGCGACCGGGACCATGCTCTGCAGCTGCTGGAGGACCTCGAGGCTGCTGGCGGCGAAGGTGCGCAGCTCGTCAATCGAGGAGAGGCGGCCGGTCTGCTCGTAGTCCTCGAGCAGCACGCCGGAGGCGGCGACCGCCTGGTCGGCGAAGTCGTCGAGGGTGGCCGCGATGACCTCGGCGTCCTGGCCGTCGGTGCGGCTGAGCTCGTCGACCTCGTGCAGGCGGCCCGACGCGTTGTCGAGCATCGTGGCGCCCTTGTCGTCGGCGCTGCGCAGGGCGGTCTCGTGGACGTCCTCGAGGGCCCGCTTGAGGGGGTAGAGGGTGTCGCCGGGCAGGGCGGTCTGGGCGGCGACCGACATGGACGCCGAGGCGCTGACGAGCGCGAAGCCACCGATGGCGACGGCGAGGCGTCGCTCGCGGCCGGTACGACGCGGCGCGGGCTGGCGACGGGCCTCGAGCTGGCGCGGGGTGTCGGGGACGAGCGCCGTCTCGGCGGCCAGCATCAGCCGGCTGCGGAGGTCGGAGACGAACGCGGGCCGCGGCTCGGGTGCCGGCTCGTTGCGCAGGCTGGCGACGAGGGCGACCAGCGGCACCAGCTCGGCGTACCGGCCCGTGTCGCGCAGCTCCGTGGTCGAGGGGTCCTCGACCAGGGAGCTGAACTCTTCGGCGCGCTTGCGCGCCGGGAACACGGGGTTCATCGGATACGTCCTGCGGGGTCATGGGGGTGATCGGTGCCGTGCTGGCCTGTCAATGACCCCAACGACGACGGATCCCGCAAGGTTACGGGCGTCTCGGCGACAGGAATCCGGAGATCGGCCATCAGTCCCGGATCCCCTCGGGCATCAGCTTGGCGAGGTTGCGCACCCCGCGCAGCTGGAGCTGCTTGATGGCACCGTCGCTGCGTCCGAGGACGGCGGCGGTCTCGGCGATGCTCATGCCCTGGAGGAACCGCATCACCAGGCAGTCGCGCTGCTCGTCGGGGAGCTGGGTGAGGGCCTCGAGGAGCATCTCGTTGGTCAGCCCGGCCAGGACCAGCGACTCCGGACCCTCGGTGGCGTCGTCGTGGGCGCCCATGTCCTCGGTGGTCATCTCGAGGCGGGTCCGGCCGGCCTTGAAGTGGTCGGTGGCGAGGTTGCGGGCGATCGTCATCAGCCAGGCGCCGAAGTCCTTGCCCTGCCAGCGAAAGCTCGTCATGTTGCGCAGCGCGCGGAAGAACGTCTCGGACGTGAGGTCCTCGGCGAGCGGCGCGGAGCGGGTGCGGTAGAAGAGGAAGCGGTAGACCGAGCTCTGGTAGTGGTCGTAGAGCAGCCCGAACGCGTCGGCGTCACCGCCGCGCGCCAGCTCGACCAGGGCGATCAGGCGGGCGCGGTCGGCCTCGGACTCCTCGGACGACGTCGCGAGGTCGGCGTCGCCGAAGCCGCCACCCGACCCGCTGCCGCCCAGGCCGTTGTCGAGGGTCTCGCCGTAGCCGACCGCCTCGGACACCAGGAGCCCGCCGGCCAGGGCCGGGGCGGGGTCGACCACGCTCAGCAGGCGCGCGACAGCCAGGCGCAGGGCGTCGAGCCCGCGCGCGACGTCCGGCCTCGACTGAGGCATGTGTGCGTCCTCCCGCAAGGGCCCCTCCCCGGGGCCATCCTCACGAGACTAGAACAGGTTCAGCACAGGTGTACACGGAAACCGGCGTTTCCGGCGTCACCTGCGGCGGCTGCGGAGGGCCACCCCGGCGGCCACGGTGCCGGTCACCGCGCCCGCGACGCCACCCACGAGCAGGCCGGCCCGGGCGGCCTTGCGGCCGGTGCGGTAGTCGCGCACGCGCCAGCCCTGCTCGCGGGCGTGGGCCCGCAGCCTGGCGTCGGGGTTGATGGCCACCGGGTCGCCGACCAGGCTCAGCATCGGCAGGTCGTTGGCGGAGTCGGAGTAGGCCGAGCAGCGTCTCAGGTCGAGGCTCTCGCGCGCCGCCAGGGCCTTGATCGCCTCGGCCTTGGCCGGGCCGTGGAGCATGTCGCCGACGAGGCGGCCGGTGTAGACGCCGTCGACGTGCTCGGACACGGTGCCCATCGCCCCGGTCAGGCCGAGCCGGCGCGCGATGATCTGGGCGATCTCGATCGGGGCGGCCGTGACCAGCCACACCCGCTGCCCCTGGTCGAGGTGGAGCTGGGCCAGCGCGCGGGTGCCCGGCCAGATCCGGTGGGCCATGCCCTCGTCGAAGATCTCCTCGCCCAGCTCCTCGAGCTCGGCGACGGTGTGCCCGGCGATGAAGCTCAGCGCGGAGTTGCGGGTCTCGGCGATGTGGTCGGGGTCCTCGACGCCGACGACGCGGAAGTAGGCCTGCTTCCACGCCGCCCCGAGGATGTCGCGGGTCGTGAAGAACTTGCGGCGGTGCAGCCCCCGCGCCAGGTGGAAGATGCTCGCGCCCTGCATGACGGTGTTGTCGACGTCGAAGAACGCCGCCGAGGTCGGGTCGGCGGGGTGGTCGAGCGCGGTCTCGACCTCGGCCGCGGCGGCGGCGGCCTCGCCGGCCAGGGTGGAGCGCTGGCGCAGGTTGGGCGGCCGGCGCGGCTTGTCCGAGGGAGGCACGCGCCCACCCTATTGACTGGCGACCGGGTTGGGCAGGCGTGCCAGGTCGGCACTACCCGATCGGACCATCCGCGGCCGGTTCGGTGACCCTTAGACTGCCCCGCATGCCTGGAGCCGCCGCCCTGACCGACGCCGTGGCGGGGCCCGCGGCGCTGGTCGCCTCGGCCGCGGCCGACCACCCCGACAAGCTGGCCGTCGTCGAGTCCCGCGGCCGCAGCCTGACGTGGGCCGGGCTCGACGACGAGGTCGGCCGGGTCGCCACCGGGCTGGCCGCCGCCGGGGTCGTGGCCGGCTACCGGATCATCGTCCTGACGAGCAACCGCCTCGAGTTCGTGACGACCTACCTCGGCATCCTGCGGGCGCAGGCGGTCGCCGTACCCCTGAGCCCCGGCGCGAGCGCCCGCGAGGTGGCCCGCGTCGTCGCCGACTGCGGCGCCCGGATGATCGTGGCCGACGCCGACACGGTCACCACGGTGCGGGCGGCGGCCGCACTGGTCGACCAGGCCCTCGCGGGTGGCGAGACGACGCTGGCCCAGGACGTGCCGGCCGAGGTCCTCGCCCGGCTGGTCAAGCCGCGGGTCGTCGTCATCGGCACGACCCTCCAGCCCGGCGAGCGCTCCTACGACCACCTGCGCGCCGACACCGCGCGCGAGGTGCCCGCGCTGCACGACCCCGAGCGGATCGCCGCCCTCCTCTACACCAGCGGTACGACGGGCCTGCCGCGCGCCGCGATGCTCAGCCACCGCGCCCTCGCGGCCAACATCGAGCAGGTCGCCTCGGTCGACCCGCCGATGATCCACGGCGACGACGTCGTCCTCGGCGTCCTCCCGCTCTTCCACGTCTACGGCCTCAACGCCGTGCTCGGCGCCGTGCTGCGCAGCCGCGCCAAGCTCGTGCTCGCCGACCGGTTCGACGCCCAGGGCACCCTCGACCTCATCGACGACGAGGCGATCAGCGTGGTCCCGGTCGCGCCCCCGGTGTTCGCCCACTGGCGCGACGTCGACCTGGCCGACCGGCTCGGCCCCGTGCGCGTCGTGCTCTCCGGCTCGGCGCCGGTCTCGGCCGCCGTGGTCGAGGAGTTCGTGGCCCGCACCGGCATCCCCGTCCACCAGGGCTACGGGCTCACCGAGGCCGCCCCGGTCGTGACGAGCACCCTCTGCTCGGTCGCCGCGCCCGCAGGCTCGGTCGGCGCGACGCTCGCGGGCATCGACCTGCGCCTGGTCGACGAGTCCGGTGCCGTGGTGCCGGAGGAGACCGGCGACCCCGGCGAGATCCAGGTGCGTGGTGACAACCTCTTCAGCGGCTACTGGCCCGACGGCGCCGACGGGCCGGACTCCGACGGCTGGTGGTCGACGGGCGACGTCGGCTACGTCGACGGCAACGGCGACGTGTTCCTGGTCGACCGGGTCAAGGAGCTCGTCATCGTCTCCGGCTTCAACGTCTATCCCGTCGAGGTCGAGCGGGTGGTCGCCGAGGTCGACGACGTCGCCGACGTCGCCGTCATCGGGGTCGCCGACGACACGACCGGCGAGGCGGTCGTCGCCTACGTCGTGGCGCCCGGGGCCCACCCGGTCGTCGTCGAGGTCGCCGTACGCGCGGCGTGCGAGAGCTCGCTGGCCCGCTTCAAGGTCCCGAGCCGGATCGAGGTCGTCGACCGGCTGCCCCACGGCGTCACCGGCAAGGCGCAGAAGGGCCGGCTCCGCGGGCTCGAGCGCCGGCGCGCGCTGGGCCTGCTGGAGTAGGTCCGCCCGTGCTCAAGCGACGCCGCCGCACCGCCGGACCCCGGGTCACGCTCTACTCCCGACCGGGCTGCCACCTCTGCGAGGTCGCCGAGGAGGTGGTCGCCCGGGTGTGCGCCGACCTGGGGGAGGACTACGCCGTCGTGATGGTCGACGACGACCCCGAGCTGCAGCGCCGCTTCACCGACGAGGTGCCCGTCACGTTCGTCGACGGCCGCCAGCACGACTTCTGGCGGGTCGACGAGACCCGCCTGCGCAGCGCGCTGGCCTGAGCGCTACCACCCCCTCGGAGGAGGCCGGCGGAGCGTGTGCTAGGCCACTCCCGGTCGATTTGTTCTCGCGTTCACAAACTCCTACTGTGAGCGGGCCGGGCCTCCTTCCAGGGGTCGGCTAGGAAGCAGAGCAGTGACTGCACGCAGTTCGAGCGAGAGCACCCGGGACATCCCGGAGGCGACCGTCGCCCGCCTGCCCGTCTACCTGCGGGCGCTCAACACGCTGGCCGACGACGCCATCCGCACCTGCTCCAGCGAGGAGCTCGCCCTCGCGGCGGGCGTCAACTCCGCCAAGCTCCGCAAGGACCTCTCCTACCTCGGCAGCTACGGCACCCGCGGGGTCGGCTACGACGTCGACTACCTGCGCTACCAGATCGCCCGCGAGATCGGCGTGACCCAGGACTGGCCGGTCGTCATCGTCGGCATCGGCAACCTCGGCCACGCGCTCGCCAACTACTCCGGCTTCCGCAGCCGCGGGTTCCGGGTCGTCGCCCTGCTCGACGCCGACGAGACGCGCCACGGCGAGGTCGTCGCCGGGGTCGAGGTGCGCCCGTTCGGCGACCTCGAGGAGATCGTCGAGTCCCACGGCGTGGCGATCGGCGTCATCGCCACCCCCGCCGGCGCGGCCCAGGACGTCTCCGACCGCATGGTCGGCTGCGGGATCACCAGCATCCTCAACTTCGCCCCGTCGGTCATCGCGGTGCCCGACGGCGTCGACGTGCGCAAGGTCGACCTGTCGATCGAGCTGCAGATCCTCGCCTACCACGAGCAGCGGAAGGCCAACATCTCATGACCGCCCCACGATGTTCCTCGCCTCCTCCGCTCCGCTCCTCCGTCGAACAACACCGAGGGGACCCCGGATGAGCATCCTCGTGGTCGGCATCTCCCACAACAGCGCTCCCGTCTCCGTCCTGGAGCGCGTCGCCCTCGACTCCGACGGCGTCCACAAGCTGCTCACCGCCGCCGCCGCGTGCGACCACGTCAACGAGGTCGCCGTCGTCTCGACGTGCAACCGCGTCGAGGTCTACGCCGACATCGAGCGCTTCCACGGCAGCGTCGAGTCGCTCTCGCGCCTGCTGCTCGAGCGGGCCGGCGACACCGCCGAGGCGCTCGTGCCCCACCTCTACGTCCACTACGACGACGGTGCCGTCGCCCACCTCTTCCAGGTCGCGGCCGGGCTCGACTCGATGGCCGTCGGCGAGGGCCAGATCCTCGGCCAGACCCGCGAGGCACTACGGCTCGGCCAGGAGCTCGGCAGCATCGGCCCCGCCCTCAACTCCCTCTTCCAGCAGGCGCTGCGCGTCGGCAAGCGGGCCCGCGCCGAGACCGGCATCGACCGGGTCGCGCCGACCCTGGTCAGCGCGGCGCTCGAGCGCTCCGAGATCGCCATCGGCGCCGTGCGCGGCAGCCGCGTCGTCGTCGTGGGTGCCGGCGCCATGGCCGGCCTGGCCACCGCGACCGTGAGCCGTCTCGGCGCCGCCCACGTGAGCGTCGTCAATCGCACGCCCGACCGCGCCCGTCGCCTCGCGGCGGAGTACTCCGCACACCCCGTCGCCCTCGCCGACCTGCCCGGCGAGCTCACCCGCGCCGACGTCGTCATCACCTGCACCGGCGCCACGGGGGTCCTGGTCACCCGCGACATGCTCGCCACCGCCCGGGCCGGTCTCGACGACCCGGCCCGCCCGGTCTCCGTCATCGACCTCGCGCTGCCGCACGACGTCGAGCCCGGCGTCGCCGAGCTGCCGGGCGTCACCCTCATGGGGCTGCGCGAGCTGTCCGAGAGCCTGGCCGGCAGCGACGTCGCCCGCGAGGTGCTCGACGTACGCCGCATCGTCGGCGGGGAGGTCGCCGCCTTCCTCACCGCGCGCCGCCAGGCCAGCGTCACCCCGACCGTCGTGGCTCTCCGCTCCATGGCCACCTCGGTCGTCGACGCCGAGATGGCCCGCCTCGAGGCCCGCCTGCCGCAGCTCGACGACGCCGCGCGCGCCGAGATCCGCCACACCGTGCGCCGGGTCGCCGACAAGCTGCTCCACGAGCCCACGGTCCGGGTCAAGGAGCTCGTCAACGAGCAGGGCGCCGTCTCCTACGAGCGCGCGCTCGCCGAGCTGTTCGCCCTCAACCCCGAGGCCGTCGACGCCGTCACCCGCCCCGACGTGACCACCACCCCGCGGGACGTGCGGTGAAGCCGGTCCGGGTGGGCACCCGTCGCAGCCTCCTCGCCACGACACAGGCCGGGCACGTCGCCGAGCTGATCCGCACCCGCCTCGGCCGCGAGACCGAGCTGGTCGAGATCACCACCGACGGCGACCGCAGCCAGGCCGCCGGCACGCCGATCACCGACACCCCGGCGTCCAACACCGGCGTCTTCGTCGGCGCCCTGCGCGACGCGCTGCTCTCCGACCGGGTCGACGTCGCCGTCCACTCGCTCAAGGACCTGCCCACCGCCCCGGCCGACGGCATCACCCTGGCCGCGGTCCCGGTGCGCGAGGACCCCCGCGACGCCGTGGTCGCCCGTGACGGACTGACCCTCGGCGAGCTGCCCGTCGGCTCCCGGGTCGGCACCGGCTCGCCGCGGCGCGTCGCCCAGCTGCACGCCCTGGGCCTCGGCCTCGAGATCGTCGGGGTCCGCGGCAACGTCGACACCCGCATCCGCAAGGTCCACGACGGCGAGCTCGACGGGGTGATCCTGGCGCGCGCCGGACTGGCCCGGATCGACCGCCTCGGCGACATGACCGAGGTGCTCGACCCGCTGCAGATGCTGCCCGCCCCCGGCCAGGGAGCCCTCGCGGTCGAGTGCCGCACCGACGACCCGCTGGCCGACGAGCTGGCCCGCCTCGACGACCCCGCGTCCCGCGCCGCGGTCGAGGCCGAACGTGCGGTGCTGGCGACGCTCGAGGGCGGCTGCTCCGCCCCGATCGGCGCGCTGGCCGACGTCGTCGAGGGCGACGACGGAGATGAGTTGTGGGTGAGGGCCGTGGCGCTCTCACTCGACGGTGCGCTCTCGGTGCGGATGTCCGCATCGGGAGCCCCGGCCGACGCCGTGGGCGTCGGGAACCGGCTGGCGAGCGACATGCTCGCCGACGGAGCAGGACAGCTGAACCCATCAGCTGCGGACCCAGCCACGATCGAGCCCCCAGAGGTGCAGAACCCATGACGCGAGCCAAGACCACCACTTCCGGCAGCACGTCCGGCGCTCCGGCCGGCACCGCCGCCGACCGGATCGCCCGGGCCTGGGTGTCCTTCGTCGGCAGCGGCCCCGGTGATCCCGACCTGCTCACCGTCCGTGCCGTCGACCTGCTCCGCCAGGCCGACGTCGTCGTGACCGAGGTGCCCGAGCACGCGGCCCTCGTCCGCACCCTGCTCGGCCTGCCGACGCCGGCCGAGGTCGACCCCGAGGCCGACGAGACCGCCGACGCGGTCGAGGTCGAGGGCCCCGAGCTCGTCGACGGCGGCTTCGGCGAGGACGGCCAGCCGCTGACCCACGCCGCCCGGTCCAAGGTCGTCGTCAAGCAGGCCAAGCGCGGTCTGCGCGTCGTCCGGCTCCTGGCCGGCGACCCGTTCCTCTACGCCTCCGGCCCCGAGGAGGCGCAGGCCTGCGCCAAGGCCGGCATCGGCTTCGAGATCGTGCCCGGTGTCTCGTCGGTCGGCGCCGTCCCGGCCTACGCCGGCATCCCGCTCACCACCAAGGACCACCGCGAGGTCGCCGTCGTGACCTGCGGCGACAACGCCGCCTCGCGCGTCGACTGGAGCCAGTACGCCGACGGCCGCACCCTGGTGCTGCTCTCGGCCGTCGGCCAGATCGGCGAGATCGCCCGCGCCCTCGTCGACGCCGGGCGCTCCGCCGAGACCCCGGTTGCCATGACCCGGCTCGGCACGACCACCGAGCAGCAGACCGTCACCTCGACGCTGACCCACATCGCCGCCGACGCCCGCGCGGCGCGCATCACGCCCCCGGCGATCACCGTCATCGGCGACGTCGTCGACCTCCGCTCGACGCTGTCGTGGTTCGAGACCAAGCCGCTGTTCGGCTGGCGTGTGCTGGTGCCCCGCACCAAGGACCAGGCCGCGTCGCTCTCCCTCGGCCTGCGCGGCTTCGGCGCCGTGCCCGAGGAGGTCCCGACGATCTCGGTCGAGCCGCCCCGCAACCCGCTGCAGATGGACAAGGCCGTCCGCGGCCTCGTCGAGGGCCGCTACGAGTGGATCGCCTTCACCTCGGTCAACGCCGTCAAGGCCGTGCGCGAGAAGTTCGAGGAGTACGGCCTCGACGCCCGCGCCTTCTCGGGCCTCAAGATCGCCGCGGTCGGCGACAAGACCGCCGCCGCGATCGCCGCCTGGGGTCTGCGCGCCGACCTGGTGCCCTCCGGCGAGCAGTCCGCCGCCGGCCTGCTCGAGGACTGGCCCGAGTACGACGAGGTCCTCGACCCCATCAACCGCGTCTTCCTGCCCCGCGCCGACATCGCGACCGAGACCCTCGTGGCCGGCCTCGTCGAGCTCGGCTGGGAGTGCGACGACGTCACCGCCTACCGCACGGTCCGCGCCACCCCGCCCCCGGCGCCGGTGCGCGACGCCATCAAGTCGGGCCGGTTCGACGCCGTCGTCTTCACCTCGTCCTCGACCGTGCGCAACCTCGTCGGCATCGCCGGCAAGCCGCACCCGTCGACGATCATCGCCGTCATCGGGCCGGCCACGGCCAAGACCGCCGAGGAGCACGGCCTGCGGGTCGACGTCCTCGCCTCGGCCCCCGACGTCGACGTGCTCGTGGAGGCCCTGGCCGACTTCGGTGCCTCGCGTCGCTCGTCGCTCCTCGAGGCCGGCGAGCCCGTCACCAAGCCGTCGGACCGCAAGCCGCCGGCTCGGCGTTCCAGCCGCGCGAAGGCCTGACGTCCTGAGGTGGAGATTCACCGGTGAAGCGGTGAATTTCCACCTTCTGTCATGAAGCTTCGTCGCAGAAGGTCCAGTTTCCTCGGGTAACGACGTGGAGGTCAGCGTGAGCAGCGAACCCATCCGGCCCCCGGTCGTACGCCCGCGCCGCTTGCGGACGACGGCGGCGCTGCGTCGCGCGGTGGCAGAGACCTCGCTCGAGGCCCGGCAGCTCGTGCTGCCGGTGTTCGTGCGCGAGGGTCTCGCCGAGCCGCGCCCGATCTCGTCGATGCCGGGCGTCGTGCAGCACACCCGCGACTCGCTCAAGGCGGCCGCCGCGGAGGCGGCCGCGCTCGGGCTCGGCGGCATCATGCTGTTCGGCATCCCCGAGCGCAAGGACGCCGTCGGCTCCGGGGCCATCGACCCCGACGGGATCCTCAACGTCGCGATCGCCGACGTCGTCGCCGAGGTCGGCGACGCGCTGCCGGTGATGGCCGACCTCTGCCTCGACGAGTTCACCGACCACGGCCACTGCGGGGTCCTCACCGCCGACGGTCGCGTCGACAACGACGCCACCCTCGAGCTCTACGCCGAGATGGCGCGCGCCCAGGCCGCCGCCGGCGCCGACCTCGTCGGTCCCAGCGGCATGATGGACGGCCAGGTGGCCGTCGTGCGCTCTGCGCTCGACGGCGCCGGCCACACCGACGTCGCCGTCCTGGCCTACTCCGCCAAGTACGCCTCCGCCTTCTTCGGCCCCTTCCGCGAGGCCGTCGACTCCTCGCTCGTCGGCGACCGCAAGACCTACCAGCAGGACCCCGCCAACGCCCGCGAGGGCGTCCGCGAGGTCCTCCTCGACATCGCCGAGGGCGCCGACATCGTCATGGTCAAGCCGGCCCTCGCCTACCTCGACGTGGTGCGCCGCGTCCGCGACGCCGTCGACGTGCCCGTGGCGGCCTACAACATCTCCGGCGAGTACGCCATGGTCGAGGCCGCCGCCGCCCACGGCTGGATCGACCGCCAGGCCGCGATCCTCGAGACGCTGATCTCCATCCGGCGGGCCGGGGCCGACATCGTGCTGACCTACTGGGCCGCCGAGGTGGCGGGGCTGCTCTAGCCCCGGCGAGCTAGTCGTACCGGTCTGGACGCCGAAGGCCCGCCACGCAGAAGCGTGGCGGGCCTTCGTGTGGGAGCGGGACCTAGGGGGTCGTGTAGTCCTTGACGCACAGGTCGAACGGGTCGTCGGTGCGGAGGATGTTGTCGATCTTGCCGTCGAGGGTGCACTGCACGATGGCCTGGGCCAGCGTCAGGACGTCGTCGACCGGGTCGACGTTGGTCGTGGGCAGGGCCGGGACGGTGATCGGGGGGAGCGGAAGCTGCGGTCCGCCGCCACCGCCACCGGTCGGGGGCGTGGTCGGCTCGTCGGTCGGCTCCTCCGCGGGCTCCTCGGCGGGCGAGTCCTCGGGGTCGACCTGCTGGCCGCTGGTGCTGCCGCCGTTGTTGCCGCGGGGGCCGCCGTTGCCGCGGGTGGGTCCGGGGTTGTAGGTCGGGTCGGGGGAGAGGAAGCCGGCCTCGACGGTGCCGTTGGGCACCGACATGAAGTCGCCGTCGAGGTAGGCGTCCATGACGGAGAGGACCAGGTCGACGTAGGAGTCGGAGTGGTTGTAGCGGTAGACGCTGGCGCGCTGGCCCTTGAGGGTGGCGAGGTCGTCGTCGCCGGAGCAGAGGTAGACCGCGGTGGCCAGGGCGGCGTCGTCAATGTCCTGGGGGTTGCGGACGCCGTCGTTGTCGGCGTCGACGCCCACGACCGACCACGTGGAGGGGATGAACTGCATGGGGCCGGCGGCGCGGTCGAACCTCGAGTCGCCGTCGTACTGGCCGGCGTCGGTGTCGCGGATGAGCGCGGTGTTCTTGGTGCCGTCGAGCGGTAGCCCGAGGATGCCGGGCTGGGCGACGCCGTCGGCGTCGAGGACGTTGCCGCCGAAGCGGCCGTGGTTGGACTCCACGCGGCCGATGGCGGCGACGAGCTGCCAGTTGAGGTGGCAGGACTTGTCGGCGGCGTTGATGACGGTCTCGGCGCGCTGGTAGGCGGCCAGGGCCGCGGAGGGGATGCCGTTGGTGGACGAGGTGGCGAGGATCTGCTCGGTGTTGCCCTCCACGCCACCGACGGAGCCGGTGAGCCCGCCCGCGTCGGAGACCGACGCCGGGGCCTCGATCGCCTGGGCCGGCACGCTCGAGCCGTCAGGCAGCAGGCCACCCGGCTCGGCCGTGGCGGCGGAGACGTTGGTGGTCGGCGTGGCGGCGGACGTCAGGCTGGCGGTCCAGGCTGCCGACAGCAGGGCCAGCGGCACGATGGCCACGGCCTTCTGCATCCGGCCGAATCGCGAGGCGGACAATGTCATCTCCCTGGAAGTGGTGCTCGTCAGACGCGCTTCTTACCCCACGGCGGCCTGTGCGAACCCCAACGAGTGCTGTCACCTGATAGTTACGGCTGTCACAGGTCCGTATGACGTACCTCACTGTCACGTGGTGTCGCACGAACGTACCAACCGGCCCGAAGGGGTGACCACACCCGTTCGGTCAGAGGTGATGGCCCACCCTGGTCGAGACCACCACCACTCCTCGGCGACAATGAGGAGGTGACCGACGGACCCACGGACCAGCCCGCCTCGCAGGCGCTGTTCGAGCGAGCCCGGTCGGTGATCCCCGGCGGGGTGTCGTCGCCGGTCCGCGCGTTCAACGCCGTCGGCGGCACGCCGCGGTTCATCCGCTCGGCCGCCGGTGCGTGGCTGACCGACGCCGACGGCAACGAGCTCGTCGACCTGGTCTGCTCCTGGGGTCCGATGCTCGTCGGGCACGCCCACCCCGAGGTGCAGGCGGCCGTGCAGGCCGCGGTGGCCCGCGGGACGTCCTACGGCGCCCCCACCGAGCCCGAGCTCGCCCTGGGCGAGGAGATCGTGGCGCGCACCCCGGTCGAGCGGGTCCGGTTCGTCTCCTCCGGCACCGAGGCGACCATGTCGGCGCTCCGCCTGGCCCGCGGCTTCACCGGACGCGAGGTCGTGGTCAAGTTCGCCGGCTGCTACCACGGCCACGTCGACGCGCTGCTGGCCTCGGCCGGCTCGGGCCTGGCGACCTTCGCCGTGCCCGGCACCCCCGGCGTCCCGGAGTCGTCCACGGCGCTGACCATCGTCCTGCCCTACAACGACCGCGCCGCCGTCACCGCGGCGTTCGCCGAGCACGGCGACCGGATCGCGTGCCTCTTCACCGAGGCCGCGCCCGGCAACATGGGCGTGGTGCCGCCCGAGCCCGGGTTCAACGCGTTCCTGGCCGAGACCTGCCGGGCCCACGGAGCGCTGTTCGTCAGCGACGAGGTGATGACCGGCTTCCGCGCCTCGAGCCAGGGCTACTGGGGCATCGACGGCAAGGCCGAGGGCTGGGTGCCCGACCTGATGACCTTCGGCAAGGTGATGGGCGGCGGGTTCCCCGCGGCGGCGTTCGGCGGCCGGGCCGACGTGATGTCGCTGCTGGCTCCGGAGGGTCCCGTCTACCAGGCCGGCACCCTCTCCGGGAACCCGATCGCGACCACCGCCGGGCTGGCCACGCTGCGCCTGGCCACCGACGACGTCTACGCCCACCTCGACGCCGTCGGCACCACGATCAAGGACGCGACCGTGGCCGCCCTCACCACCGCCGGGGTGTCCCACACGATCCAGTCGGCGGGCACGATGTTCTCGGTGTTCCTCTGCGACGGACCGGTCCGAGACTTCGCGGCGGCGTCCCGCACCGACCAGCGTGCGTACGCCGCGTTCTTCCACGCCATGCTCGACGCGGGCGTCTACCTGCCGCCGTCGGCCTTCGAGGCCTGGTTCCTGTCCTCGGCCCACGACGACCGTGCCGTCCAGACCGTCCTCGACGCCCTCCCGGTCGCCGCGGCCGCCGCAGCCCGAGCCACCACGAGCAAGGAGGGCTGAGCGATGGCCACGCCCGACACGATCGTCCACCTGCTCCGCCACGGCGAGGTGCACAACCCCGAGGGCGTGCTCTACGGCCGCCGCGACGGGTTCCACCTCTCCGAGCTCGGCCGCCAGATGGCCGAGAAGGTCGCGGCCAGCCTGCAGGAGCGCGACATCGTGCACCTGGTCTCCTCACCCCTGGAGCGGGCCCAGGAGACCGCCGCTCCGCTGGCCCTGGCCCGCGGGCTCGAGCCGAGGCTCGACGACCGGGTCATCGAGTCGTTCAGCAAGTTCGAGGGCAAGACGTTCGGCAAGGGCCGCAACGCCCTCAGGAACCCCGCCACCTGGCGCTACCTCTGGAACCCGTTCAAGCCGTCCTGGGGCGAGCCCTACACCGACATCGTCCAGCGGATGACCGCCGCGGTCGCCGACGCCCGCGAGCAGGCCGAGGGCCACGAGGCCGTGGTGGTCTCCCACCAGCTGCCGATCTGGACCACGCGCCTCCACGTCGAGCGACGCTCCTTCTTCCACGACCCGCGCAACCGGCAGTGCACGCTCTGCTCGGTCACCTCGCTCCACTTCGTCGGCGACAAGATCACCCAGGTCTCCTACAGCGAGCCCGCGGGCGACCTGATCCCGGTCGGCGACAAGAGCGCGCCGTTCTCGGCCGGCGGCGCGCCCGAGGAGAAGAAGCCCACGTGACCCGTCGTCGCCGCGCCACCGCCGTCCTGCCGCTCCTGCTCGCGCCGCTCCTGCTGTCCGGCTGCAGCGGCCTCCAGGGCACGGACGACGCCAACTTCACCTTCGGCGACGGCAGCATCGCGGAGATCCCGGCCTCCGACCGCGAGAAGCCCGTGGAGATGACCGGGACGTCGCTCGACGAGGAGCCGTTCGACCTGGCGGACCTGCGCGGCCAGGTCGTGGTGCTCAACGTGTGGGCGTCGTGGTGCAACCCCTGCCGCGACGAGGCTCCCGTGCTCGACGCGGCCTCCCAGGAGGTCGACGCAGCCTTCGTGGGCCTGCTCTTCAAGGACGAGAACCTCGGCGCCGCCGAGGCGTTCGAGCGCGAGTTCGGCATCGACTACCCCACGATCCTCGACGAGGGCCAGGTCCTGGCCCTCGGCCGCTACGCCCCCACCAGCCCGCCCTCGACCTACGTGCTCGACAAGCAGGGCCGGGTCGCCGCGGTCATCAGCGGTGCCCTCACCTCGGGCGTGACCCTCGAGGACCTCGTGACCGAGGCTGCCTCTGATGGGTGACTGGTTCCAGCAGCAGGCCGCCGGCGGCTCGCTCGCCCTCGCGCTGCCCGTGGCGGCGATCGCCGGCCTCGTCTCGTTCTTCAGCCCCTGCGTGATCCCGCTGCTGCCGGGCTACCTCTCCTACGCGACCGGGCTCTCCGGCGCCGACCTCGCGACGGGCGAGGCCTCCCGCCGCCGCGGCCGGATGCTGCTGGGCTCGGTGCTGTTCGTGCTCGGCTTCGCCGCCGTCTTCGTCGTCATCGGCACGACGGTCGGCGGCATCGGCCGCTCGCTGCGGGAGTACGACGACCAGATCACCTTCGTGATGGGCTTCGTCCTGATCGCGCTCGGCCTGGTCTTCGCGGGCGTCGTCCCCTGGCTGCAGCGTGAGTGGCGCATCCACACGATCCCGGCCGTCGGGCTCGGCGCCGCCCCGCTCATCGGGGCGCTGTTCGCCCTGGGCTGGACGCCGTGCATCGGGCCGACCTACGGCGTCATCGTCGGGCTCACCTACACCGACGCGACTGCGGCACGCGGCGCCGTCCTGTCGGCCGCCTACGCCCTCGGCCTGGGCATCCCGTTCATCCTCGCCGGCGTCTTTTACGCCCGCTCGCTCGGCGCGCTGAAGTGGGTCCGCAAGCACCAGCTCGTCGTGATGCGCGTCGGCGGCGGCATGCTCGTCGTCGTCGGGCTGCTGCTCGTCACCGGCTACTGGGACCAGGCCGTGCAGTGGGTGCAGGTGCGCCTCGTCGGCGGCTTCGAGGTGCCCGTCTGATGGCCGACCTCATCGACCGCCCCCAGACCGACCGCCGTCCCGGTGAGCTCGGCCCCCGCGAGCTGGCCCGCTGGTCCTGGCGCCAGCTCACGTCGATGCGCACCGCGCTCGTGCTCCTGCTGCTGCTCGCGCTGGCCGCCGTACCCGGGTCGGTGATCCCACAGGAGGGCGTCGACGCGCTCGCCGTCTCGCAGTGGAAGGCCGACCACCCCGGGCTCACGCCCGTCTACGAGCGGCTCGGGCTGTTCTCGGTCTACGACTCGGCGTGGTTCTCGGCGATCTACCTGCTGCTGATGGTCTCGCTGATCGGCTGCATCATCCCGCGGACCTTCCACTACGTCCGGGCCATCCGCGCGCTGCCGCCGCTCGCCCCGCGCAACCTGTCCCGCCTGCCCGACCACGCGTCCTACTCCACCGACCTCTCGGTCGACGAGGTCCTCGACCGGGCGCGGGTGGTGCTCGGCTCGCGCCGCTACCGGTTGCGACTGGGACAGCAGGGCGCGGTCAGCGCCGAGAAGGGCTACCTCCGCGAGGTGGGCAACCTCGTCTTCCACCTGTCGGTGATCGTCGTCCTCGTGGGGTTCGGCATCGGCTCGGTCTTCGGCTACCAGGGCGGCGTGATCGTCGTCGTCGATGGCCCGCCGTTCTCCAACACCGCGGCGTCCTACGACGACCTCGACCCGGGCAGCGGCTTCGGCGCCGACGACCTGGACCCGTTCTCCTTCACCGTCGACGACTTCGACATCACGTGGCTGACCAAGGGGTCGGGCGCGGGGACGGCGCGGGAGTTCAAGGCCGCGCTGAGCTATCGCGAGGGCGTCGACGGCGAGGAGAAGACCTACGACCTGCGGGTCAACCACCCGCTCACCATCGGCGACACCGACCTCTTCCTCATCGGCCACGGCTACGCGCCGATCATCACCGTCAAGGACGGCGAGGGCAGCGTGGTCTCCAGCGGCCCGGTGGTCTTCCTGCCGCAGGACCCGTCGTTCCTCTCCTTCGGCGTGGTCAAGGCGCCCAGCGCCCGACCCACGGCGATCGGGCTCGAGGGCGTCCTCTACCCGACGTTCGCGCGGGCCGAGGGTGACGACCCCGACGTACCGACCCCGGTCACGGTGTTCCCGGCGCTCGGCAACCCGCTGATCTCGATGAACGTCTGGTCCGGCGACCTCGGCCTCGACGACGGCGTGCCCCGGTCGGTCTACCTGCTCGACACCAGCAAGGCGACGCCCGTCCAGGAGGGCGGCAAGCAGCTCCGTCTCGACCTGAGCCTCGGCGAGACGCAGCAGCTGCCCGACGGCCTCGGCTCGGTCTCCTTCGACGGCGTCCAGCCCTGGGTGCGCATCCAGGTCAGCCAGTCCCCGGGCAAGGAGTACGCCCTCGCGGGCGTCGTGCTCGCGCTCATCGGCCTCATCGGGTCGCTGTTCCTCCGGCCCCGGCGCGTGTGGGTGCGCGCTCGGCGCCGAAAGGGTGACGACGGCGATGGGGACGGCGACGACGAGGGTGGGACCATGGTGGAGGTGGCCCTGCTCGACCGCTCGGGCGGAGCCGACCTGACCGAGGTGCTCGACGTGATCGTCGCCGAGCTGCAAGAAGTGCCTACCAGCCAGCTCAGCAAGGAGCGCAAGTGACCAACACCGCGTGGGAGTCGCTCAGCAACCAGGCGATCGGTGCGGCGGGGATCGTCTACTTCCTCGCCCTGCTCGTCCTGATCGCCGAGTGGGCCAGCCTGCGGCAGGTCGCCGTGGCCGAGGCCTCCGCCTCGACGGAGTCGTCGGGCGACGTCGCCCTGGCGGTCCGCACCGGCGACGGTGGTGCCGACGCCGAGGCGCGCGAGCGTCGTACGGCGTTCCTCGGCCGCCTCGGGCTGATGCTCACGGGCATCGCCGCCGCGGTGCACTTCGTGGCCCTGCTGGGGCGCGGCATGGCCGCCAGCCCCAACCGGGTGCCGTGGGGCAACATGTACGAGTTCACGATCTCGGGGACCTTCGTCGTCACGCTGTTCTTCCTCGTGCTGATGCGCAAGTACGCCTTGCAGTGGATGGCGCCGCTGATCGTCGCCTTCGTCGTGACCACGCTGATGGTCGGCGTCATCTGGCTGCACGCCGACGTCGCGCCGCTGACCGAGGCCCTCAACTCCTACTGGCTCGTGATCCACGTCGTCTCGGCGGTCATCGCCACCGGTGCCTTCACCATCGGTGGGCTGCTCTCGATCGTCTACCTGGTCAAGCTGCGCCGCGGCGGCGATGCCGGCGCCGCACCCGGCTCACGCATCCCGACGCTCGCGGTCCTCGACCGCACCGCCTACCGCATCCACGCCTTCGCGTTCCCGGTGTGGACCTTCGCCGTCCTCATCACCGGCCCCATCTGGGCCCACGAGGCCTGGTCGCGCTACTGGAACTGGGACCCCAAGGAGGTCTGGGCGTTCATCACCTGGGTCGTCTACGCGGCCTACCTCCACGCCCGCGCCACCGCCGGCTGGAAGGGCCGCAACGCCGCCATCCTCGCCTGCGTCGGCCTGGCCACCCTGTGGTTCAACTTCATCGGCATCAACTACTTCTCCACCAGCTCGCAGCACTCCTACGCCGGGGGCGAGCCGACGTCGCAGGTCGTGCGGCAGGACGCCGCGCCACCGGGGGTCGACGTACTGCGCTGAGGCGCTGCGTGCTGTTCGCGGGAGCGGTGTGGCGGCTGGTGGTAACCCGCCGACGGCCAGCACACCCGAGGGCTCAGCCCTCGGGGTCCTCGGGGTTGAGCCGCTTGCGGTCGAGGTCGCGCAGGAAGTCCTCGTCGTCGTCGGGGGCGACGACCTTGGGGGGTGCCTGACGTTGCGGGCGCGCCGGGCGCTCGGGCATCAACCCGCGCTCCTGGAAGACGCGCACCAGGAGGTAGATCGCCACTCCGAAGAGGACGAGCACGAACAAGAACCTCAGCACCCCTCCAGAGTAGAGCCCGGGTGGTCGTCGTGGGTGCCGGATACCCTGTCCCGGTGAAGGACTTCGTCGTCTACACCCTGCTGCGGCTGGGCTTGTTCCTGTTGACCTGGGGCGCGGTCACGGGGGCCTGGTTGCTGATCGCCGACAAGGCAGCGTTGGGGCTGACGTTCCTCATCGCCCTGGTGCTGAGCGGGGTCGGGTCCTACTGGGTGCTGGCGGGCCCGCGGGAGAAGCTCGCGCGACACGTCGAGGCCCGCGCCGAGCGCGCGACGGCCGCCTTCGAGGAGCGCCGTGCCCGTGAGGACGCCGAGGCCGCCGACGCCGACCCGGTGGCCGACGAGAAGAAGTAGCGGCTAGGGCTTGTTCTTGCGGCGCTCGAGCTGCCGCTGGATGCGGCTCTCGGGCTGCCCCAGCACCTTGGCCAGGATCTGCACGCGGAACTGGTAGGCGGCGATGACGGCGCCGATGATCACGAGCAGCAGGAGGAACTTCATGCTGTGACCGTACGCCGTCAGGCCAGCACCAGGGCGGCGGCGACGAGCACGGCCCAGGCCAGCTCGGCCACCCCGGTCGTCTGCAGCACCGGGATGAGCCCGGGGCCGGTGGCGCCGCCGAGCACGGTGGCCACGCCCCGGCCGGCGAGCACCAGGAAGGCCAGGCCGACCAGCACCCACCAGGTGGTGAGGGCGGCCACGACGACGACCGCGACGGCGGCGACGGCCACGAGGCCGGCGTACAGCGCGCGGGTCCGTCGGTCGCCCAGGCGCACCGCGAGGGTCATCTTGCCGACGGCGCTGTCGGTGGGGATGTCGCGCAGGTTGTTGACGACGAGGATCGCGCAGGCGAGGGCGCCGATGCCGACGCCGGCCGCGAGGGCCGCGGAGGACCAGTCCTCGGTCTGCACGAACGTGGTGCCGACGACTGCAACGAGGCCGAAGAACACGAAGACCATGACCTCGCCGAGGCCGAGGTAGCCGTAGGGCTTGGAGCCGCCGGTGTAGTACCAGGCGGCCAGCACGCACACGACGCCGACGGCGACCAGCCACCAGGCGGTCGTCGCGGCGAGCGCGAGGCCGGCGACCCCAGCGACGCCGAAGGCCAGGAACGCCGCCCGCTTGACGGCGGACGCCGTGGCCGCGCCGGACCCGACCAGCCGCATCGGCCCGACGCGCACGTCGTCGGTGCCGCGGATGCCGTCGGAGTAGTCGTTGGCGTAGTTGACCGCGACCTGGAGCGCGAGGCTGACCACGAGCGCGAGGAGCGCCTTCCACCAGACCGCGCCGTCCTCGTACGCCGCCACGCCGGTCCCGGCGAGGACCGGCGCCACCGCCGCCGGGAGGGTGCGCGGTCGTGCACCCTGGACCCACTCCGCCGCTGTCGCCACGGACGGATTCAAGCAGTCGCGGACGCCGCGGCCTTGGCCAGGTAGCGCTCGGCGGCGCGCGCCGACGGCGGCATGGCGAGGGTGGCGACCACGACGGTCGCGGCGATGACGACCCAGCCGAGGGTGCCCTGCTCGATGGCGAGGTAGGTGAACGCGGCCGGCGCCCAGACCGAGCCGAGGGTGCCGCCGATGTGGGCGGCGCCCTGGTACTCGCCCCGGCGCTGCGGGTCGGACAGCTCAGACAGGAAGCCCCAGTGGCCGGCCGACTGGAAGAGCTCGGCGCCGGTGACGGTGACGTGGCCGACCCAGACGAGCACGATGGTGAGCCAGCCGACCGTGTCGTGGGTGACCGCGACGATCGCGCAGGACAGCACGAAGAAGCTCGCCGAGATGCGGGAGGCGCGCAGCGACGCCCCGACCGAGTCGACGCCGCGGGCGGCCGCGACCTGGAGCAGGACCGCCATCACCGTGTTGGTGCCGAAGAGCCAGGCGAGCAGCACCCGCGGGGCGTCGGTCTCCTGCACCAGCCAGAGCGGGATCACGACGTTGAGCAGCACCTGGTTGGTGCCGAGGACGCCGTCGCAGGTCATCACGCCCAGGAAGCCGCGGTTGCGCAGCGCGCCCGGGTTGACCAGCTGGTCGGGCGCGGCGGGCACGGTGTCGTGCTCGGCAGCGGGGAGACGGGTGATGTAGACCGCGTTGGCCGCGAGGATCACGGCCGTCAGCCACGGCACCGCGCGCACGATGTCGTCGTCGTCGAACGCCAGCGCGATGCCGCCGATCAGCGCGCCGAGGGTGAACCCGATGTTGAGCGCGGCCCGCATGAACGCCTGCGACTGCACGCGCTCCTCGCGGGGAAAGACGTCGAGCGTGTAGGCCCCGCGGCCGGACCAGCCGGCGGTGCTCACGACCTCGAGCACCACCATCATCGCGAGGTAGGCGGCGAAGCCCTCGATGAGCGGCCACAGGGCGAAGAGCCCGGCGCTCGCGAACGCGCCGACCGCCCACATCCGCTTGTTGCCGACGCGGTCGGCCAGCTGGCCCAGCGGTACGGCGAAGAAGAACGACACCACGCCCGCGACGGTCAGGCCGATCCCGACCTGGGCCGCCGACAGCCCGACGACCTGGGTGAAGAACACCGCGCTGCCGGTCAGGAACGTCCCGTCGCCCACGGCGAAGAGCACCGACTGCACCGAGAGCCTGCGCGCCAGCGGCGACGGCGGCAGGAAGCGGTCGAGTCGGGTGCCCACGTCGGCAGTCCACCACGACGGGTGGCCGTACGGCGCCCCGATTTCGGGCGCGTAGCCTCGGGGCGTGGACCTGCGCGAGTGGCTCGAGGCTCCGGGCGAGCCCGAGCCGCTCGTGGTCGAGACGTCGGGATCCTCCGGCGAGCCCAAGCGCGTGCGGCTGTCGCGGCGGGCGGTGCTGGCGTCGGTCGCGGCGACCGAGCGCCGCCTCGGCGGCTCCGGGCCGTGGGTGCTCAAGCTGCCGCCGTCCTACGTCGCCGGGGTCCAGGTCGTGGTGCGGTCGCTGGTCGCCGGGCACGAGCCGTGGACGGGCGACGGCTGGCCCACGGACGAGGGGTGGTTCACCAGCCTGGTCCCGACCCAGCTGCTCCGGATGCTCGACGACACCGCACCGGGGGGTGACCTCGACGCGCTGCGGCGTGCGCACACCGTGCTGCTCGGCGGGGGACCCGTCGACCCGGCCCTGCGCGCCCGGGCCGCCGAGGCGGGCGTGCGGGTCGTGGCGACCTACGGCTCGGCCGAGACCTCGGGCGGGTGCGTCTACGACGGCCTGCCCCTCGACGGCGTGGCCGTCACGATCGACGCCGACGGCCGGATCCGGATCGGCGGCCCGACGCTCTTCTCCGGCTACGAGGGTGAGCCCGAGCTCACGACCCGGAGCCTGGTCGACGGATGGTTCGTCACCGCCGACGCCGGCCGCTTCGACGACGACGGCCGGCTGCAGGTGCTGGGCCGGGTCGACGACGTCGTGGTCAGCGGCGGGGTCAACGTGCCCGGGCCGGCGGTCGCCGCGCGGCTGCGCGCGCACCCGCTGGTCAGCGCGGCCGAGGTGGTCGGCGTACCGGACGACGAGTGGGGCAACCGGCTCGTCGCCTTCGTCGTCGGCCTGGTCGGCGAGGCCGAGGCCCGCGCCTGGGTCGCCGCCGCCCACCCGCGCTCCTGGGCGCCGCGCCAGGTCGTCGTGCTCGACGCGATCCCGCTGCTGCCCAACGGCAAGCCCGACCTCGTGAGCCTCAAGGCACAGGCATGAGGGTCCTCTCCATCCCGATGCGGACGCGCTTCCGCGGCATCACCACGCGCGAGGTCGTGCTCGTCGAGGGCGAGGCCGGGTGGGGGGAGTGGAGCCCGTTCCTCGAGTACGACGCCGCCGAGGCCAGGCCCTGGCTGGCCTGCGCCCGCGAGGCCGCCGACGGCGAGTGGCCGGCCCCGCTGCGGTCGGCGGTGCCCGTCAACGTCACGGTGCCGGCGGTCGGGCCCGAGCAGGCGTTCGCGATCGTCCGTGCGGGCGGCTGCCGCACCGCCAAGGTCAAGGTGGCCGAGCCGGGCCAGACGCTCGCCGACGACGAGGCCCGGGTCGAGGCGGTGCGCGCGGCGCTCGGTCCCGACGGTGCCGTCCGCGTCGACGCCAACGGCGGCTGGTCGGTCGACGACGCGGTGCGCGCGGTCCGGGCGCTCGAGCGCGCCGCGGGCGGCCTCGAGTACGTCGAGCAGCCCGTGGCCTCCGTCGAGGACCTCGCACTCGTCCGCCGCCGGGTCGCCGTCGCCGTCGCCGCCGACGAGTCGATCCGCCGGGCGGCCGACCCCTACCGCGTGCGCGACCTCCAGGCCGCCGACATCGCCGTCCTCAAGGTGCAGCCGCTGGGTGGCGTCGCCGCGTGCCTGCGGATCGCCGAGGACATCGGCCTGCCGGTCGTCGTCTCCAGCGCCCTCGAGACGTCCGTCGGGATCGCCGCCGGGCTCGCCCTGGCCGCGGCCCTGCCGGAGCTGCCCTACGCCTGCGGGCTGGCGACGGTGCAGCTGCTCGCCGACGACGTCGCGGTCGTCCCGCGGGTCCCGGTCGACGGGGTGCTCCCGGTCGGCGCCGCCGTCCTCGACCCGGCCGCGCTCGACCGCCTCGCCGCGACCCCCGACCGGGTGGCGTGGTGGGAGGCCCGGCTGCGCGAGGTCGAGGGATGAGTGCCACAGGGCTGGCCCGCGACGTGCTGCAGCAGCTGCTGGACGCCGGTGTCACCGAGGTCGTCGTCGCGCCGGGCAGCCGCAACGCCCCCCTCTCGTTCGCCGCCTACGACGCCGCTCGAGCCGGGCTCGTCAGGCTCCACACCCGCATCGACGAGCGGTCGGCCGGCTTCCTCGCCGTGGGGCTCGCCCGGAGCCACGCGCGGACGGCGGTGGTCTGCACCTCGGGCACCGCCGTCGCCAACCTGCACCCGGCCGCGCTGGAGGCCACCCACGCGGGACTGCCGGTGGCGTTCGTGACCGCCGACCGGCCCCACCGGTTGCGCGGCACCGACGCCAACCAGACCACCGACCAGGTCGGCATCTTCGGCCGGCTCCTCCCGACCGTCGACGTGGCCGAACCCGGCCCGTTGGCCCTGTCGCCCGGCCTCGGCGGCCCCGTCCACCTCAACGTCCAGCTCGACGACCCGCTCCTCCCCGACGCCGCGTGGGAGCCACGGACGCCTCCGGGCCGGACCGGCCCGCCCGGTCGGCCCGACCCGACCACGCTCCCGCTCGGACCGCGGACGGTGGTGGTCGCCGGGGACGACGCCGGACCGGCCGCCCGCCGCCTGGCCGAGGC
>NZ_JAURVJ010000071.1 GCF_030655615.1 Nocardioides sp.
GACGCCCTCCCCGCCGACCCGCCCGTGCCGGCGTCCTACGCCCGGCCCGCCCCGGCCGCGCCCCCCGGCGCGTTCGGGCCCACCGCCGTACGCCCGCGCGAGGACGTGACGCCGACGCCCGCGTCCACGCCTGCACCGACGTCTGCCCCTCCGTCTGCCCCTCCGTCTGCACCGTCGTCGGAGCCGGGGCGGACCCCGGCGCCGACCTCGCCGCTGCTCGCCGTGGTGCTCGTGCTCCTCGTCCTGGCCGGGACGTTCGGCGCGGCGTTCGGCGTCGTCCAGCTCGTCCGCTGACCCGGGCCGACAACCGGGCCGGCAATCGGGCTGGGAGCCGGGCTGGGAGCCGGGCCGTACCGTCGGTGTGGTGACGCCCGTGAGCCGATGGTCCGTCGTGGCGGCGGTCGTGCTCGCCGTCGCGGCCATCCCGGTCGTGCCGCGGCTGCTGCCGGTGGACGACACCGACGTCTCCGCGGCCGAGCTGCTCGCCGGGGTGCAGGGCTCGGCCGATGTCGGCCACTCCGGGTACGCCGAGACCGAGGGCGCCGTGCAGCTGCCGGTCGGTGACGACCTGGGCGACGTGGGGGAGCTGCTCGCGGGCACCACCCGGCTGCGCGTGTGGTGGCAGGACGCCGATGCCTGGCGGGTCGACCGGCTGCTGCTCTCGGGCGAGGTCGACCTGGTCCACGACGGCCCGGTCACCGTCGCCTACGACTACGAGGACGCCCAGGCCGTCGTCACCGAGGACCCCGTGCTCCGGTTGCCGCGCGCCTCCGACCTCCTGCCGCCGACCCTGGCCCGCACGGCCCTCGAGGACGCCTCGCCCGACGACGTCAGCCGGATCGACCCGCGGCGCGTCGCCGGCATCGACGCCCCCGGGATCCGCTACGAGCCGTCCTCGGACCGGACGACCGTCGAGCGGGTCGACGTCTGGGTCGACCCGGGCTCGGGGCTGCCGCTGCGGATCGAGGTGCGGGCGTCCGGCCCCGACGCGAGCGGCTCGCCCGACGTCGTCTCGGCCTTCGAGGAGGTCGAGGTCGAGCGTCCTGGCGACGACCGCGTCGGGTTCCAGCCCGCCGCCGGCGTCGACGTCGACCGCGCCCGCACCCTCGACATCGCCGACGCGGCCGGGCGCTACGCACCGTTCCTGGTGCCGCCGACCCTCGCCGGGCTCGATCGCCGCAGCGACGACGCGGCTGCGGCCGGCGTCTACGGCGCCGGGGTCACCCGCTTCATCGCGGTGCCGCTGCGCGGACGTGAGGCCGACCCGCTGCGCGAGCAGCTGCGCGCTGCGCCCGACGCGACGCTCGGACGGCGTCGTACGGTCGTCGCCGACGGTGCGCTCACCGTCCTGCTCACCGGGTCGGCCGGCGACGACCGCGCGGCCTGGCTCGTCGCGGGGACGGTGACGCCCGAGGTCCTCGAGGAGGCGGCGCGGGCGCTGCTCGAGCTCGACTTCGTCGACCGGGACGGCGACCGGTGACGGGCGACCCGGGGAGCGACGTCGCGATCTCGACGACCGGTCTGACGAAGTACTACGGCCGGTTCCTCGCGGTCGACGGCCTCGACCTCGAGGTGCGGACGGGCGACGTCTACGGCTTCCTGGGCGCCAACGGCTCGGGCAAGACGACGACGGTCCGGATGCTGCTCGGGCTCGTGCTGCCCACGTCGGGCACCGCCCGGGTGCTCGGCCGGCCGATGCCGGGCTCGGGACGCGACGTGCTGCCCGAGGTGGGCTCCATGATCGAGGCGCCGGCGGCCTACCCCCAGCTGTCCGGGCGCGCCAACCTCTCGCTGTTCGACGCGATGGGGCGCGGGTCGCGACGGCGGGGGAGGGCCGGCCGGGTCGACGACGCGCTCGACCGGGTCGGGCTCGGCGGGGTCGACGACCGGCCGGTGCGCGCCTACTCCCTCGGCATGCGGCAGCGCCTCGGGCTGGCCAACGCGCTGATCCGCCGGCCCCGGCTGCTCGTGCTCGACGAGCCGACCAACGGCCTCGACCCGCAGGGCATCCGCGACATCCGGGCCCTGCTGCTCGAGCTCAACGTCGCCGGGACGACCGTGTTCGTCTCCAGCCACCTGCTGCTCGAGATCGAGCAGATGTGCACCCGGGTCGGCGTGCTCGACCGCGGCCGGCTCGTGCTCCAGGAGCACCTCGACGACCTGCGCGCCCCGACCGGCCGGGTCGTGCTGCGCACCCGCGACGTCGCCGACGCGCGCCGTCTCCTCGACAGCCGGATCGACGAGGCCGACGGCGACCGGATCGTCGTACGCCGTGCGGACCCGGCCGCCCTCGCCGCCGAGCTGGTGCGCGCCGGCATCGGGATCGACGAGCTGGTCGCCGAGCGGCGCTCGCTCGAGGAGATCGTGCTCGCCGCGACCAGCGCCGGCAGCGACACGTTCGCGCGGCCGGACCGTCCCGCGTCGGGGGTGGTCGCGTGATCGGGGTCGAGCTGCGCAAGCTGCTGCGGAGCCGCCGGACCTGGGCCACGATCCTCCTCGTCGACGCGCTGCCCACGCTGGTCGGCGTGCTGCTCGCCGTCACCGACCTCGGCCCGCGGCCGGGCGAGGGACCGGCGTTCCTGTCGGCCGTGCTCACCGACGGCACGCTCTTCCCCCTGGCGGCGCTGGCGATCGTGCTGCCGCTGTTCCTGCCGATCGCGGTGGCCATCACCGCGGGCGAGGCGGTGGCGGGCGAGGCGTCGGCGGGCACGCTGCGCTACGTGCTGGTGCGACCGGTGAGCCGGCTGCGGTTCCTGGTGGCCAAGCTGGTCGCCGTCGTGGTCTTCGTCGTGCTGACGGTGCTCGTCGTCGCGGCCACCGCGTACGTCCTCGGCCTGGTGCTGCTCGGCGACGAGTCCGTCACCGCCACCGGTGCGACGAGCGTCTCGGGCTCGTCGCTCTCGACGCCCGAGCTGGTGGCGCGCACGTTCCTGGCGCTGGGCTACGCGATCCTCTGCATGCTCGGCGTCGCCTCCATCGCGCTGTTCCTGTCCACCGCGGTGCAGTCGTCGCTCGGTGCCGCGCTCGGCACCATGGCCGTCTTCGTCGGCTCGGCGGTGCTGCTGACGCTCGACGCCTCCGACGCGATCCGCGACTTCCTGCCCACGCGCTACTGGCTGGCGTTCGTCGACCTCTTCCGCGACCCCATCCTGTGGACCGACCTGCGGTCCGGGGTGCTGCTCCAGGTCGCCTACGTCGCGGTGTTCTTCACCGCGGCGTGGGCGAACTTCGCCACGAAGGACATCGCCGACTGAGGGTGTGTGGTCGTGGAACTCGGGCTGGCGACCACGTGGAGATTCACCGCCTCAGCGGTGAAACTCCTCCTTCTCGGACGAAGTTTCGGCGCAGAAGGAGGAGATTCACCGCCTCAGCGGAGGTTTTCCACGTGGCCCTGGACCCCCCGCCCCACGCCACCGCAGCCACGCACTCAGCAGGCGGCGTCGACCGAGGACCCGTCACCCGCAGGGTCGCCGAGGAAGTCCTCGACGACCTCGAGCGTGACCGGGTCGCGCGGGATGTCGCCGTGGGACACGGCGACGTCGCTGCCGCAGAGCTCCTGGACGCTCAGCGAGGTGGCGCCTTCGAGCACCGCGGAACTGGGGGGCACGACGGTCTCGTCGGTCTCGGTCCACCACGACAGCCACCGCGGGCCGGCGGGCGTCTCGTCGCCGCGGTTGAGGCCGCGCAGCAGGTCGCTGTCGGGATCGAGCTGGCGGCAGGCCTCGGCGCAGGCGCCGCCACCGACGCTGGTGGCCAGCGCCGCGAGGTCGGTGCCGTGGTGGGGCGAGGCGATCGTGACGACCCGGCGGACCTTGTCGGCGCCACCGAGCGCGGCGACGTAGTAGCGCACGACGACGCCGCCCGCCGAGTAGCCGACGAGGTCGACCGACGCGGCCCCGGTGCGCTCGAGCGTCTCGTCGACCCGGTCGGCGAGGAGCTGCGCCGAGTCGCGCAGGTCGCCCATGCCGTCGCCGGCGGCCTCGACCACCTCGGCGTCGGGGAGGGCGGTGGCCAGGGTCTCGAGCGCGGTCGTCGAGCCGCCGTACCCCGGCACGAGCAGGACCGGCCCGCGCTCGGCCTGGTCGACCGACGGGCGGTCGTCGACGACCCGCTCGGCCACCGCGCGGGAGCCGACCACGACGAGCACCGCGACGACGAGGCCGAGGCCCACGAGGTGGAGACGCCGCCGCGCGGGGGAGAGTCGGCCCAGCCAGCCCGGCCACGTGGTCACGGCACCACGCTACGAGCGGGCTCCTACTGTCCGGCTGCTGCCCGGCTGCTGCCCGGCTACTGCTCGGCGGGGGTGCCGACGAGCTCGACGGAGCTGATCGCGGTGAAGTTGCGACCCTGGGGACCCCGGGCCGGCGGGCTCACCGCGACGATGCGCAGCTGGATGGACGCGGTGACGACGTCGACCGGGATGGTCTGCACCTGGCGCGACCGGCCCAGGGTCTGGGACACGACGCTGCCGTCCTCGAAGATCCACTCGACGGCCAAGATGCGCCGGTTGGCGGTGTAGCCGTCGTAGCCCGGGTCGGTCTTGGCGTAGCCGTTGAGCAGCCCCACGCTGGTGAGGCGGGTCGACCGGGCCAGGTCGAAGCCGATCGTGGCCCCGGTGGCGTCGCCCGGGGTGCGCCAGGCGGTGTCGTCCTGGCCGTCGAGCATGTTGACGGCCTCGTAGCGGACCGCGTTGCCGTTGACGTCGCGGCTCGGCGGGGCGACCGAGGGTGCGTAGGCCGTGGCCAGGCGGGCCACGTCCTCGGGCTCGCCCTCGCCCGGTACGTCGGGGCTCGGGACGACCGGCGTGGTCGGCGTCTGGTCGTCGGACGGCGTGCCGGAGTCGGCGGTCGAGCCGCCGTCGGTGGCCGTGCTGACCGGCCCCGGGGCCGGGTCGTCCGCCTCGTCGTCGTCGTCATCGCCGCCGCCGACGAGGAGGAACACCCCGACCGAGGCGACCAGCAGCAGCGCGACCGCGACGAGGACCCAGGGCAGGACGCCGCGCCGCTCGCGGTGGCTCCGTGTGCTGGTGTCGGCCGTCGCCCACGCCAGCCCGCCGGCCACTCCGCCAGCGGAGCCGTCGGACGGGCCGGACGTGGCGGGCGTGACGGAGGTGACCGGGGCGGCGGGCTCGTCGGCGTACATCGGGTAGCGCGCCTGCGGGGGCGTCTCCCACACCGGGGGCGGTGCGGCGGCGCGTGGTGGCGCCGTCGGACCCCACGGTGACTGGGTCGGCTCGGAGAGCTGGGTCGGCGGGGACGTGGACGGGGGGTCGTCGGGCGGGGCGGGGACCGCCGGGCGCTCGGCCGTGCCGGCCCGCCACTCCTCGGCGGTCCCACCGGCCGCGCCACCGGCCGCGGAGCCCTCGTCGCGCAGCTGCCCGCAGTTGACGCAGTAGCGACCGATCCCGAGCGTGTGGCCGCAGCGCGCGCACTGGTCCATCGGTCCGGTCCCTCCTGGCTGGTTCTCGGGGGTCACCCTAACCAGAGCGCCCTCAGCCGAGTCCTACCCGCTCGTGGGAGGCGACCCGGCCCACCATGGCGGGCAGCCGGCGACAGGCCTGCGCCAGCTCGCGCAGCTCCGTGCCGAGCAGGGCTTGCGGTCCGTCGCAGAGCGCGGTCTCGGGGTCGGGGTGGACGTCGACGATGATGCCGTCGGCGCCGACCGCGATCGCGGCCCGCGACAGGGGTACGACGAGGTCCTTGCGGCCCGCCGCGTGCGACGGGTCGACGATGATCGGCAGGTGGCTGGTCGCCTGGACGACCGGGACCGCGCTGATGTCGAGGGTGTTGCGGGTCGACGGCTCGAAGGTGCGGATGCCGCGCTCGCACAGGACGACGTCGAGGTTGCCGCGCTGGGCGATGTACTCCGCCGCCATCAGCCACTCCTCGATCGTCGCGGTCATGCCGCGCTTGAGCAGGACCGGCTTGCCCGAGTCGCCCGCGGCCTGCAGCAGGCCGAAGTTGGCCATGTTGCGGGTGCCGATCTGGAGCATGTCGGCGTGCTCGGAGACGATCGGCACGTCGCGCGCGTCGACGACCTCGGTCACGACGGGCATCCCGGTCGCCGCGCTCACGTCGGCGAGGATCTCCAGGCCCTTCACGCCCAGGCCCTGGAAGGCGTACGGCGACGTGCGCGGCTTGTAGGCGCCGCCCCGCAGGATCGTGGCGCCGGCCGACTGCGCCATCCGGGCCGCCTCGAGCGTCTGCTCGGGCGACTCGACCGCGCACGGCCCGGCCATGAAGGTGAACGTGTCGGGGCCGATCGGCACCCGGCGGTTGCCCTCGCCGCCACGACCCACCCAGACGGTGGAGCGCTCGGCGTGGTGCTGCCGGCTGACGAGCTTGTAGGGGTCGGAGATCCGGTGGACGTCGGCGACGCCCTGCAGGGTGCGCAGGTTGAGGCCGTGGAAGGACTCGAGGTCGCCGACCAGCCCGATGATGGTGCGGACGACGCCCTTGCTGACGAAGGCCTCCCCGCCGACGGACTCGACCTTCTCGACGACGTGCGCGACGTCCTCGTCGGTGGCGTCCGGGGACATGACGACGACCATGGTGGTTCCTCAGTTTCTGTGTGGTGCCCCGGCGGCCCGACCCGCCGGCATGACAAACGCCCCGGGCCGTGGGCCGGGGCGTTGGTGGGTGCGGGCGCGTCTAGGAACGAGCCTGCACGGGAGCTCCCGGCAGGTGTCCAAAGAAATAGGTGCGCGCCACGGGGACGACTGTAGACGTTCGGCGGCGTCGGGGCCGACGGGCGCCAGTCCGTGGACGGGGTGGCTGGTCGGGTGGCCGGTGGCGGGGTCGTGTGCCTGAGCACGGTCTCGGGACCATCAGGAGGCACACGACCCACGCCCAGCCAACACCCAGACCCACACTCAGACCCACCCGCAGACCCAGCCACAGACCCGCCCTCACACCGCGAGGTGCTGGACGTCCCCCGGGTCCGGGCCCTGCGCCGTGCGCCGCGGCCCGGCCTCGACCACCACCATCGCGGTCACGACCATGGCCCCGCCGGCGAGCAGCCGCCAGGTGACGGACTCGCCGCCGAGCCCGACGGCGAACGTCGCGGCGAAGACGGGTTCCATGCTCATCACGATCGCCGCCCGCGTCGGGGCCAGGTGGGCCTGGGCCCAGGTCTGGGCGATCAGGGCGGCGGCGCCGGCGACGACGGCCATGTAGACGATCGACACCCAGTCCGCGGTCGTGGCCGGCAGCACCACGCCGTCGGGGACGGTCGCGACGAGGCAGATGACGGCGATGACGAGCAGCTGCAGGATCGAGAGCCCGAGCGCGTCGTCGACCGTCGACCACGCGCCCAGCGCCACGATGTGCAGGGCGTAGAGCACCGCCGCCACCAGCGTGATCGCCTCGCCGTAGCCGATCGCGAGGCCGTCGAGCGTCAGGGTGCCGAGCCCGGTCGTCGCGAGGGCGACGGCGCCCCAGGTCCAGGCGGTCAGCCGGGTGCGGAGCAGCACGGCGGCGAGCAGCGGCGTCGCGACGACGTAGAGCCCGGTCACGAAGCCGGAGACGCTCGCCGCGGTGTGCGCGAGCCCGGCGGTCTGCAGGATCTGCGCGACGCCGTAGAGGCCGCCGACCACGATCCCGCGCCGGCGCGCGAGCGGTGAGAGCCGGCCGATGGCGCGGGGCGCGACCACCAGCATCACGACGCCGGCGACGAGGAACCGCACCGCCAGGAAGTCGAGGGTCGGCACCCGGTCGAGCAGGTCCTTGATGAGGATGAAGGTCGAGCCCCACACCGCGGTCATGGCCAGCAGGGCGAGCGTGGCGAGGGTGGCCGTCGAGGGGGTACGCCGGGTGGTGAGGCGGTCGGACGGCACGGCCCAGCGTGGCAGCGTCGGGGCCGCCGGGTCGATTCAGCGGGCGTCCTCCCGCAGCGTCGCTCCGCGAGCACCTCGTACGACGGCACCCGCGCCGAGGGTCGCGACGACGAGCAGCACCGCGGCCACCCCGCCGGCGAGGACGAGCAGCCCGCCACCGTCGAGCCGGGGGAGCACCCGCGGCGTCGTGGGGTCGTCGACGAGCCCGAGCGTGAGTGACCGCAGCAGCACCACCTGGGCCAGCAGCCCGGCGCCCAGCCCGGCCAGCGCGGCCGCGCCGAGCGCGACCACGGACTCCCAGAACGAGGCCAGCACGACCGTCCGGCGTCGTACGCCGACCACGCGGAGGGCCGCGGCGTCACGGCGCCGGGCCGGGAGCTGCACGGCCGAGCTGACCAGAAGCCCGCCGAGCGCCATCAGCAGCAGCACCGCACCCACCACGCCGTAGAGCCGCAGCGCCTGGGCGTAGGCGCCGTCGTCGAGGGTGCTGCGGGTGCCGGCCAGCGTGGCGGTGCGGGTCAGGCCGGCGTCGGTGAGCGCCCGGCGCACGGAGTCGGGGGCGTCGGAGCGCAGCAGCACCGACGACGACACCAGTGCCGGGTCGGCCTGGTAGCGCGTCAGGAAGGTCGGCAGGTCGGCCATCAGTCCCGACGGCCCCACGAACGGCAGGCTCTCGCCACGGGCCCTGGTCGTGACGGGCACGGTCGTGCCGGGGAAGGTCAGCTCGCCGCCCCCGTCGGAGGCGTCGAGCCCCACGACGACGGGCACCGGCTCGGCGGCCACCGCCGGCACCAGGTCGACATCGGGCTCGACGACGAGCGCGCCACCCTCGACCGGGGCCGGTGCGGCGTCCTCCTCGTCAGGAGCCACCCTCCACCCCGGGTCGGTCAGCCCAGCCCCCGACGGCGTCCCGTCGACCGTGAGGTCGGAGAGCCGGACCGAGCTGTCGCCCTCGACCCGGATCTCGCGCACCTCGCAGGTGTCCCGGCACGCGTCGGTCGTGGCGGTGGCCGTGGACGGCTCGGACGTGAAGGGGCCGAGCCGGACGAAGTCGAGGCCGGGCCCGCCGTTGGCGACCGACAGGACCACGGAGACCGGCCCGGAGGAGCCGGACGACCCGGACGACCCGGACGTCGACCCCGTCACTCCCACCTCGTCACCCGTGAGCCGGAGCAGCGGCGCGGAGGGCGCGACCAGGGCGGCGGCCGCAGCGGCGTCCCGTCCGTCGAGCCACTGGTCGGACCAGGCGCCGACCCGGCCGAGGCGCTCGGCGTCGACGAGGACCACGGGGTCGGCGTCCGGCGAGCTGACCGCGGCGGTGCTCATCGCCCAGCGGCCGTCGGGGTCGACGTCGCGGGCCAGCCGGAACGTCGCCTGCGGCTCGAGCGGCGAGGTCCACACCTCGTCGGCCGGGGTGGTGGTGGCGGCGACGCTGCCACGCCACCGGTCCGCGACCCCGCTCACCCCGGTGGCGAAGACGGCGACCGCGATCGCGGCGGCGACGGGCAGGATCACCAGCGTGCCCTCGGCGCGCCGGGCCAGCGCCCGGGCGGCGACGAAGACCGACAGCGGGCCGTCGACCCCGCGCCGGGTCCACCACCCGGCGGCGGCCGCGGTCGCCCGCGTCACCAGCAGCCCGGTCGCGACGGCGGTGACCACCGGCAGCATCAGCTCGGTCACGCCGAGCCCGTCGGCGTCGGTCCCGAGGCGGGCCAGGGGGAGCGCGGCGGCGAGCACGACGACCACCGCCTCGACGAGCACGCCGGTGCGGCGCCCGTCGCCGGCCGCGGCAGGACGGCGTACGCCGGCGACCCGGGCGCCCAGCGTCTCGCGCAGGCTCCGGCCGACGACGAGGGCCGCGACGCCGGCGATCGCGGCGACCACGAGCAGGGCCCCGACCCACGACCCGGCCGGCAGGACGACGACGGTTCCTGACCGCAACCAGGACGCGGAGAGCGCACGCGTGGCGGCGTACCCCGCCAGCACGCCGAGCGGCGCCGCGAGCACCACGAGGAACCACGGCTCGGCCAGGCCGAGCAGCCAGGTACGCCGGGTCCCGACGCCACGGAGGGTCGCCAGCGCCAGCTCCGGCGCGCGCAGCTCGGCCGCGGCCGCGACCAGCCGGAGGATCACCGCCAGGGCGAGCAGGGCCAGGGAGGCGACGGCGGGGGTCATCGTGGCCCGGGCGGCGTCGCGCTGGGCCCTCACGTCGACGAGCACCGAGGCCAGCGAGTTGGCCTCGGAGCCGCCGACGAGCCGGCCGCCGCCGGGCAGGTCGCGCTCGGCGGTCCGCAGTCCCTCGACGTCCGTGACGAGCGTGTCGAGGTCGTCGTCGGCGAAGCGCTCGGGCACCACCAGCCGGCTGTCGAGCTGGACGTTCCACAGCCCGCGCGGGAGGGACTCCAGGGTCTCCTGGGTGACGATGATCGCGCCCTTGCGCGAGGCCGTCGCGCCGGTCGGCGGGCGGCTCGCGAGCCGGCCCGGCAGCAGCCAGTCGTCGGAGTCGTCGGGGGTCCGGTAGGAGCCGACGACGACGGGGTTGCCGAGGCCCGGCGTGGGGGTGCGCTCGCCCAGCCGCAGGCCGCCGATGTTGTCCTCGTTGATGAGGACCTCGTCGGTCGTCTCGGGGCAGCGGCCCTCGATCTCGAGGAGCTCGCAGGCGCCGTCGCGACCGACGAAGGTGAACTCCGCCAGGTCGCCGCCGCGATAGACCGGACCGACGACGTAGGTCACCTCGGGCGGGCCGTACGACGCGGGCAGCTCGGCCGTCACGGCCGCCGCCGCCCGCTCGCCCAGGTCGGCCAGGGTCCCCCGGCGGCCGGGCGTCGCGCCGAACGTCAGGGCGGTCTGCGGTGCGGGCGTCTCGGCGACGCGCGTCAGCGTGTACGACGCCGTGACGGCGTCCTGGAAGGCCGGGCCCAGCACGGTGCCCCCGACCGCGACCACCATCAGCACGAGCGTGGCGCCCGACAGCAGGGCGCGCGACCGCACGCCGCGCAGCAGGAGCACGAGGATCGTCACGTCGTCTCCTCCACCTCGTGGAGCAGGGTGCGCGGCTCGCTGCGACGGGTCCCGAGCCTGCGGACGCCGGCCGCACCGGCGGCGACGACCAGTGCCGCGCCGACCGCGACGACGACAGCGGTGACGACCGGCGTGGTCGGCGACGTCGCCGCAGCGAGCGAGGGCAGGCTCGAGCCGGTGGGGACGAGCCCGGTGCCGTCGACGACGGTGCGGACGGCGACCGCGTCGCCCAGCAGGACACCGGCAGCGACGGCCCCGCCGAGGACGGCGGCCTCGACCAGGGCGGTGGCCCGCC
>NZ_JAURVJ010000073.1 GCF_030655615.1 Nocardioides sp.
CGATGCGCCCGGCGCGGGCCCGGCCGCCCTCGGCCTGGTCGTCTGCGACCACGGCGACCGGGTGGACCCCGTGGCCGGCGAGGCGCGCGACCGCGTCGGCGTCGAGGCCGCGCGACTCGAGACCGAGGACGGCCGCCTGCGCCTGCCCGGACGAGGCCGCCGCCAGCAGGTCGTCGACGTCGACGCACCGCTTGAGCACGACCGTGCCGGAGTGGTCGGCGAGCACGGTGAGGGCCTGCGACTCCCAGGCGGCGCCGGAGGCGACGACCAGGACGACGATCATCAGCTCACCTGGCCCAGCGAGACGACGGGCGTCGTCAGGCTCCCGACCAGCGTGTAGAAGCCCGCCACCTCCTCGGCCGGCACGGCCAGCTCGACCTGCCGGTCGCCGGCCCCGAACTCGTCGGCCGCGCCCGCCGCCACGACGCGCACGCCCTCCAGGACGGGTACGCCGGCCTCGCGCGGCTCCTCCCGGGTGCCGCCGGCGCCCGGGTCGCTCGCCTCGCCGGCGACGTAGACGTGCACCACCGAGCCCGGCCGCACCCCGCTCGGCACCAGCAACGAGCTCACCGCGAGCGAGATCGTCACGGTGTCGGCGTCGTCGGCCGCACCGACCGCCGAGCGCGGCACGAGCTCGCCCGCCCCGAGCCCGTGCGCCAGCGTCAGGTCGTCGGGCAGGTCGGCGCCGACCTCGAAGTAGCGGTCGAGGTCGGCCGCGTCGTCGAACCGCAGCCGCCGGACCTCGAGGTCGTCCTGCGTCAGCTCCTGGCCGGCAGACGCCTCGTCCGCCACCGCCCACACCTGGGCCGTGTCGTCGGCCGACGCGAGCACCCGGGTGCCGACGAGCACGGACGCGGCGACGATCGCGATGCCGACCCACAGCCGGGGGTCGCGCCAACCGGGGGACGTCGAGCGGACGGCGGGCGGCACCTGGCCGCCGGGGGTCCCGAGATTCCTCGCCACGCGGACATCATGGACGTCGAGGGCCGTCCAGGAAACCGTTCATCCACAGGCTCGGAACGGCGGTGACCCGTGGGGCGGGTGAGGTGCGACGATGGACCCATGGCCGGCACCCCGCGCTTCCTCACCCTCGCCGACGTCGCCGAGGTGCTCAACACCTCGAGCGCCCAGGTCTACGCGATGGTGCGTCGAGGCGAGCTCGAGGCCATCAAGATCGGCGGCCGCGGCCAGTGGCGGGTCGAGGCGAGCAAGCTCGAGGACTACATCGCCCGGGCCTACGAGACGACCAGGGAGTTCGTCGACGAGCACCCGTTCGCCGAGGACTCCGTCGACGCCGAGGCCGACTAGCGAGCCCGCTCAGCCCACCTCGCTGTCGAGCTCGACCGTGGTCGTGCGCTCCTCGCCGTCCCTCACGTAGGTGAACTCGAGCCGCTCGCCCGGCTGGTGGGTGCGGATGTTGACGATCAGCGAGATGCCGTCGACGACGCGCTGGCCCTCGACCTCGGTCACGACATCGCCGTCCTCGAGGCCGGCGTCCTCGGCGGGGGTGTCGGCGAGCACCGAGCGCAGCTGGGCGCCGGTGACGCCGCTGGACGCGGCCCCGCCGACCTGCGCGCCGATGACGGGGTAGCGGGCCTGGCCGGTCTTGAGGATCTGGTCGGCGGTGATGCGGACCTGCTCGACCGGGATCGCGAAGCCGACGCCGATGTTGCCGGCCTCACCGTTGGTGGCGCCGCCGCTGGTCGCGATGGCCGAGTTGACCCCGACGACCTGGCCGCGCAGGTTGACCAGCGGGCCACCGGAGTTGCCCGGGTTGATCGCGGCGTCGGTCTGCACGGCGTTGATGTAGGACGTGTCGTCGCTGGCGCTGCCGGTGGAGACGGGCCGGTTGAGGGCGCTGACGATGCCGGCGGTGACGGTGGCGCTGAGGCCCAGCGGCGAGCCGATCGCGACCACGCCGTCGCCGACGCGGAGTCGGCGCGAGGCGCCGAGGGAGGCGGGCTGCAGGTCGGCGTCGTCGGGCAGCTCGAGGACGGCCAGGTCGTAGACGGGGCTGCGGCCCACGATGCGCGCCTCGTAGGAGTTGCCGTCCTGGTCGACGACGCGGACCGGGCCGTTGCTCTCGGCCGCCGACGCTACGACGTGGTTGTTGGTGATCACGTGGCCGGACTTGTCGAGCACGAAGCCCGAGCCGGTCGCACCCTCGTCCTGGCCGTCGAACTCCGCGATGATCTGCACGGTGCTCGGCAGCACCGCGTCAGCCACGGCCGTGACGCCACCGACCTCGACCGGCGGGAGCTCCACGATGTCGTCGTCGGAGAGGCCTTCATAGACGTCGGGGGCGTCGTCGTCGGACGCCTCCTGGTAGATCACGCTGCCGCCGACGCCGCCGAGCAGCCCCACCAGCAGCGCGAGGGCCGCGACCGCGGGCCACAGCCACCGGCTGGGACGACCCCGGTGGCTGGTGGGTTGGGCGACCGAGCCGGTCGAGGGCGGCGTACGGCGGGCGTAGTCGGACCACGGCTGGGCCGGCGCGGACGGCAGCGGACCCGACGGCGGCGCCCACACGGGGGCCTCCGGCTGGTCGACCGGCTGGTCGACCGGCTGGTCGGCGGGCTGACCGAGCGACAGCGGCTGCGTCGCACCCGACTCGGGGGCCTCGTCCGGCCCGGCAGCGGGCCCGGCCGGCTCGGCCGGGTACGCCGGGTCGTGGCGCTCGGGGTCGTGGTCGGTCACCGCACCATCATTGCCTGTCGCTGGTCACGGGACGCCACCCTCCCGGGGATGGCCCGGGCGGTGCGGTGCGTCAGCGGTCGAGCCGCACCGGGGTCTTGGCGGGAGTGCGCGGCGGCACGGGGCTGGGGGTCACGTGGGACACCGGCTGCTGGCGGCGCTCGGGGACCGGGATGTCGGCCGGGGAAGCCGCGCCGAGGGCGAGCACGCCCATGACCGCGGCACCGGCGGCCCCGCCACCGAGGGCGGCGATGCCGGCGATCCCGCGCCGGGAGCGGCTGCGGTTGGTCATCGTCAGGTCGTGCGAGGCACCCATGCCGCCGCCGAGGAAGCAGTCGCCCGGGGGCATCCCGAGCAGGGCGCCCTTGAGGTGGTCGGGGGCGCAGCCGGCCGGGCCGTCGTCGTAGGACAGCGACGAGAGCCGCGTCTTGACGTAGCCCTCGCGCTCGACGTCGTCGCGGCAGGCGTGGCAGGTGTGGACGTGGGCCCAGGCGGCGTCGGCCTCGGCGGGCGGCAGCTGTCCGTCGAGCAGGTCGCTGACCCGCCGGCCGAGGTGGCCTCCGTTGACCATGCTCATCGGGCGTTCCCCTCCCCGACGGTCTCGGGGGTCGGGGTGGGGCCGGAGTAGCGCGCGCGACCCTCGGTCGGGGCGCGGTGGGCCAGGGCGGTGCGCAGCATGGCGCGGCCGCGGTGGATGCGGGAGCGGACCGTGCCGAGCTTGGCGCCGAGGATGCCGGCGATCTCCTCGTAGGTCAGGCCCTCGACGTCGCAGAGCACGACCGCGACGCGGAAGTCGGGCGGCAGGGTGGCCAGGGCGCGCTCGACGTCGTCGTCGAAGGTGCGGTCGGCGTAGGCCGTGTCGGGCGCGGGCGACGGGCTCGAGAGCCGGTCGGCACGCTCGTCGGACAGGGCGTCGAAGCGGATCCGCTGCTTGCGGCGGGCCTGGTCGAGGAAGAGGTTGGTGGTGATGCGGTGCAGCCAGCCCTCGAACGTGCCGGGCGTGTAGGACGACAGCGAGCGGAAGACCCGGACGAAGACCTCCTGCGTGAGGTCCTCGGCGTCGGGGCGGTTGCCGGTCAGGCGGTAGGCGAGGCGGTAGACGCGGTCGGAGTGGCGCTCGACGATCTCGTCCCAGGTCGGGACGCCCTGCTGGGGAGCGGGATCGGTCACGGTCGCCCTTTCCTGGTCGGTACGTCGTCGCGGGCTCGGCATCGGGTGTCCTCGGACGGTAGTGGTCGGGGCTGAGGGTTCGCTGTGAGTCGCCCTCACACAGGCAAGCAACGAGCGACCACCGGCCAGTGTTCCCGGGTCCGAGGGCGTCCGGGCGATAGCGTCGAGCCATGCCGAGCACGCCGACTCCCCCGATCGCCGCGACCTCCTGGACCTTCGCCGAGACCTACGTGGCCGAGGACCACGTCCTCGCCGCCGCGCGCGAGCGGGCCGACGAGGTCGGCGTCACCGCGATCGGCAGCGGCGGCGGGGCCGCGCTGCGGTTCCTCGCGTCGGTGCTCGAGGCCCGCGCGGTCGTCGAGATCGGGACCGGCACCGGTGTCTCCGGGCTGTGGCTGCTCCGCGGGATGCGCCCCGACGGCGTCCTGACGACGGTCGACCTCGAGGCCGAGCACCAGCGGCTGGCGCGGGAGGCCTTCACCGAGGCCGGCTTCGCGCAGCAGCGGGTGCGGACCATTCCGGGCTCCGCGCTCGACGTGCTACCCCGGCTGACCGACGCCCACTACGACATCGTCTTCGCCGACGGCGACAAGACGGAGTACACCGCCTACCTCACCGAGGCCCTGCGCCTGCTCCGCCCCGGCGGCGTCGTGGTCTTCGACAACGCGCTGTGGCACGACAAGGTCGCCGACCCCGCGCAACGCGACGAGCAGACGGTCGCCGTCCGCGACCTCACCCGCGCCGTCTCCGAGCACGAGGGCCTGGTGCCGCTCCTGCTCCCCGTCGGCGACGGCCTGCTCCTCGCCAAGAAGGAGTGGCTGCCCGAGGACGCCTGACCGAGGAACGAGGTCAGGCGTCCTGATGGTGGTCGAGCATCCGGGTCGCCGACGGAGCTTGCTCCGGCGCGAACCGGTGTCGAGACCTGGTGAGGGGCGCACCCAGGCCGATCGACTCGCCGTCAGGCGCGGGCGGCGGGCTGGAACCCGTCCCAGCCCTCGGCGACGGCGACGACCTCGGAGGCCTCGATGAGGACCGGGAGGCTGCCGACGATGCGGGTGCCGGGCGCCTCGGCGGCGCCCTCGGTGAAGGTGCGTTCGAACTCGGCGCGCGCCTCGTCGGACACGAAGACGTAGTGCCCCTCGAACCACTCGCCCGGTCGTACGCGCCAGGTCTTGTAGCGCAGGCCGGCCATGCCGGTGAAGCGGGCGTGGGAGGTCGACTCGACGTAGGAGGCCAGCTCCTCCTCGACCCCGGCCGGGGCGTCCGCCAGCGACCAGCGGATGGTCAGCGACCTCATGTCAGGAGGTCCGGACGCCGGCGAGCGGGTCGGCCGACCCGAGCCAGGTCAGCAGGGCGCGGGCCCCGAAGCCGGTGGGACCGGCGGTCCACTCATAGCTGTCCTCGGGGGCGTCACCGACCGACGCGATGTCGAGGTGGGCCCACGGGACGTCGCCGACGAAGTGCTGGAGGAACAGTGCGGCCATGATCGAGCCGGGACCCGAGGGGCCGTTGTCGGCGTCGGCGACCTTGGAGGCCAGCTTGTCCTCGTAGCCCGCGAAGAGGGGGAACCGCCAGAACGGCTCGCCCGCCGTCTCGCCGGAGTCGAGCAGCGCCTCGGCCAGGGCGTCGTCGGAGGCGAAGAGCCCACCGACCTGCTGACCCAGGGCGACCTTGACGGCGCCGGTCAGGGTCGCGACGTCGACGATGGCGGCCGGCGACAGCTCGGCGACGGCGTAGGCCAGCGCGTCGGCGAGCACCAAGCGTCCCTCGGCGTCGGTGTTGGTGACCTCGGAGGTGCGGCCGCCGTAGTGGCGCAGCACGTCGCCCGGGCGGGTGGCGCTGCCGGAGACGGCGTTCTCGGCCGCGGGCACGAGCCCGACGACCTTGACCGGGCAGCCGACGGCGGCCAGCGCGGCCATCGTCGCGAGGACGACGGCACCGCCGGTCATGTCGCGCTTCATCGCGACCATGCCCTGGGCGGGCTTGATGGAGATGCCGCCGGTGTCGAACGTGATGCCCTTGCCGACCAGCACGACGGTGGGGGTACGACGGTTGCTCTTGGCCGGCGCGTAGTCGAGACGGATCAGCCGAGGCGGCGTCGCCGAGCCCTGGCCGACGCCGATGATGCCGCCGAAGCCCTCGGCGCGCAGCTGCTCGTCGTCCCAGGTGCGGCAGGTGAGCCCGGCCTCGTCGGCCAGCTGCTCGGCCTGCTCGGCCAGCCAGGCGGGGCTCTTGAGGTTGGAGGGCACGGTCGCGAGCGTGCGCGCCCGCCAGCCGGCACCGCCGATCGCGACGGCACGGTCGAGCGCGGCGCGATCGACCTCGTCGGCCGAGGCCGGGAGCCCGGCGAGCACCACCCGGGTGACCGGGACGTGCTCGGGAGGGGCGGAGCGCCAGGCGAAGCCGAACGAGCCGAGCATGACCCCGACGACGAACGACTCGATGCCGCGCTCGGGGTCGAGCGCCGCGATCGTGGTCGCGACGGCGTCGCGGTTGCGGGTGGCACGGGCCACGACGGCCCCCGCACGGCGCAGGTCGACGGGTCGGCCCTGGCCGACGCCGACGAGCAGCACCATCCGGAGGTCGGCGTTGTCGGGGCCGCCCAGCGGCACCGGCACGGTCACGACCTCGCCCACCTCGCCGGTGGCCTGCGCGGCCTCGGCGATGGCCACCAGGTCGAGCCCGAGGTCGTCCGCCAGCTCGGCCGCACCCGGACCGAGCAGCGGCACCGTCGTCTCGCCGTCGTCACCGGGCACGCCCGGGAGGACGGGGAGCGCGACGACGTCCACGCCGGTGAGGGCGTGGAGCGGCTGTCGGGTCAGGGCGACGTCAGGCGGCGAGACCTGGCTCGGCAGGGTCGGCCTGGTGATCGGGGCTGCTGCGCCCGAGGTCACCCGACGACGTTCTTGAGGGCGTCGCCCAGGGCGCCGGCCTCTTCGGCGTTGAGCTCGACCACCAGGCGGCCACCGCCCTCGAGGGGCACGCGCATGACGATGCCTCGACCTTCCTTGGTGACTTCCAGCGGACCGTCGCCTGTCCGCGGCTTCATTGCCGCCATGCGGCACCTCTTCCATGTCGTGCTCGGAGCAGGACGACAGCGCCGTCGCTCATGTGTGAGCCATTATCCCCTATCGAGGTACGCCACCGCACCACTACCGCTCCCTCTCGCCCCGTCGTGTCGCACGCGACCAGTGGCAGACTCCCCTGACATGACTGCCGGACCCACCGACGTACCCGTCCTCCTCGACCTCACCGACGGGGTCGCCACCATCACCCTCAACCGGCCGGACGCGATGAACAGCCTCGACATCGCGACGAAGGAGCTGCTCCTCGAGACAGTCACCCAGGTGGCCGCCGACCCGGCCGCGCGCTGCGTCGTCCTCACCGGCACCGGCCGCGCCTTCTGCACCGGGCAGGACCTCAAGGAGCACATCCAGCTGCTCGACAACGGCGGCAGCGACGCGCTGTTCACCACCGTCGACCAGCACTACAACCCGATCGTCACGGCCCTCGCCGCCATTGAGAAGCCCGTCATCGCGGCCGTCAACGGCGTCGCCGCCGGCGCCGGTGCGTCCCTCGCCTTCGCCTGCGACCTGCGCATCCTGGCCGATACCGCCGGCTTCAACCTGGCCTTCGCCAACGTCGCCCTGTCCTGCGACACCGGCGCGTCCTACCACCTGCCGCTGCTCGTCGGCCGGGCCAAGGCGATGGAGCTGCTCTACTTCCCCCGCACTGTCAAGGCCGCCGAGGCCCTCGAGCTCGGGCTGGCCACGTCCGTCGTCGCCGCCGACTCGTTCGCCGACGAGGTCGCGTCGGTCGCCGCCCGCCTCGCCGCCGGCCCCACCGTCGCCCTCGGCGCCATGCGTCGCTCGGTGTCCTACGCCGCCGGCGTCACCTTCACCGAGGCGCTCGAGCTCGAGAGCGCGATGATGACGAAGACCGGCGCCACCGCCGACCACCGCGCCGCCGTCGCTGCGTTCGTGGCCAAGGAGAAGCCGGTGTTCGAGGGGCGGTGAGGGGTTCGTACGTCGGGATGGGACGGTCTCGCTCGTCCTCGGGTCATTCCGTGTCGGGCTGTCCGCGCGCTTAGCATCCCGGGCCTCCCTGTCAAGGATCGCCTGCGGCGCCCGCTTCGCGGCGCCTTCGGCGTCCGTGACAGCGAGCCTCTCCCGGGATGCTCAGGGCGCAGACAAGGGCGGGCTCCGCCGCGCCCTCGTCAGGCGCGGACAGCCCTCATGTGTCCCAGCCGTCACGCTTGCCCGACGTTTCTCCCGGTTCTCCTACGAAGCTTCGGTGCAGAAGCGGGAGTTTTGTCCAAGAACCTCACCTCGCGGGCTCCCCGACCCAGGCCGGCGGTGCGTCAGCCACCGAACCGGCACCTCGTATCGCCCGGAACGGTGGCTCACGCACCGCCCACCCGGCCCGGCCTGACCCGGCGGTGAGCACGCCACCGAACCGTGCCCTGAGAACGACCGGAACGGTGGCTCACTCACCGCCGGGTCGGGTGGCCACGCAAGCGACGGCGAGCCGAGCTTGCGAGGCCTCGCCGTTGCGCGCCGAGTAGCAGACCGCGAGAGGCTCGGGGTCAAGGATCGCGCAGCGACCGCGTAGCGGCGCCGCAGGCGTCCTTGACGCCGAGACGCGGTCTGCTACGCGCGCGGCCACCCGACCCGGACCACGTGAGGCCCGACGGAAGCGAAAGCCTCGAGGCCCGCCGCGCTCGTATCCAAGCCGACGTACAGGCGCGCTCAGAACCCCGCCGGAGCGAACGACCGCACCCCACGCCCGGCACCGAAGATGCTCAGGATCTGGTCGGGGACGACACGGGTGAGGTGGCGGCGCGAGGGGCTGGCGCCGTACTCGACGGTGAGCGCCGTGCCCTTGAAGTGGTGGTTGAACCAGCCGGTCATGGTGCCGTGGCAGACCCCGCCGCAGTCGAGGGTGCGGGTGGGGAGGCCGAGGGCGCGGGCGACCCGGCGGGCGAAGGCCGGGCGCTTGGTGTCGGTGTCGACGCCGTTGAGCGGCTGGTGGAAGCTGAGCAGCCAGTCGGGGTCGACGTCGCGCAGGAACCGCATGATGGCGCGGGTCTCGGGCTCCGAGGCCGCCTTGCTGCCGGACTCGTAGTTGCCGTCGAGGTCGGCCCAGCGGTAGGGGAAGTTGCGGTTGAGGTCGACGCCGCGGGCGTTGCGTCGCGACCCGGCGGCGAGGCCGTCGGGGTTGTAGACCGGCACCACCCACAGGTCGAGACCGACCACGGTCGGCCCTTGGACCAGCGCGCTCAGGGCCCGGCGGGTGGCGCCCTCGTTGCCGTGCATCGTCGAGAACAGCACGACGGTCTCGACCTTCGGCTGGTCGGGATCGCCGAGGTGGTAGGCCACGATCGGCCGGTCGTCGACCGAGCGGCCCACCACCCGCTTCTCGAACGCCGCCGGCTCGCGCGCGGACGCGACGGCGGCGGGCGAGGTGCGGAGAGGGACGGCCAGCCCGGTGGCGAGCAGCACCAGCACGAGGAGCCGGGAGAGACGCAGCATCAGACCGCCTTGACCAGGTAGGCATAGGTGAACACGACGACGCCGACCACCATGCCGACGTGGCCGAGCACGGAGAGCCCGGGTCCGTTGGACCACGAGTCCTCGACGGCGGCGGTGGCGTGCTTGCCGCGCACCGGCAGCCAGCGCACCAGGATCAGCAGGCCCGCGACGACCACGATCCACCAGAGCACGAGACCGGCGAGGCCGAGCAGCGTCGACGTGGACTCGGAGACGTGGCCGCTGGTGACGAGGAACGCGACCCATGTGACCACGGCGAGGACGCCGGCGACCGTGTGCACCCCGACGGGACCCCGTGCGATCGCCGCGCGGCCCGCCCCGTCGCGGTTGCGGCGCAGCCGGAGCCGGGTGAGCACGACCACGACCGCCGCCAGCGCGGTGAGCACGTGGACGATGACCGGGGACACGCCCGGCAGTGTCTCACCCGGGCGGTACGTCGTCCGGTCGGCTCCCCGTCTCCTTCGCCAGGGTGACGGTCGGGTCGGGGCCGTCAGCCGGCTCGTCAGCAGGACCGACAGCCGGACCGACAGCCGGATCCACCGGCGGCTGCCACGCCTGGTCGGCCTCCATCTCGCTGGCGAGCCGCGAGAGCAGGGCGTCGACCTCCGACATCCGGTAGCCACGGAAGGTGATCGAGAAGCGCACCCGGCGCAGGTCGTGCGGACCGAGGTCGCCGTCGGCGGGGACGAGCGCGTCGGGGCGGTCGTCGTACTCGTCGACCATCGGGGCACCGCGCCCCGAGGCCACCAGGGCGATGCCGCCCATGGCGAGCACGACGACGACGGCGAAGAACCAGGTCACGAGTCCTCCTCCCGCGCGGCGACCATCAGGGCCACCGCCTCGTCGACGTCGTCGGTGAGGACCAGGCGGTCGAGGTCGCTCTCGGAGATCTTGCCGTCGGCGAGCACGGTCTCGCGCAGCCAGGCGAGCAGCCCCGACCAGTAAGCGACGCCGATCAGCACGACGGGGAACGCGGTGACCTTCTGCGTCTGCGCCAGGGTCAGGGCCTCGAACATCTCGTCGAGGGTGCCGAGACCGCCGGGCAGCACGACGAAGCCCTGGCTGTACTTGACGAACATCGTCTTGCGGACGAAGAAGTAGCGGAAGTTGATCCCGACGTCGACCCACTCGTTGAGCCCGGACTCGAAGGGCAGCTCGATGCCGAGCCCCACGCTCATCCCGCCGGCCTCGCAGGCACCCTTGTTGGCCGCCTCCATCGCACCGGGGCCGCCGCCGGTGATGACGGCGAAGCCGGCCTCGACGAGCTTGCGGCCGGCCTCCTCCCCCTGGGCGTACGACGGGTGGTCGGCCGGGGTGCGGGCGGAGCCGAAGACGCACACCGCCGGACCGAGGGCCGCGAGCGAGCCGAAGCCCTCGACGAACTCGGCCTGGATGCGGAGCACCCGCCACGGGTCGGCGTGGACCCAGTCGCTCGGGCCGCGGGTGTCGAGCAGCCGCTGGTCGGTGGTGGTGCCGTCGACCTGCGCGCGGCGCTGGATGACCGGCCCCTTGGCCTTGGACTTCATCGCTCCCCCTCCTCGGCCGGCTGGTCGGTGCCGCCCAGCCAGGTGCGCAGCACGCGCTCGCAGTGCTCGATCTGGGCGACCGGCACGAACTCCTCCTGCTTGTGGGCCAGCATCGGGTCACCGGGGCCGAAGTTGACGGCGGGCACGCCGAGGACGGTGAAGCGGGCGACGTCGGTCCAGCCGAACTTGGGGTTGACCTGTCCCCCGACGGCCTCGACGAACTGCTTCGCCGCCGGCCGGTCGAGACCGGGGAGGGCGCCGGGCGCGGTGTCGGTGAGGCGGACGTCGTAGCCGTCGAAGAAGTCGCGGACGAACGCCTCGGCGTCGGCCTCGCTGCGGTCGGGGGCGAAGCGGAAGTTGACCTCGACCACGCACTCGTCGGGGATCACGTTGCCGGCGACGCCGCCGTGGATCGAGACGGCGTTGAGGCCCTCGTGGTACTCCAGCCCGTCGATGACCGGACGCCGCGCCTCGTAGCCCTGCAGCCGGACGAGCACGTCGGCGACGCCGTGGATCGCGTTGACGCCCTTCCACGAGCGGGCCGAGTGGGCGCGCTCGCCGGTGGTGCGGACCTCGACCCGCAGGGTGCCCTGGCAGCCGGCCTCGACCACCGCGTCGGAGGGCTCCATCAGGATCGCGAAGTCGGCGGCGAGCAGCTCGGGGTCGCTCTGCGAGAGCTTGTTGAGGCCGTTGAACTCCGAGTCGATCTCCTCGGACTCGTAGAGCACGTAGGTCACGTCGCGCTCCGGCTCGGGGACGGTCGCGGCCAGCCGCAGGATGACCGCGTCGCCGCCCTTCATGTCGCACGTCCCGAGGCCGTGCAGCAGGCCGGTCTCCTCGTCGAGGCGGCTCGGCAGGTTGGCGTTGAGCGGGACCGTGTCGAGGTGCCCGGCGATGACCACGCGCTCGGCACGCCCGAGGTCGGTGCGGGCCACGACGGTGTTGCCGCGACGGGAGACGGTCAGGTGGGTCAACGGGGTGAGCGCGGCCTCGACGGCGTCGGCGATGGCCTGCTCGTCCTGGCTGACCGACTCGATGTCGACGAGCTGTCGGGTCAGGGTGACGGCGTCGGCGGAGAGGTCGAGGGGCACGACGCGTAGTCAACCAGCCGGTGTCGACGGACCGTCGCCGCCCTGTTCTCCACAGATCACGCAAAACGGCTGCGGAAACGTCCGGGGAGGCGTTCCATGGGGGTATCGCTTGAACGATCCAATCCGTCGGACCCCGCCACCTGCACGAGGTCCCCCACCGGCAAGGAGCACGCCGATGTGCAACCACTCGCCCGCCTGTCCCGACACCACCTCCACCGCCTGCTGCTCGGCCCACGTCGTGGCCGACCACAGCGAGCAGGGCTGGTGCCGGCTGTGCAACGGCGTCATCCTCTTCGACGACGGCGGCTACCTGACCCCCGACGGCCGCGCGCTCACGCTCGCCGGCTGACGCTCGCCGGCTGACGCTCAACCCGGCGGGAACACGCAGAACTCGTTGCCCTCGGGGTCGGCGAGCACCGTCCAGCTCGGCTGCTTCCAGAGGAACGTCGCCCCGTGCGACCGCAGCTCGTCGACGCTTCCGACGACGTCCCAGTGCACCCGGTTGGGCTCGGTCCGCGGCTCGGGGACCGCGTTGAAGTCGAGGGTCATCCGGTCGTCGACGGCGACGCCGGTGAGGGTCCACCAGTCGTCGCCCTCCTCGCCCTCGTGGGTCGGCTCGACGCCGAACCGCTCGCCCCACCAGCGGGCCTGGGCCGCCGGGTCGACGCAGTCGACCCCGATCCCGTGGATGCGGTAGTCGGGGACCGCGTCGGGCGCCCGTACGAAGGCGCAGAACTCGTTGTCCTCGGGGTCGGCCATCAGCGTCCACCCGAGGCCGGTCTCCGCTGACGGCGCCAGCACCCGCGCGCCGAGGGCGACCAGCTCGTCGACCGAGCCGCAGTCGATGTCGAGGTGGACCCGGTTCTTGACGCGGTGGGGCCGGTCGACGCGGTTGACCCACAGCATGTGTCGCGGCGTGGGCCCCTCGAGGCGCCGGTGCACGACGGGACCGGCGACACCGAGCCCGCTCACCGCCGCCCAGAACCGCGACTGGGCGCCGACGTCGAGCGCGTCGATGCAGAGGTCCTGCCAGGTCACGATGCCGTCACCGCGGGTCATGGTCGTGATTCTCGCAGGGTCGGGGTTTGGGGGTCGATCCCTCATGCGCGGGGGGTGTCCGAGCGACGAGGGTCGGGTCACCGGGGCCGCGACGGAGCGGCTCCCATCCCCGAAGGACACACCGTGAACCGCAGCATCCGCCTCGTCCCCGCCCTCCTCCTCGCCGTCGCCGTCGTCACGGTGTCGGTCGCCGGCTCGGCCAGCGCCGCCAAGCTGATCACCGGCCAGCAGATCAAGGACGGCACCGTGGCGAGCGTCGACGTCAAGAACGGCAGCCTCACCCGCGGCGACCTCCGGCCGCAGTCGCGGACCGCGGTCGTCGTCGACCTCGACGACTCGACCGGCATCGAGGTCCCGGCCTGCGCCGACACCGCCCTGGCCACGTGCCCGGTCCTGCTGAGCGTCCCGATCGTCCCCGGCACCCAGCTCGTCACCGCCTCCGGCGTGCTCGACAACACCAACGCCACCGTCCCCGGCATCAGCAACCGCTGCGGTCTCGTCCAGGGCGGCGAGGTGCTCACCGAGGCCCGCTTCGCTCTGGCCCCCAACGCCCAGCCCGGCGAGCTCTCGTCCTTCACGCTCCAGCAGGTCGTCACGGTGCCCGACGCCTCGCTCCCGGTCAGCCTGCGCTGCACCGAGCTGCTCCCCGGCGAGGCCCTCCGCCTCAACGACCCGCGGCTGACCTCGGTCCGCACCGGCTTCTGACCCCCCTCACGCTGACCCGTCGTAGATCTACGACGGGTCAGCGTGATTTTTCGCGGTCCAGGTGGACGAGGAGACCGTCGACGATGCGGGCGAGGCCGAAGCGGAACTGGCGGTCGGGGTCGGTCGCCGCCTGGTAGAGCTCGCCCGCCGCCTGCCCGACCCGGCCGGCCAGCGGGTAGTCGCGCCCGGCCATCGCCTCCCCCAGCGCGTCGGCGTTGGCCTCCCACCACTGCAGCTCGGTCAGGCCGGAACGGCGCTCGGCGGCGCGCACCTCCTGCACGGCGCGGGCCGTCGTCGCCGCGATCCCGTCGAGCAGCGCGACGGTCTGGTCCATCTCGACGTCGCCCAGCCCGAGGCCGTCGACGGCCGTCAGCTGCCACTCGTAGCGGTCGGCCGCGTGCGGCCCGAGCCAGGCGCGCAGGCCGGCGACCTCGAGCAGCCACGGGTGGGCGAGGTAGTCGGCGAGCGCGGTCTCGGCCACCAGCTCCAGGCGCCGTCGTACGTCGGCGGGGAGGGTCGGGCGGTCGCCGCGGCCGAGGACCTGGTCGACCATGAGCACGACGAGCTCGTCGCGACCCGGGACGTAGGTGTAGAGCGACATCGCGCCCAGCCCGAGGCGCTGGGCCAGCCCGCGCATCGACAGCGCGGCGAGGCCCTCGGTGTCGGCGACCTCGACGCCGGCGTCGACGACCTCGTCGACGCTGACCTTCTGCTTGGGCCCGCGCTTCGGGGCCGCGGCGGGCTGGTCCACGAGCCCGCGCCAGAGGAGCGGCAGCATCGGGTCCGGGTCGGTCACCGGCCCACCCTAACTTTCCCGTACGGCGTACGGAACAAATGGTACGGTCCGCACGTTCATCCTCGTACAACGTACGGAATTGGAGTACCGATGACCCCACCCCTCCTCGCCCGCGGCCTGCGCAAGCGGTACGGCGCCACCACCGCCCTCGACGGGCTCGACCTCGAGGTCGCCGCTGGCCACGTGCACGCGCTGCTCGGCCCCAACGGCGCCGGCAAGAGCACGGCCGTGCGCATCTTCGCCACCCTGACCCGCCTCGACGAGGGCGAGGTGCTCGTCGCCGGCCACGACGTGCGCCGGCGCCCCAAGGAGGTGCGCCGCGCCATCGGCCTGGTCGGCCAGGCCACCGCCGTCGACGAGGTGCTCCACGGCCAGGAGAACCTCGAGCTGTTCGGACGCCTGCTCGGCCTGCACCGACCCGCCGCCCGGGCCCGGGCCGACGAGCTGCTCGAGCGGTTCGGCCTCACCGAGGCCGCCCGCCGACCGGTGGCGACCTACTCCGGCGGGATGCGACGCCGCCTCGACATCGCCGCCGGCCTGCTGCTGACCCCGACGCTGCTCTTCCTCGACGAGCCCACGACCGGCCTCGACCCCCGCGGACGCGCGGAGGTCTGGTCGATGGTGCGCGACGTCGTTGCCACCGGGACGACCGTGCTGCTGACGACGCAGCACCTCGACGAGGCCGACCGCCTCGCCGACCGGATCACCGTCATCGGCGCTGGCCGCGTGATCGCCGAGGGCATCGCTGCGAAGCTCAAGAGCCGCCTCGGCGGCGACCAGCCCGTCCTCACCCTGGCCCCGGGCGCCGACGTCGAGTCGGCGCGACGTGCCCTGACCGACGCCGGGATCGACGACGTCGAGGTCGGCCTGCGCCAGCCCAGCCTCGACGACGTCTTCCTGCACCTCACCGAGGGAGCAGCATGACGACCCTCCTCGCCGCCACCCGCGAGAGCTGGCTGCTCACCGAGCGCGACCTGCGGCACTGGCGCCGCGAGCCCTGGACCCCGGTGTTCGGCGTCGCCTTCTCGGTGATGCTGGTGCTCGTCTTCGGCTACCTGTTCGGTGGCGCGGTGGAGCTGCCCGGCGGCGGTGACTACCTCGCCTACCTGCTGCCCGGGATGTTCGCGCTGTCGATGATGTTCGGGATCGAGACCACGATGGCCGCGATGACCGCCGACGCCCGCAAGGGCATCACCGACCGGTTCCGGTCGCTGCCGATGAGCGGGGTCGCCGTGCCCCTCGGCCGTGCCGGCGCCGACCTCCTCAGCTCGGCCCTCCAGCTCGCCGTGCTCATGGTCGGCGGGCTGCTCGTCGGCTGGCGCGTCGACGGCGGCGCGGGTGCGGTCGTCGTCGGCGTCGCCCTGCTGCTCTGGCTGCGCCTGGCCGTGCTGTGGGTCGGGGTGTTCCTCGGCCTGACCTTCCGCGTCGAGGGTGCCCTGATGGCGGTCCAGGTCCTGGTCTGGCCGGTCGGCTTCCTGTCCGGCGTCATCGTCCCGCCCGAGACGATGCCGTCGTGGCTGGCCGCGCTCGCCGACCTCAACCCGGTCTCGGCCACCGCGGCGGCCTGTCGCGACCTGTTCGGCAACCCGACCGGCACCACCCCGTCGACCGGCGGCCTGCTCGCCGACCACGCCCTCCTGCTCGCCCTGGCCTGGCCTGCGGTTTTCATCGCGGTCTTCGTGCCCCTCTCGGCCCGCGCCTACCGCCGCCTCGGCGCCTGAACGCTGATCCGTCGCGTGGACGCGACGGGTCAGCGTGGTCAGGACCTGGTGACGGTGATGGCGACCTGCTCGCCGTCGCCGAGGGTGGCGCCGGACGGGTCGGCCGTGCCGACGACCATCTCGTACGACGTCGTGAGCGTCTCGCCGGTGACGAGGGCCTCGTGGTCGCGGACCGCGTCGGCGACGGCCTGGCTGCCGGTCACCACCAGCGCGATCCGGTCCGAGACGTCGAGGCCGGCGTCGCGCCGGGCCTGCTGGACGGCACGCACCAGGTCGCGGGCGAGTCCCTCGGCGGCGAGCTCGGGGGTGACCGCGGTGTCGAGCACCACGAAGCCACCACCGGGCAGCACGCCCACGGCAGCCGACGCGTCGGAGGACCCGGCGACCGTGTCGAGGGTGTACTCCCCCTCGACCAGCGCGAGACCACCGGCGGTGACGGTGCCGTCGTCGGCGACCGACCAGTCCCCCGACTTCGAGCCCTTGATCGCGACCTGGACCTCGCGGCCCAGGCGCGGACCCGCGGCGCGAGCGTTGACGGTGAGCTTCTGCTCGACGCCGTAGGCCGCCGCCTCGTCGCTGTCGGCGGCCAGCAGCCGCACGGCCTTGACGTTGACCTCGTCGGCCACGATCGACTCGAATCCCTGCAGGGACTGGGGATCCGCGACCACGACGGTCAGCACGGACAGCGGCAGCCGGTTGCGCAGCGACGCCGCCTTGCGCAGCGCCGAGGTCGCCGAGCAGACCTCACGCACCTGGTCCATCGCCGCGACGAGGGCGTCGTCGGCCGGCAGGGTCGACACGTCGGGCCAGTCGGTGAGGTGCACCGACCGGCCTCCGGTCAGACCCTGCCAGACCTCCTCGGTCGTCAGCGGCAGCAGCGGGGCCGTGACGCGGCAGACCGTCTCGAGCACGGAGTGCAGCGTCGCGAACGCCTCGGTGTCCTCGTCGAAGAAGCGACCGCGCGAACGCCGGATGTACCAGTTGGTCAGGACGTCGAGGAAGCCGCGCGTGGCGTCGCACGCCTCGGCGACGGCGTAGTCGTCGAGGGCGGTGGTCATCTCCTCGACGTACTGGCGGCACTTGGCCAGCACGTAGCGGTCCAGCAGGTTCGTCGACGCGGTCGACCCGACGACGTCGGCACCGGCCGCGTTGGCGTAGAGCTGGAGGAAGTACCAGCTGTTCCAGAGCGGGATCATCACCTGGCGCACCGAGTCGCGGATGCCCTGCTCGGTGACGACGAGGTTGCCGCCGCGCAGGATCGGGCTCGACATCAGGAACCAGCGCATCGCGTCGGCGCCGTCGCGGTCGAAGACCTCGCTGACGTCGGGGTAGTTGCGCAGCGACTTGCTCATCTTGTTGCCGTCGCTGCCGAGCACGATGCCGTGGCTGATGCAGTTCTGGAACGCCGGCTTGTCGAAGATCGCGCTGGCCAGGATGTGCAGCGTGTAGAACCAGCCGCGGGTCTGGCCGATGTACTCGACGATGAAGTCGGCCGGGAAGTGGTCCTTGAACCAGCCCTCGTTCTCGAACGGGTAGTGCACCTGGGCATAGCTCATCGAGCCCGAGTCGAACCACACGTCGAGCACGTCGGTCACGCGGCGCATCGTCGACCGCCCGGTCGGGTCGTCGGGGTTGGGCCGCGTGAGCTCGTCGACGAACGGCCGGTGCAGGTCGCGCTCGCCGTCCTTGTTGGTCGGCACCCGGCCGAAGTCGCGCTCGAGCTCGGCGAAGGAGCCGTAGACGTCGACGCGAGGGTAGGCCGCGTCGTCGCTCACCCAGACCGGCACCGGGCTGCCCCAGAACCGGTTGCGCGTGATCGACCAGTCGCGGGCGTTCTCGAGCCACTTGCCGAACTGGCCGTCCTGGATGTGGTCGGGCACCCAGTTGATCTGCTGGTTGAGCTCGAGCATCCGGTCCTTGAACGCCGTCACCTCGACGAACCACGACGAGACGCCCTTGTAGATCAGGGGCTCGCGGCAGCGCCAGCAGTGCGGGTAGGAGTGGTCGTAGGTCTCGCGGCGCAGCAGGATCGTGCCCGGGCTGACCGACGCGGCGGCCTCGCCGCGCGTGGCCGCCTTGAGGTCGTCGATGATCTGCAGGTTGGCGTCGAAGACGAGCAACCCGGCGTAGTCGTCGACCGGGGCGGTGAACTTGCCGTCCTTGCCCACCGGCATGACGGCCTCGATGCCCTCGCGGTCGGTGACCTCCTTGTCGACCTCACCGAAGGCGCCGGCGGTGTGCACCAGGCCGACACCGTCGGTCGTCGTCACCGCGTCGTCGGCCGCGACGACGCGGAACGCGTTGGCGTGGCCCGCGAAGTAGGTGAATGGCGGCACGTAGGTGCTGCCGACCAGCTCAGCACCGGTGTGCCGCGCGACGACGGTCGGTTCGTCACCCAGCTCGCGGGAGTACGCCGCCAGCCGCGCCTCGGCGATGAGGAAGCGAGCAGTGCTCTCGGTGCCGGGCACGGGAGCCTCGACGACGACGTAGGTGATCTCGGAGCCGACCATGATGGCCAGGTTGGACGGCAGGGTCCACGGCGTCGTCGTCCACACCAGCGCGTGCGCGCCCTCGGCCGGACCGCTGGTCAGGCGCAGGCCGACGGTGACCGCCGGGTCCTGCCGGTTCTGGTAGACGTCGTCGTCCATCCGCAGCTCGTGGTTGGACAGCGGCGTCTCGTCGTTCCAGCAGTAGGGCAGCACGCGGAAGCCCTCGTAGACGTAGCCCTTGTCGTGCAGCTGCTTGAACGCCCACATGACCGACTCCATGTAGTCGGGGTTCATGGTGCGGTAGTCGTTGTCGAAGTCGACCCAGCGCGCCTGGCGGGTGACGTAGTCGCGCCACTCGCCGGTGTACTTCATCACCGAGTCGCGGCAGAGCTCGTTGAACTTCTCGATGCCGAGCTCGAGGATCTCGTCGGTCGTCTTGATGCCGGCCAGCCGCATCGCCTCGAGCTCGGCCGGGAGCCCGTGGGTGTCCCAGCCGAACCGGCGCTCGACCCGGCGCCCGCGCATGGTCTGGTAGCGCGGGACGACGTCCTTGACGTAGCCGGTGAGCAGGTGGCCGTAGTGGGGCAGGCCGTTGGCGAAGGGCGGTCCGTCGTAGAACACGAACTCGTTGCTGCCGTCGTCACCCGCCTCGCGCTGGTCGACGCTCGCCTGGAAGGTGCCGTCCTGCTGCCAGAAGTCGAGCACCCGCTCCTCGATCTCGGGGAACCGCGGGCTCGACGGGACGCGTCGGTCGGGGTCGTTGGCGGGGTAGGGCATCGTGGGCTCCTGCGGTGGGGTACGTCGTCAGCTCGTGTCTCACGAGGACGACCCCGGGGGAACGGGACCGCGGTACCACCTCGGTTGCCGCCGTCCGGGGACGACGACCACTTCATCGGGTTCCGGTTCTAGTGAGGTGCCCGCTGGCGTGCGGGACCGGTTCTTCCGGAGGCTTGCCGCTGATGACGGCTCGAGCGCCTGTGCTCCCAGGGTAGTGACCCGCCCTCGATCGTCCCAATCAGTTCCCTTTGCCTGCCCTTGAGGTCTGTTTCGCGTGCCGTTGAGCGGCCCTCGCGCACGCTGACGACGTACTGATCGAGACACCCCGACCGTCACGGAGAAACCCATGAACGCCCGCCGCACCCGCACCGCCCTGCTCGCCCTCGTGAGTGCCCCCCTCGTCCTCACCCTCGTCGCCTGCGGCGGCGACGACTCCTCGTCCACCGACAGCACGCCGGCCGCGTCGACGGCGTCCTCCACCTCGTCCGCCGCAGCCGGCACGACGACCCCGGCCGCGCCGGACACCACGGCCGCGCCCGTCGGCGACGACGCCCTCGCCGCTGCCGCCGCGACCGCGCTCGGCGAGGTCGACGGCACCGTCTTCTCGATCGACCTCGACAACGGTGCCTGGGACGTCAGCGTGGTGGCGCCCGACGGCACCGAGTCCGACCTGACGGTCAGTGCCGACGGCACCCAGGTCACCCGCGGACCGGTCGTCGACACCGATGACAGCGACGACACCGACGACCTCGCCGAGCGCCGCACGCTGCTGCAGGACGCCACCGTCACCTACGACGCCGCGCTCGCCACCGCCCGCACCGAGGTCCCCGGCGGCACGGTCGACGGCCTCGACCTCGAGCTCGACGACGGCCAGGCCACCTGGGACGTCCAGCTCGACGAGAACACCGCCGACGAGCAGACCGTCGTCGTCGACGCGGTCACCGGCGAGGTGCTCCGGGTCGAGCGTGACGACTGATCCCGTCAGGGCTGCTGCTTGACCAGGTGCAGCAGCCAGTCGCGACCGGTGTCGATCAGCGCGTACCGCCGTACGCCGTCCTGCCCGTTGAGGTCGAACACGAACCGCCGGTCGCTGCGGTCGACCAGCGCCCAGGTGCCGTGGTCGGCGATGCTCTTGTGCTCGTCGGTGTACGTCGCGTGCTCGAGGTCGTGGTCGGCCACCGCGACCGCCAGCCGGTCGTGCCGACTGTCGGTCGGCATCCCCTTCGGTACCGCCCACGACCGCAGCACCCCGTCCTCCTCGAGCCGCAGGTCGAAGTGGGGACGGGGCTTGCGGTGGTCGTGCAGCACGAAGACCGGCTCAGCCATGACCCCATGGTGCACCGACCGCAGCCGAACCGCAGCGGCGTCGGTACGCCGGACGCCACCCCACGGTGATCGAGCCGACGGGCCGGCTACGGCCCGGCGTGTCGAGATCCCCGCAGCCGGTATGCCGGACCGGGCCACTGGTTGAGAAAGGCGGCCGGGGCCTAACAGCCGCCTCGAACGTACCAGCGAATTGTCGGTGGCGACCTCTAGAATCAGACCATGCCCAGCACCCACCGGACCACCCAGACCACGAGCAGCGACCCGCTGCTCGAGTCGGTCCGAGGCGCCTGCCTGGAGATCAGTCGCGACGAGGTCAACAAGCTCAACGCCGTCCTCGACTGGGCCGCCGCCCACACCGCTGGCGACACCGAGGCCGCTGAGCTCCACGACTGGAACGACGAACCGCCCCTGCAGCTCGCCGGCGTCGGTGCACCCGTGGTCGCCGAGTACGCCGCCCTCGACCTCGCGCTGTCCATCGGCCGTACTTCCGACAGTGGTCTGGCCTACCTCGGCAGGGCCCTCGAGCTTCGCTACCGGCTCCCGCGGATCTACGCCCGCGTCGTGAAGCTCGAGATCCCCGTCTGGCTGGCCTTCCGGGTTGCCGACCAGACCAGGTCACTGTCGATGGAGGGCGCTGCTGCGGTCGATAAGGCCTTGGCCCCTTTCCTCCACTCCTGCGCGTTCACCCAGATCGACCGGGCCGTGGACGCCGCGCGCGACGAGCACGACCCCCTCGAGGCCGAACGCCGCCGCCAGGCTGCGGCCGAAGGCCGGCACGCCGATGTCTACCTCGACGCCGCTTCCACCGCCGGGACCGTCGAGGTCTCCGCGACTCTCGACCTCGCCGACGCCGTCGACCTCGAAGCCGCCCTGAAGTCCGGTGCCCAGCAGTTGGCTGACCTCGGGTCCACCGAGACGTTGGACGTGCGCCGCTCCCAGGCGCTGGGTGAGATGGGCCGCCACCAGCTCGCGCTCGACCTCGAGTTCTCCGAGACGACGGGTGGGACGGGACGTGGGGTGACGCTCTACGTGCACCTCGACGGAGACAACCCGGATGTGCCGGGGTTCGTGGACAACACCTGGTCCCCGGTCCTGATCGAACAGGTCCGCCAGTGGTGCCAGACCGCGGGCACCAAGGTGACGGTCAAGCCAGTCATCGACCTCAACACCAACCTCTCGACCGAGGCCTACCGCCCGACCGAGGCCATCCGCGAGCAGGTCCGCCTCAGGGACGGGACGTGTGTGTTCCCGGGCTGCCACCGCCGTCACGTCGACCTCGACCACATCGTCCCGTTCGACGCAGGCGGCCC
>NZ_JAURVJ010000077.1 GCF_030655615.1 Nocardioides sp.
GTGGTGCGAGACCGCGGGTACGAAGGTGACGGTGAGGCCGGTCATCGACCTCAACACCAACCCAGTGACCGAGGCCTACCGCCCGACCGAGGCCATCCGTGAACAGGTCCGTCTACGTGACGGGACGTGTGTGTTTCCGGGCTGCCACCGCCGTCACGTCGATCTCGACCACATTGTCCCGTTCGACGCCGGCGGCCCGACGAGCGTTGAGAACCTGGCGATGCTGTGCCGGAGGCACCACCGCGCCAAGACCCACGGCACGTGGTCCTACCGGGTCCTCGAGCCCGGGTTGTACGAGAGGACCAGCCCCACCGGCATCACCTACCTCGTCGACCGACGCCGACGACGACCCTGAACGCCCCGACGACCCCGCTCCCACCAGGCAGCGGGGCCATCGGCATGCCCAGACGGCACCCACACGGTGATCGAGCCGGGCGAGCCCCCGGCGAGCCCGTGTCGAGATCCCTGCAGCCGACCCACCCGACCCGACCCCGTCGATGCGAGCGGCCCCGCGACCACCGTGTGGCCCGGTCGGTCTACCGCTGCGGGGGTCTCGACTCGCGGTGACTTCGTCCCCGCGGCTCGACCACCGTGTCCGCACCTCGGTGATCGAGCCGACGGGCCGGCTACGGCCCGGCGTGTCGAGATCCCCGCAGCCGACCCACCCGACCCGACCCCGTCGCTGCGGCTGAGCGGCCCCGCGACCACCGTGTGGCCCGGTCGGTCTACCGCTGCGGAGGTCTCGACTCGCGGTGACTTCGTCCCCGCGGCTCGACCACCGTGCGGTAGGCCGTGGGTGCCGCGACGTCCTGCTGACCCGTCGCACAAACGCGACGGGTCACCGTGCCCTGCACGGCCGCGCACGTCAACGCCCAGGTGCCTGGGAGGCGGACGCGCGTTTGCGCGCAGGCCCTCCGGTGGAAGGTCCAGGCCATGACTGCCATCAAGCGCCGAGGGATCGCCGTGCTCGTGCTCGTCGCCCTGGCCGCCTGCTCGGACCCGGCCACGGACGATCCCACGCCGAAGCCCCAGACGTCCGACCCGACGACCGGACCCGCGTCCGCTCCGCAGGCGGGTGACGTCCTGTGGCAGACGCGTCCCCTGCAGCTGAGGGTCATCGGCGTCGGCCGGACCGGTGCGGGCTACGTGGTGGCGACCAACGGCTCGACGATCGGCTACTCCGCCGACGGTCAGCAGGAGTGGACCGTGCCCGAGCCGGCGGGGCGACGGCGCTCCGGCGCGGCCGAGGTCGACGGCGACGTGGTCGTCCGGTCCTCCTTGGGAGGGCGCGGGACCCACGTGCGGGTCCTCGACGGGGCCACGGGCGCCCTGCGCTGGGAGCGCGACGTGGGCGGGCTGGTGGTCGGCCAGGGGACGCTGTTCACCAACAGCTGCGGCGGCGACGCCGGCTGCACCGTGACGGCGATCGCGACCGCGACCGGACGGGTGCGGTGGCAGACGCCGGCGTCCGACGGTCTCAGCATCCTGGAGCAGGTCGGTGCGACGGTGCAGGCCACGAGCTTCCCGTTCGGCACCGACCGCACCCGGGATCCTCTCGGCAAGCGGACGCTGCTGCAGGTCTTCGACGCGCGTACCGGCGAGCAGCGCGGGCCCGACCTGCTCGGCAACGGCTTCCAGGGCGTCGGACGGGTCGTGATCGAGGCGGACTACTCCGGCTCCGTCGGGCGGGACTGCACGGCCGAGCTCATTGCCCGGAGCCTCGACGGGCAGGAGCGGTGGCGGCGTACCTTCGACTGGACCCTGGCCCGCGACGACCACGACTGCGCCCTCCCGCTCGACGTGTCGCCGCTTGCCGGCGGCCGGGTCGACGTGTGGACACGCGGCGCGTTCGGCGTGGTGCTCGACGCCACCACGGGCCGCACGCTCTGGTCCTACGGCGGCCGCAGGCTGCTGATCGACTCCGCCGGCGGCGTCGACGTCGTCACCGACAGCGCGTTCCGGCGCTTCCGTGGGGTCGACGCCGGGACGCACCGCCCACGCTGGCAGGCGGCGGGAGAGCTGTCCTTCGACGACGACCCGGCCGGCTTCCTCGGCTTCACCGAGGACCAGGACGACGGGACGGAGGGCTTCACCCTGCGGTCGATCCGCAGCGGCGAGGAGTCGCTCACCGTGACGGGCCGCTACGTCGGCAGCGGCGACGACTGGCTGGCGACCGTGGCCCGGGACCTCTCCACCGACCAGGTCTCGATCGTCTCCTGGCCGCACTGAGCCCCCACGACGAGCCCTACTTGCCCCACTTCACCTTGTTGCGCGGACCGGTGTCCATCTCGACGACGACCTGCCCGGTGGCGTCGAGCACGAGCTTGGGCCGGTTCTCCGAGCGCCGCTTGCTGTAGAGCTCGAGCGGCTCGATGACGACGCCGTCGGGCGTGTTGCGGATGATGCCCGGCACGCAGGTGTAGATCTTCTTGTCCTCGTTGGCGTTGGTCGCCTCGAGGGTGATCCGCGTGCCGGCGCCGTTGTCGATGGCGAGCGAGACCTGGTACTGGTGGAACGACCCCGACCCGTTGGTGATCGCCGAGTAGGCGACCGGCAGCACGGCGACGATGTCGGGCGAGAGCTTGATGTCGATCGTCTCGGTCTGCTCGGATACCTTGCCGGTCGGCTTCTTCACGTCGCCGTGGTGGCGGATGCCGAGGAACTCCTGCAGCACCGGCACCCCCTTGGCCTCGAACATCGCGACGTCGGTCTGCCGCCCGTCGGTCGTCCACACCAGGGCGTAGACGTCGTAGTCGGTCCCCGACCGCCACGACACCGACGCCGTGATCAGCGGCGTCTTCTCCATCACCACCGCGCGGTCGCCCTTGCTGAGGTTGACCGCGCCGGAGACCTTCTGGAGGTTGATCCCGCCACCGGTCGGTGCGGGGGGTGCCGGCGGCTCCGGCGGCGTGTAGACCGGTGGCGGCGGTGGCGGCGGTGGCGGCGGAGCGGCGTACGTCGGCGGGGGCGGCGGCAGCGGGGTCGGCGTCGAGGAGATGGGCGGGGTCGGCACGGGCGTCGACATCGGGGGCGGCGGGGGCGGCGCGTCGCCGGTCTCGACCCCGTGGGCGGCGGCCAGGCCGGCGAGTCCGCTCGCGAAGCCCTGCCAGATCGAGCGGACCTTGTGCTCCTGGTTGCGGATGTAGACCTCGGCCACCATCAGCCCGCGCTCGTTGGTGAACGCCGGTGGCGCGAGGTCGAAGGCGGGGGTCCCGCCCACGTCGATCCGGGCGGTCAGCCCGGGCACCGCCGCGAACCCGGGCCCGCCGTCCTCGGTCAGGCTGACGACGATCCGCTCGATCCCTGCGGGGAGACGGGCCAGGTCGAACGCGAGCCGGTGGCGTACGACGCCGCCGACGGTCTCGGGCGGCAGGAACCGCGCGCTCCCCTCGGGACCGTCGGGCTGGTTGTAGAAGACCATGTCGTCGTCGCCGCGCACCCGGCCCTGCGTGGTGACGAGGAAGGCGGTGAGGTTGACGTCGACCGAGGCGTCCGCGGCGTGCTCGACGACGACCTCGCCGGCCGGGGCCGCCAGTCGCTGGTTGGTGCCTTGGGGGAGGGGGGTCGCCATGCGGCGAAGGTACGTGAGGGACCCACACACACCTGGGCTGTCGGTCCCTCAGCCACCGACGGCCGCGTGCCGGACGACGACCTGTCCGGCGGCGACCTCCCAGCTCTGGTCGAGGCGCACGTTCTCGAGGAGACGGCGGTCGTGCGAGACCAGCAGCAGGGCGCCGTCGTAGGACTCCAGGGCCTGCTCCAGCTGCTCGATCGCCGGGAGGTCGAGGTGGTTGGTGGGCTCGTCGAGCACCAGCAGGTTGACCCCGCGCGCCTGCAGCAGCGCCATCGCGGCGCGGGTGCGCTCCCCGGGCGAGAGCCGCCCGACGAGGCTGGTGACCTGGTCGGCCTTGAGCCCGAACTTGGCCAGCAGCGTGCGGACCTCGGCCGGGGTCCACTCCGGTACGACGGCCTCGAACGCGTCGCCGAGCGGCTGGTCGTCGGCCAGCCCGGTCCGCGCCTGGTCGATGACCCCGACGGCGACCGACGCGCCGAGAGCGGTGCTCCCGGTGTCGGGGGCGTCGTCGCCGAGCAGCAGCCGCAGCAGGGTCGTCTTGCCGGCACCGTTGGGACCGGTGATGCCGATCCGCTCGCGCGCGTTGACCTGCAGCGAGACCGGGCCGAGCGCGAAGTCGCCCAGCCGGCGGGTCGCCTCGTTGAGGGTCGCGACCACGGCGCTCGAGCGCGGGGCGGCGGCGATGTCGAACTGGAGCACCCACTCCTTGCGCGGTTCCTCGACCTCGTCGAGCCGCGCGATGCGCGACTCCATCTGCCGCACGTTCTGGGCCTGCTTCTCCGACGACTCGGTCGCCGCCTTGCGCCGGATCTTGTCGTTGTCGGGGCTCTTCCTCATCGCGTTGCGCACGCCCTGCGAGCTCCACTCGCGCTGCGTCCGGGCGCGGGAGACGAGGTCGGCGCGGGTGTCGGCGTAGTCCTCGTAGGCCTCGCGCGCGTGCCGGCGTGCGACCGCCCGCTCCTCGAGGAAGGCGTCGTAACCCCCGTCGTAGACGGTGACCTGGTGCTGGGCGAGGTCGAGCTCGACGATCCGGGTGACGCACCGCGCGAGGAACTCGCGGTCGTGCGACACGAGGACGACCCCGCCGCGCAGCCCCTGCACGAACGCCTCGAGACGCGCCAGGCCGTCGAGGTCGAGGTCGTTGGTTGGCTCGTCGAGCAACACCACGTCGAACCGGCTGAGCAGCAGCGCGGCCAGCGCCACGCGGGCGGCCTGCCCGCCCGAGAGCGACGTCATCAGTGCCGACGGCCCGACGTCGAGACCGAGGTCGGCGAGCACCGCCCCGGTACGGTCCTCGAGGTCGGCGGCGCCGCTGGCCATCCAGCGGTCGAAGGCCACGGCGTAGGCGTCGTCGGAGCCGGGCTCGCCCGAGCCGAGCGCGGACGCGGTCGACTCCATGGCGACGGTCGCCTCGCCCGCACCCGTACGCCGGGCGAGGTAGGCAGCGACGGTCTCGTCCGGCACCCGCTCGTGCTCCTGGGGCAGCCACCCGACGAACGCGTCGCTCGGCGCCGTGGTCACCGTCCCGTCCATCGGCTCTGCCTCGCCGGCCAGCAGGCGCAGCAGCGTCGACTTGCCCGCGCCGTTGGCGCCGACCACGCCCACCACGTCACCGGGAGCGACCGTGAGGTCGAGGCCCTCGAAGAGCATGCGGTGCCCGTGGCCGCCGGAGAGGGCCTTGGCGACGAGGGTGGCGGTCACCGGTCGATCGTAGTGTCGCTCAGCGGCGCCGCAGGACGAGGTAGCCCTGGGGCTGCAGCTCGCCAGGTCCGCCCGGCTCGGCCGGTCGCTCGGCCGCCAGGACGACGTCGAACCCCGCCGCGCCGAGGTCGCGCTGCAGCCCGGCCGGCGAGCGCCACCAGATGTCGAAGCCGATCCCGAGGTCGAGCGTCTGCCCGCCGCGCCGCAGGCTGTCGTCGCCGATCTTGTACGCCGTCGCGAGCAGCCCGCCGGGCTTGACGACCCGTGCCAGCTCGCCGAACGCGACCGGGCGGTCGTCGGGGGACAGGTACATGAGCGAGTACCAGCACACGACGCCGTCGAGCGCGGCGTCGGCGAACGGCAGCGCACGCAGGTCGGCGACCTCGAACGCGAAGCCGGGCTGGTCGCGCCGGGCCACGCGCACCATCTCGGGGGAGAGGTCGACGCCGTGCGGCGTCAGCCCGAGGCCGGCCAGGTAGGGCGCCAGCCGGCCGGTCCCGCACCCGACGTCACCCACCGACGTACCGGTGCCGTGGTCGTGGACGAGCTCGGCGAAGAGCCCGAGCACGGCGCGCTCGACCGGCATCCCCTCGAGGTGGCCGACGAGGAGCTCGGCATAGACCTCGGCCAGGACGTCGTGCGACTGGCGCAGCTCGGAGGTCGCGTCGTCCGAGGGTGCAGCGCTCACCCCGCCGGCACCTCGACGTGGGCCCGCTCGACGATCGCGTCGAGGTCGAGCCCGGGCGGCAGGGTGCCGAGCGCGCCGCCCCAGTCGCGGCCCAGCCGCGAGGCGCAGAACGCGTCGGCGACGGCGGCCGGCGCGTGCTGCACGAGCAGCGACCCCTGCAGCACCAGGGCCAGCTGCTCGACGATCCGGCGGGCACGGAGCTCGAGCTCGGCGCCGTCGGACAGTTCCTTCTTGACCAGGGCGACGGCGTCGTCGAGGCGGTGGTCGGCGCCGGCGGCCAGCTCGACCTCGGTGAAGAACCGCTCCACCGACTCGGGCTCGCGGCCCATCGCGCGCAGGGCGTCGAGGGCGGCGACGTTGCCCGATCCCTCCCAGATCGACAGCAGCGGCAGCTCGCGGTATATCCGCGGCATCCCGGACTCCTCGACGTAGCCGTTGCCGCCGAGGCACTCCATCGCCTCGCCGGCGTGGGCGGGACCGCGCTTGCAGACCCAGTACTTCGACACCGCGAGCGCCAGGCGCCGGAACGACGCCTCCTCGAGGTCGCCGCGCACCGCGCGGTCGGTCGCGCCCGCCAGCCGCATCGCCACGGTGGTCGCGGCCTCGGACTCGACGACGAGGTCGGCGAGCACGTTGCGCATCAACGGCTGGTCGACGAGCCGGCGGCCGAACGCCGAGCGGTGCCGCGCGTGGTGGACGGCGGTGACGGTGGCCAGGCGCATGCCGGACGCGGTCCCGAGGGTGCAGTCGAGGCGGGTCATGTTGACCATCTCGACGATCGTCCGCACCCCGCGGCCCTCCTCGCCGACGAGCCAGGCCGACGCGCCGTCGTACTCGATCTCGGAGGAGGCGTTGGACTTGTTGCCGAGCTTGTCCTTGAGCCGCATCAGGTACATCGGGTTGAGCGCGCCGTCGGGGAGCACCCGCGGCACCAGGAAGCACGAGAGCCCGCTCTCGGTCTGGGCCAGCGCCAGGAACAGGTCGCTCATCGGGGCGGAGGTGAACCACTTGTGGCCGGTCAGCCGCCAGGACCCGTCGGGCTGCGGCACCGCCTGCGTCGTGTTGGCGCGGACGTCGGAGCCGCCCTGCTTCTCGGTCATCGACATGCCCGCGATCAACCCGGCCTTGCCGGTGGCTACCCGCAGTCCGGGGTCGTAGGTCGTCGAGGTGAGCAGCGGCTCGTAGGTCGCCGCGAGCTCGGGCTCGGCGCGCAGTGCGGGGACGACGGCGTAGGTCATCGAGATCGGGCAGCCGTGGCCGGCGTCGACGTTCCAGGCGAGGAACTTCGCCGCGCGCGCGACGTGCGCGCCCGGCCGGTCGTCGGCCCAGGGCGTGCCGTGCAGGCCGTGCGCGACGGCCGTCGTCATCAACGAGTGGTACGCCGGCACGTAGTCGACCTCGTCGACCCGGTGGCCGTAGCGGTCGTGGGTGCGCAGCACCGGGGGCACCCGCTCCGCGAGCCGGCCCCACTCCTGGGCCTCCTCGGTCCCGGCCCGACGGCCCAGCGCCGACACCTCGTCGATCGCCCACCCGGCGTCCTCTCGCTCGAGCGCGGCGCGCAGCGCAGGATCGGCGGACGTGTCGTGGCCGACGAGCGGCGGGACCTGATTGGTGACGTCGTGGGTCTTCACGGGGCTGCTCCTAGGGCTCGGATGACGAAGGCGACGAGGTCGGGGACGGTGCGGCGCGAGCCGCCTCCGGCGTGGAGGGGGACGACGAGCGCCTCGGCCATCGCGCCCACCACGGCAGCAGCCGACACCTCGGCGTCCTGCGGCGGCAGGTCGCCGGCGGCGACCGCGTCGGCCACGAGGGTGGCGAAGATGTCGCGGTAGGCGCGGCGGTAGGTGAGCCGCTCGGCCTCGACCTGCGGGTCGACGGGTTCGGCGATGAGCGCGTAGGCGAGCCGCGGCGCCCTGAGGGCCCGGCGGGCGAACGTCTCGACGCTGGCCTCGACCCGCTCGGCGACCGTTCCGGGCTTGGCCGCGGCCGCCGCGACGGCGTCGACCTCACGCTGGGTGGCGACGCGGAAGACCTCGGCGAACAGGGCGCCCTTGTCGGGGAAGTGGCGGTAGACCGTGCCGGTCGCGACGTCGGCGCCGGTAGCGACCAGAGCGACCGAGCACCCGGCGTAGCCCCGCTCGCCGACCAGGGCGTGCGCGGCGCCCACGATCGCGGCGCGGGTGGCGTCGAGACGCTCCTGCACGGCGGGGGTCCGGCGGTAGGGCACCCAACAAGTGAACCCCGGTTCAGACCTTCGCGCAAGGGGCCAGGGCGGACGTCAGGGGCAGGGGTTGGGGGAGCCCTGCTCCTCGGTGCCCTGGCAGGTGCCGTACTGGTCGAGCAGGAGCCGGAAGGTGCGGAGCGTCTCGTGCGGCGGGCGGTCACGGGCGTGGGCGGGGGAGAGCAGGTTCTTCTTCATCAGGGCGTCCTCGTAGAACTCCCGGAAGACCACGACGCCGCCGTTGCCGTACCACTCGACGTAGGCCTGGCGGCCGCGCTTGATCAACCGCCACGACCGCAGGTTGGAGGCGAGCGGGCCGGACTCGCGACGCGCTAGGCCGCTGCTCTCGTTGTAGAACTCGCCGTAGACGAGCTCGCGCCGGTGGTCGCTCAGCAGCGAGTGGCCGTCGACGACGTGGCCGGGGATGACGCCGAAGACGTCGTAGAGGGTCGGGGCGATGTCGATGAGCGAGACCGGCTTCTTCTCGACCGCCGGCGGCCGGCCCGGGAACCACGCGAGCATCGGGATGTTGGTGGCGGCCGGGTAGGGGATCGACTTGCCCTCCCAGTTGACCTGGCCCCGGTCGGTGTAGCCGTTGTCGCTGGTGAAGATGACCGCGGTCTCGTCGAGGGCCCCGGCGTCCTCGAGCCGCTGGAACGTCGCGGCCATCTGGTCGTCGACGTCGTAGAGCGCGCGGACCTTGGCCGTGAAGAGCCGCTCGTAGTAGGACCGCGGGAAGCGGGCGCCGCGAAAGATCTTGAGCTTGTCGCCGTCGAAGCCCTCGGGGGCGAAGCGGAACGGCGGCACCGGGTCGTCCGCGTGGTTGACCGACGGCGGCGGCAGGTCCGAGACGTCGCCGCCGATGCCCTGCTTGTGCGGCGCCACGAAGGCGTCGTAGACGAAGAAGGGGTCGCCCGACTCGAGCTTGTCATCGAGGTAGGCGTCGAGGTAGGCGCCGTTGGTCTCGGTGGTGCTGAGCCCGTCCGTCGGCGTGTAGCGGCGGCCCAGGTCGTCGTAGAGCTTGAACGCGCCGGCGGGGCCCTTGTAGGAGTTCCAGAAGTTGAAGTGCGCGAAGCCGTTGTCGCGACCGTTGACGCCGTAGTACTCGCTCGCGTCGATGCCGTTGAGGTTCTTGCCGATGCCGTAGGTGTCGATGCCGAGGAGCGCGAGGTCGTGCTGGACCGTGTCGCGCACGTCGAGGCTCTTGGCGGCGATCTGGCTGACGACCCGGTTGTTGTGGGAGAGCTGCCCGGTCTGGATCTGCGCGCGGGCGGGGCAGCAGACCGGTGTCGCGGTCGTGGCGGACTCGAAGCAGGTGCCCTGCTGGCGCAGCCACTTGCTGCTCTTGGGCAGGTAGAGGTCGGCCTCGGCGCAGCTGAAGTCGCTCATGTCGTCGACGAGGAAGAGGATCGCGTTCTCGACCCGGACCGCGTCGGGCTCGGCCACCGGGTCGGAGGAGTGCGCCCGCTGGTTGATGACGTTGGCGACCAGGCCGCCCACGACCAGGACGGCGACCACGATGACGGTCGTCCACGTCGAGCGTCGGTGTCCGGAGCCGGACCCTGGCGGTGGCGGGGGGTCGACCGGCGGCTGCGCGCGAGCGGCAGGGCCGAGACCGAGTGACACGCCCCGAAGTGAATCAGACCGGTATGGTCACGCCCGATTCCTGGGGGCGGACCGGCGCGTCAGGTGCAGGGACGGACCCAGCCGTCCTCGACGGTGCCGGCACACCGCGACTGCGCGACGAGCTGCTGGTGCAGGTAGCGCACGAGGGACGGCTTGGGCCGCCGCCCGCGGTAGCCCGGCCACAGCATGTTGGCCAGCATCCTGGGCTCGCCGTAGAGCTCGCGCCGCAGGATCGTGCCCTCGGGCCGGTACCACTCGACGTAGGACCACCGGCCCTGCTTGAGCAGCCGCCACGAGCTGACGTAGCCCGTCGCGCGCCCCGACTCCTCGTCGACCAGGGAGTCGCGCTCGCCGAAGAACTCGCCGTAGACCTGCTTGCGGGTGTGGCCGCCGCGCAGCGAGTGCCCGTCGAGCCGGTGTCCGGGGGTGACGCCGAGGACGTCGTAGAGCGTGGGCGCGATGTCGACGAGCTGCACGGGCTTGCGGACGACCGCGGGCGCCGCGCCGGGGTACCACGCGAGCATCGGCACGTCGGTCGACGCCGGGTAGGGGATGGCCTTGCCGTCCCAGTTGACCTGGCCGCGGTCGGTGTAGCCGTTGTCGCTGGCGAAGATCACGGCGGTCTCGTCGAGGACGCCGGCCGTCTCGAGCTTGGCGAACACCGACGCCATCTGGTGGTCGACGTCGTAGAGCGCACGGATCCGCTGGGTCCACAGGTGCTGGTAGAAGGCCCGGGTGCGGCGCGGCTTGGCGAACAGCGGCAGCTTGTCGCGGGCCTCGGGCTCGGGCGCGTAGTAGAACGGCGGTACGGCGGCCTGCGCGTGGGCCGGGGTCGGCAGGGGCATGACCCCCTGGCCGCCGCCGACGCCCTGCTTGTGCGGTGCGAAGAACGCGTCGTAGACGAAGAACCGCTCCCCGGTCTCGAGGTAGCCGTCGAGCTTGTCGTCGAGGAACGCACCGTTGGTCTCGGTGCTGTGGAGCCCGTCGGTCGGCACGTAGGTGCTGCCGTCGTCGGCGTAGAGCAGGAACGAGCCCGGCGCGTTCTTGTAGGAGTTCCAGAAGTCGAAGTCGTCGAACCCGTTGCTCATCGCGCCCGGGCCGTAGTAGTTGGCCGCGTCGACCCCGTTGAGGTTCTTGCCCACGCCGTAGGTGGTGAGGCCGGCCTCGCCGAGGTCGTGCTGCACGGTGTGGCTCACGTCGAGGTGACGCGCGTCGAGCTGGGTGCGCACCCGGTTGTTGTGCGCCAGCTGCCCGGTCTGCACCTGGGCCCGCGCCGGGCAGCAGACCGGCGTCGAGGTCGACGCGGTCTCGTAGCAGGTGCCGCGGTCCTTGAGCCACGCCGAGCTCTCGGGCAGGAAGTCGTGCACCTGCGAGCAGGAGAAGTCGCTCATGTCGTCGACCAGGAACACGACGGCGTTGCGGACGCCGGACCCGGCACCGCCGGGAGCCGGCCACGGCTCGGGCTCGTCGGCTACCCGCTGCTGACCGCCCGCCACGCTGGTCGTGGTCGACAGGGGGTCGGTCCCGACGAGCGTGCCGGCGAGCAGGAGCACCAGGGCTGCCGCCAGCAGTCTCGAGCGCTTCACACGGCACCAACGGGACTCACGGGGAAAACGTTTACCCCATACCCGACCGAACCTGTGCACTAAGGCCGTCCGGTGGACGAGGTGTTGCGCAACCGTGACGCCGGTGACGCCAACCCGTTGACAACTAGAACACGTTCCACTGAGACTCCGAACGTGACCCAAGCCACACCGCCCGCGACCGACATGACGATGCAGCGGTCGAGCCGGGACGCGACCACGGTGCCGGGGCTGCTGGCCGACTGGCTCACGACCCTGCTCCCCGCCGGCGCCGACCCCGAGGTCGTGCTCCTCTCCGGCGTCGACGCCAACGGGATGAGCTCGGAGACGCTGATCTTCGACGCGACCTGGACCGAGGGCGGCACCCGCGCCACCCACGAGTACGTCGCCCGGGTGGCCCCGTCGGCGGACGACTTCCCGGTGTTCCCGACCTACGCCCTCCAGGACCAGTACGACGCCATGCGGCTCGTCGCGGAGCTGACCGACGTCCCGGTGCCGACGGTCGGGTTCGTCGAGCCGACCGGGATCGTCCTGGGCACGCCGTTCTTCCTCATGGACCGCGTCGACGGCGTCATCCCGCAGGACGTGCTGCCCTACAACTTCGGCGACAACTGGCTGCACGACGCCGCGCCCGAGCAGCAGCGCCGGCTGCAGGACGCCTCGGTCGACGTCATCGCCCGGCTGCACGCGATCCCCGACGCGGGCAGGACGTTCGCCTTCCTCGACCCGCACCAGCCGGGGGAGACCCCGCTGGCGCGCAACCTGGCCCGCACCCGCGCCTGGTACGACTTCGCGGTCGCCGACATCGGTCGCTCGCCGCTCGCCGAGCGCGGGCTCGACTGGCTCGAGGCCCACCTGCACGACGCCGAGGCGGCCGGCAGCGGCGACGTCGTCCTCTGCTGGGGCGACAGCCGGATCGGCAACATGATCTACCGCGACTTCGAGCCCGTCGCCGTCCTCGACTGGGAGATGGCGGCCATCGGCCCGCGCGAGCTCGACCTGTCGTGGATCGCCTTCGCCCACATGGTCTTCGAGTCGATCACCGGGGTCATGGGCATGCCGGGCATGCCCGACTTCATGCGGGAGCAGGACATCGTGGCGACCTACGAGGAGATCACCGGTGTCACGCTCGCCGACCTCACCTGGTTCCACCTCTACAACGCCGTCCAGTGGTGCATCGTCTTCATGCGCACCGGCGCCCGCCAGATCCACTTCGGCGAGATCGAGCGCCCCGACGACATCGAGACGCTGATGCACCACAAGCTGCTCATGGAGTCGATCCTCGAGCGGGCCGGCGCCTGATGCCGGTCCAGCACGGGCTCAGCGCCCTCGACGAGTACCCGATCCACCAGGCGCCCCTGCCGGTCACCTGGGCCGCGTCCAGCGACCGCAACTTCTACGACCGCTCCTACTTCAACGCCCACGACCGCACCGGCGACGTCTTCGCGATCTTCGGGCACGGCTACTACCCCAACCTCGGCACCAAGGACGCGTTCTTCCTGGTCCGCCGCGGCGACGAGCAGACCGCCGTCCACCTCGGTGACGCCATCGACGACGACCGGATGAACCAGCACGTCGGCGGCTACCGCGTCGAGGTCGTCGAGCCGCTGCGCCAGGTCCGGGTCGTGCTCGACGAGACCGAGGGCATCGCCGCCGACCTCACGTGGGACGGGTCGTTCCCGGTGCTGCAGGAGATGCCCCACGTGATGCGGTCCGGCTCGCGGGTCACCCTCGAGGCCCAGCGCTTCGCCCAGGTCGGGACGTGGTCCGGCTCCTTCTCCGTCGACGGCACGGACTACGCCGTCACGCCCGACACCTGGGTGGGCAGCCGCGACCGCTCGTGGGGGATCCGCCCGGTCGGCGAGGCCGTGCCGGCCGGCGCGCCCGCGACCCCCGAGTTCGAGGGCATGTGGTGGCTCTACGTCCCGATGCGCTTCGACGACTTCATGCTCTGCCTGATCATCCAGGAGGAGCCCGACGGCTACCGCTCCCTCAACGACTGCCACCGGGTGTGGGCCGACGGACGCGTCGAGCAGCTCGGCTGGCCGCACGTCGCGGTCCGCTACGCCCCCGGCACCCGCGTGCCCACCGGCGCGACCATCACCTGCACGACCCCCGACGGCAAGCCGCTCGAGATCGAGGTCGAGTCGCGCCTCGCCGTACCCCTCCACGTCGGTGGCGGCTACGGCGGCGACTCCGACTGGTCCCACGGCGTGTGGAAGGGCCCCGGCTTCACCGAGCGCGTCACCTACGACATCACCGCCTCGGACGTGGCCGGCCGGGTGATGTTCGGCGTCATCGACCACGTCGGCCGTGCCACCTGTGACGGGCAGGAGGGCTGGGGCCTCTTCGAGCACGGCGCCCTCGGCCGCCACGACCCCTCCGGATTCACCGACTGGTTCACAGTCTCATGACGCGTTCCGGACGGCAGGGGGGTCCCACCCGCGCCGAGACGGGTCGAGCTGGGGCCAGGTCGGTCTCCGGCACGGGCGTGACGCTGTCCCCCTTCCGCCCGGACCGCGTGGCGCCCCCTCATTCCCGACCGTCGACCGATACGGAGACCCACTCATGACCCTCGACCGCGACACCTTCTTCATCGACGGCGCCTGGGCCGCCCCCACGTCCAGCGGCACCATCGAGGTGATCTCACCGCACACCGAGGAGGTGGTCGCAACCGTGCCCGAGGGCACCGTCGCCGACATCGACGCCGCGGTCGCCGCGGCGCGGCGGGCGTTCGACGAGGGACCGTGGCCCCGGCTCACGCCCCAGGAGCGGATCGACGTCGTCCAGGTCTTCTCCGGCCTCTACGCCGGCAAGCTGGCCGAGATGGCCGACGTGATCACCGCCGAGATGGGCTCGCCCACGTCGTTCTCCAACCTGGCCCAGTCGCCGGCGCCGTGGATGCAGATCGAGGCGTTCCTCGGCATCGCCCGCAGCTATCCGTGGGAGGAGGTGCGCGACGGCGTGATGGGGATGCCGGTCATGGTCCGCCGCGAGCCGGTCGGCGTCGTGGCCGCGATCCCGCCGTGGAACGTCCCGCAGTTCACGATCATGTCCAAGGTCGTCCCGGCGCTGCTGGCCGGCTGCACCGTCGTCGTCAAGCCGGCGCCCGAGACCCCGCTCGACGGCTACCTGATGGCCGAGCTGCTGCACGAGGCCGGCGTCCCCGCGGGCGTCGTCAACATCGTCGCCGGCGGACGTGAGGTCGGCGAGCACCTCGTCGCCCACCGCGGTGTCGACAAGGTCGCCTTCACCGGCTCGACCGCCGCGGGCCGCAAGATCGCCGCCGTCTGCGGCGAGCAGCTCAAGCGGGTCAGCCTCGAGCTCGGCGGCAAGTCGGCCGCGATCGTGCTCGACGACGCCGACCTCACCCAGGCCGTCGAGGGCCTGAAGTTCACCGCCCTGATGAACTCCGGCCAGGCCTGCGTCGCCCAGACCCGGATCCTGGCCAGCCGTGCCAACTACGCCAACGTCGTGGACGCCCTGGCCGAGGCGGTCGGTGGCATGCAGGTCGGCGACCCGATGGACCCTGCCACCGAGATCGGCCCGATGGTCGCCCAGCGCCAGCAGGAGCGGGTCGAGAAGTACATCGCGCTCGGGCAGGAGGAGGGGGCCCGGCTCGTCGTCGGCGGCAACGGCATGCCCGACGGCCTCGACCGCGGCTGGTACGTCCGCCCGACCGTCTTCGCCGACGTCGACAACGGGATGCGGATCGCCCAGGAGGAGATCTTCGGCCCGGTCCTCTCGGTGATCCCCTACGACGACGTCGACGACGCCGTCCGGATCGCCAACGACTCCGACTACGGGCTGGCCGGGACCGTCTGGACCGGCGACCAGGCCGCGGGCCTCGACGTCGCCCGCCGGGTCCGCACCGGGACCTACGGCGTCAACACCTACACGATGGACTTCTCCGCGCCCTTCGGCGGCTTCAAGGCCTCCGGCCTGGGGCGCGAGTTCGGCCCCGAGGGGCTGGGTCAGTACACCGAGCTGAAGTCGATCTACCTCGAGGCGCCGACCGGCTGACGGTCGCAGGTCACGGCCCCGGCCGCATGGTCAGTTCGGGTCATGCCGGTGCTCGGGGCCGGTGCCATGCTCCGGGGATGAGCCAGCCGACCACCGTCCGCCACCTCCTCCGCGGCGTCGCCGCGGCCACCGTGACCGCCGCGGTCCTGGGGTCGTGGCTGGTGCACGCGCCGGCCGCCCAGGCCGCCGGCACGGCGTACGCCTGGACGGGGCAGGGTGCCGACGACGAGTGGGCCAACACCCAGAACTGGACGCCCCAGGGCGTGCCCGGGACCGGCGACTCGGTCGTCATCGCGCCGCCGACCACGGGGTCGTGCCTGGCCAGGCCCGTCGGCGCCCCGACGGCCACGCTGGTCGACCTCGACATCCACGAGACCGAGCCCTCGCCCGGCACCCGGTGCGGCGCCAGCCTCGGCGGCGGGGCGATCACCGTGTCCGGCCACCTCGAGATCCACGGGGCGGTGGTCTCGACCCCGCTGACCATGCTGGCCGGGTCGACGGGCGACATCTCGCCCAACGTGACCGACGTCGACCAGAACACCCAGCTCCTCGGCGGCCTCACCGTCGCCGGGTCGCTGACCCTCACCGGCAACACGATCGACCACCACCCGCTGCTCGTCGGTGCGGGCGTCGCGCTCAAGACCGTCCCGGGCGGGGTGATCACCTCCTCCGGCCCCAACCACCTCCTCGGCTTCTCCTGCTGCGTCAACCCGCCGCGGCTGGTCAACGAGGGCCGGTTCGTGTCGACGGGGGGCACCACCACGGTGCGCGCCGCGCAGATCGACCAGGCCGGCATCCTCGAGCTGACCTCCGGCGGCCGGCTCGAGAGCTCGGGCGCGGCCAACACCGCCGCCCACGGGTCGTCGTACGTCGGCGCGGGGGCCTGGGTGCTCGGCAGCGGCTCGGTCACGACGCTGACCGGCACCCAGACGCTCGCGCAGGACTTCGTGCTGGTCCAGGGCGGACCGGGCATCTCGGGCACCAACACCGTGGCCGGGACCTTCACGCTGGCCGGCACTGGGACCTACTTCTGGCAGGGCGGCGACCTCGAGGCCGACATGACGATCAGCCACGGCGCCGGGCTGTCGGCAGAGGGCGACGCCGGGGCCCAGCGGTCGCTCGACGGACGCGACGGTGCCAACCAGCCGGTGCGCATCACCAACCACGGCCGGATCCGCTTCGTCGGCGGAGCCAGCTACTACGCCCGCACCGGCGGGCGCATCGACAACGCCTCCGACGGAGAGCTGCTCCTCGCCGCCGACACCCAGGTCGGCAGCGACTGCTGCGGGCTCCCGGGGATCATCCACAACGCCGGTGGCAAGGTCGTCGCCGCCGGCAACGGTGGGCCCGTGGTCCTCGACAACGTCCAGCTCGAGTCCGTCGGGGGCAGCGTGGAGGTCTCCGCCGCCTTGCGCCTCGAGCTGACCGGCGGGGGGACCGACTTGCTGTCGGGCTCGCCCGAGATCCTCGGCGGCGGCACGCTGGCCGTCGCCTCGCCCACCACGGTCGCGGGCGCCATCCCGGTCCGCACGGGCACGACGCTGCTCCTCGACGAGTACCCCGGCACCCTCGACGGCAACGCGACGATCACGGGCGCGGGCGACTTCCGGTGGCGGGGCGGCGCCGTCAGCGGCAACCTGACCCTCAGCCCGCAGGGCGGCTCGACCCTCGACGTGCCCGCCGACCCGGCCAACCACGAGCACAAGCACGTCCTCGACCCCCACGGGCCCAGCAAGGTCCGCTTCACCACCGCCACCCGGCTGCTCGCCGGCACGACGGCCGCCCCCAACCAGGTCGACCTCGTCGACCCCGCCGTCCTGACCTTCGCCGGTGCGACGACCGTCGGGCCCGACGTCGTGCTCTCGCACGGCACGATCGTCAACACCGGGTCGCTCACGGTGGCCGCCCAGACGACCCACCCCGTCTCCCTCGACGCCACCGAGCTGCGCACCAGCGGACGGGTGACCGTCGCGTCGGGCCGGCTCGAGGTCGACGACGGCTACCTCCAGAGCGGGGGTACGACGTCGCTCGCCGCCGGCACGAACCTGCGGCTCGGCGGGTCGAGCGCCCAGGTCGTCCTCACCGGCGGCCAGCTCACCGGCCGCGGGACCGTGACCGGGCGCGTCGTCAACAGCCGGGCCTCCGTCGTACCCGGGCTCGCCGGCGCCGGCACCCTCCGTGTCAACGGCTCCTACACCCAGGGCCGGGGCGGGGCGCTGCTCGCCCGGCTGGCCGCCCGGGGCGGCACCCTGCTCGCCGTCTCGGGGACGAGCAGCGTGCGCGGCCGGCTCAAGGTGACCAACGCCCACGTCCCCCGGGCCGGTCGCACGCGGGTCGCGCTGACCTCGACCGGTGCGCTCGGCGCCCCGCTGGGTTGCGTCACCACGACCGGCCCGGGCACCAGCGGCCCCCAGGCCCGGCACTGGACCGCCGCGGTCGCCGGCCACCGCCTGGTGCTGCGGTCGGTGAAGGGCGCCCGGACCCGCTGCTGATCCCGGTCGCGTCGTCACCGTCAGATTTAGGCGCCCTCGGTGAGCGTCTCCTGCCACGTGCCCTGGGCGCCCGCGGCGAGGACTGCGACGGTGGTGACGTCGCCGCGCCCGTGGCGCCTCGGCGCCGTCGGTCTCGCCGGTTATCCACAGGGGCGCCCCGCGAGGAGAATCACCGCTGCAGCGGGGTTTCTCCCGGTTCTGCGCCGAAACTTCGTCGCAGAAGGAGGAGAAACCCCGCTGAGGCGGTGAATCTCCACCACGAGCTCCGCTTGACACCGCAAACGAATGTGTAAAGAACCACAGAAGTGACCGATCGGTAGCACCGGAGACCCCGGTCACATACTCTCGGTACTTATGGCTGCCTCCCCGAACCCGACCCCCGCAGGTGGACCTCTGGTGGAGGGGCCGGCCGATCCCGAGCACGACCCGACCGCCGCCTACGCGCTCGAGCCCGACTACGTCGCGGGCCTCACCGCCCGGCTGGTCGCGACGACCGGTCGCACCGTCGCGGTGACCAGCCCGCTCGACGGCGCGCCACTGGCGCACGTCCCGCAGTCGAGCGAGGCCGACGTGGCCGAGGCGTTCGCGCGGGCGCGCCGGGCGCAGGCCGTCTGGGCGCGGGTCCCGGTCGCCGAGCGCGCGGCGATGCTGCTGCGCCTGCACGACCTCGTGCTCGAGCGGCAGGACGAGATCATCGACCTGATCGTGCTCGAGTCGGGCAAGGCGCGGAAGCACGCCTTCGACGAGCCGCTCCACATCGCGCTCACCGCCCGCTACTACGCGCGCACCGCCCGCCAGCACCTCGACACCCAGCGCAAGCGGGGCGTCGTACCCGGCCTCACCCGCGTCGAGGTCAACCACGTGCCCAAGGGCGTCGTCGGGATCATCTCGCCGTGGAACTACCCGTTCACGATGGCGCTGTGCGACGGGCTGCCGGCGCTGCTCGCCGGCAACGCGGTCGTGACCAAGCCCGACGCGCAGACCATGCTGACGGCGCTGCTCGGCGCCCGGCTGCTCGACGAGGCCGGCTTCCCCCAGGACCTGTGGCAGGTCGTCGCCGGCCCGGGCCGCGAGCTCGGCGGGCCGATCATCGAGCGCTCCGACTACGTCTGCTTCACCGGCTCCACCGCGACCGGCAAGCTGATCGCCGCCCAGTGCGCCGAGCGGCTGATCGGCTGCTCCCTCGAGCTCGGTGGCAAGAACCCGCTGCTGGTGCTGCGCGACGCCGACCTCGAGAAGGCCGCCGAGGGCGCCGTGCGCGCGTCGTTCTCCAACGCCGGCCAGCTCTGCGTCTCGATGGAGCGGATGTACGTCGCCGACCAGGTCTACGACCGGTTCGTCGAGCGGTTCGTCGCTCGCACCCAGGCGATGACCCTCGGCGCCACCCTGGCCTGGGAGAACGACATGGGCTCCCTCATCAGCCAGGACCAGCTCGACACCGTCACCGCCCACGTCGACGACGCCGTCGCCAAGGGCGCGCGCGTGCTGACCGGCGGCCGCGCCCGGCCCGACCTGGGGCCCTTCTACTACGAGCCCACGATCCTCGAGGGCGTCACCCCCGACATGACCTGCTTCGGCCACGAGACCTTTGGTCCCGTCGTCTCGCTCTACCGCTTCCACGACGAGGCCGACGCGGTCGCTCGTGCCAACGACGGCGACTACGGCCTCAACGCCTCGATCTACAGCCAGGACGGGGGCCGCGCCCGCGCGATCGCACGCCAAGTCAAGTGCGGCACCGTCAACATCAACGAGGCGTTCGGGGCGACGTTCGCCAGCATCGACTCCCCGATGGGCGGCATGCGCGAGTCCGGCATGGGGCGCCGCCAGGGCAGCGAGGGCATCCACCGCTACACCGAGTCCCAGTCGGTCGCCACCCAGCGGCTGGTGCGCTTCGCGCCGATGCTCGGGATGTCCGACGAGACCTACGCCAAGGTCATGACCGCCAACCTCCGCCTCATGAAAAAGCTCGGAAGGGCCTGAGATGCCTGACACCCACGACCACGAGCACGACTTCGACGTCCTGGTCATCGGCTCCGGGTTCGGCGGCTCCGTCGCCGCCCTCCGGCTGACCGAGAAGGGCTACACGGTCGGCGTCGTCGAGGCCGGCCCGCGCTTCGAGGACGAGGACTTCGCCTCCGGCACCTTCGACCTCAAGCGCTACCTGTGGGCACCCGCCCTCGGCTGCTACGGCATCCAGCGCATCGACGCCGTCCGCGACACCCTCATCGTGGCCGGGGCCGGCGTCGGCGGTGGGTCGCTCGTCTACGCCAACACGCTCTACGAGCCGCTCGACCAGTTCTACCAGGACCCCCAGTGGGCCGGCATCACGGACTGGAAGGACGAGCTCGCGCCCTACTACGACCAGGCCAAGCGGATGCTCGGCGTCGTCGACAACCCGGTCCGCACCCCGGCCGACGACGTCATGGAGAAGGTCGCCACCGACATGGGCGTGGCCGACACCTTCCACCCGACCCCCGTCGGGGTGTTCTTCGGCGGGCCCGAGGCCCGCCCGGGGGAGAAGGTCGAGGACCCGTTCTTCGGTGGCGAGGGCCCGAGCCGCAACGCCTGCCTCAACTGCGGCGAGTGCATGTCGGGCTGCCGCCACAACGCCAAGAACACCCTGGTCAAGAACTACCTCTACCTCGCCGAGAAGCGCGGGGCCAAGGTCCTGCCGCTCACCACGGTCACCCGGATCACGCCCCGCGACGGCGGCGGCTACGACGTCGACGTCAAGTACACCAAGGCCAAGCGGGCCACCGGCAAGAACACCCGCACCATCACCGCGCAGCACGTCGTCATGGCCGCCGCGTCCCTCGGCACCCAGAAGCTCCTGCACCGGATGAAGGACGAGGGCCACCTGCCCCGCCTCTCCGAGCGCCTCGGCTACCTCTCGCGCACCAACTCCGAGTCGATCCTCGGCGCGATCGCACCCCGCAACGACAAGACCGACTACTCCTACGGCGTCGCGATCACCTCGAGCTTCCACCCCGACGAGCACACCCACATCGAGCCGTGCCGCTACGGCAAGGGCTTCAACGCGATGGCGATGATGCAGACCGTGCTCACCGACGGTGACGGCGACGAGCCGCGCTGGCGGACCTGGCTCAAGCAGATGTGGAACGAGAAGGGCGAGCTCTTCGAGCTCTACGACCTCAAGCACTGGTCGGAGCGCACCGTCATCGCGCTGGTCATGCAGAGCCTCGACAACTCGATCACCACCTACGGCAAGAAGACCCGCTTCGGGTGGCGGATGACCTCCAAGCAGGGCCACGGCGCCCCCAACCCGACCTGGATCCCGGCCGCCAACGACGCCGTACGTCGGATCGCCGGCGTCCTGGGTGGCACTCCGGGCGGCAACATCGGCGAGCCCTTCAACATGCCGCTCACCGCCCACTTCATCGGCGGCTGCGCCATCGGCACCTCGCCCGAGACCGGCGTCGTCGACCCCTACCAGCGCGTCTTCGGCCACCCCGGCCTCCACGTCGCCGACGGCTCCGCCATCTCGGCCAACCTCGGCGTCAACCCGTCGCTGACCATCACCGCCCAGGCCGAGCGCGCCATGGCGCTGTGGCCCAACAAGGGCGAGGCCGACGACCGCCCGGCGCTCGGCGACGACTACCGCCGGATCGACCCCGTCGAGCCCCGGCACCCGGCCGTGCCGCCCCAGGCCTCGGGTGCCCTGCGGCTCCCGATCGTGCGGGTGTCCTGACGCCTGGTCCAGACCGGAAGAGGAACTTCCGAAAGAATTCCGCAGGAAGGCGTAACCCGCCCCGGGGCCCCTCGTTGAGACTGCGAACTCGGTGACAACTGCTCCCTCCCGAAGGGCCGAGTTCACCCGTCCGAGCGATGTCCATCTCTCGCATGGACGCACCAACCCCGCCACCCTCCCTCCCCGGCGGGGTTGGGTGCTTTTTGCCCCGGTGGACGAGCAGGCGAGCCCACCACCGCTTCAGGCGTCGAGGTCCCAGGGCATGGCGCGGCCGAGCAGGCCCTCCAGCCGCGCCACCTCGGGCCGGAAGTGGTCGGCCAGGGCCGCGCGGTCGGCGTACGCCACGGGGATCGTCCACCGGGCCGAGGTCCGGACGCCCGGCGGGATCGCCCGCATCGCCCGCTGCTGCCACGGCGAGGCGTGCCGGAAGCGGATGTCGAAGTGGGTGGCGCGCTGGTTGCGGAGCAGGGTCAGGTCGGTGGGCTCGAACCCGGGGCGTACGCCGAGGTGCGTGAAGACCCGGCGGAGCGTCGGGAGCTTGGCGGCGTCGGGCCGGATGTCGTCCTCGTAGACGAGGACGAGGAACCGGTCGAGCGGGAACCGACGGAGCCAGGCGGCGAGCTGGGTGCCGTAGTCGCCGAACTCGCGGACGTCCGGGTAGCGGTCCACCGCCTCGAGCAGGCCGGTCGACGGCGGGTAGCGCCCGGCCCTCATGTGGTGGAAGTAGGCGCTGACCGCGCGGTCGACCGGGTGCCGCAGGCACACGACGAGGCGCAGGTCGGGGTAGGCGTCGGCGATCCGGCCGGCCGAGTCGAGGTAGTTGTTGGCGGTCGTCGTACCGACGGTCCACCAGTAGTTGGGGGTGAACTCGCCGATCGCCCGCGTGCGCCGCCGCACGCGGAACTGCTCCTCGTACCACCCCAGCCCCCGGGCGTAGGCCTCGCGGTGGTTGAAGAACTGGAGCTCCTTCGTGGCGCCCGTGGCCACCTGCGGGTGCTGCTGGACCGCGCGCGCCAGCCAGGTCGTCCCGCACTTCTGCACACCGATGCCGAGGAAGGTCGGTGCGGGCACGCGCCGGACTCTAGGGCGTCCACGCTCGATACAGTGCGGACATGACGGCGTCCGCGACTCCTGCCGAGCACGACCTGGTCCTGGTGGTCGACTTCGGGGCCCAGTACGCCCAGCTGATCGCGCGCCGCGTGCGCGAGGCACGGGTCTACTCCGAGATCGTGGCCCACCACGTGCCGGTCGCCGAGATGCTGGCCCGCAACCCCAAGGCGATCATCCTGTCCGGCGGTCCGTCGTCGGTCTACGCCGAGGGGGCGCCGGGCATCGACGCGACGATCTTCGAGGCCGACGTGCCCGTGTTCGGCATGTGCTACGGCTTCCAGCTGATGGCCGAGCGCCTCGGCGGCGAGGTGGCCGCGACCGGCGCCCGCGAGTACGGCCGCACCGGCGTCACCGTCTCCGCCCCCGGCACCCTGCTCGACGGCCTGCCCGACACCCACACCGTCTGGATGTCGCACGGCGACTCGGTGACGGCGGCCCCCTCGGGCTTCGACGTCCTCGCCGCCACCGCCGGCACCCCGGTCGCGGCGTTCGAGTCGCTCGACCGGCGGATGGCCGGTGTCCAGTGGCACCCCGAGGTGCTCCACACCGAGCACGGCCAGCAGGTCCTCGAGCACTTCCTCCACGACATCGCCGGCTGCCGCCAGACCTGGACGATGCTCAACATCGTCGAGGAGCAGGTCGAGCACATCCGAACCCAGGTCGGCAAGGGACGCGCGATCTGCGCGCTGTCCGGCGGCGTCGACTCCGCGGTCGCCGCCGCGATCGTGCAGCGCGCCATCGGCGACCGGCTCACCTGCGTCTACGTCGACCACGGGATGATGCGCCAGGGCGAGACCGAGCAGGTCCGCCACGACTTCGAGGAGGTCTTCGACGTCCTCGACGTCGTTGACGCCGCCGACCAGTTCATCGACGCGCTCGAAGGGGTCCGCGACCCGGAGGAGAAGCGCAAGATCATCGGCCGCGAGTTCATCCGGACCTTCGAGACCGCCGAGGCGCGCGTCTTCGGCGACGCCCAGTCCGGGACGACGGCCTACCTCGTGCAGGGCACGCTCTACCCCGACGTCGTCGAGTCCGGCGGGGGAGCGGGCGCCTCCAACATCAAGAGCCACCACAACGTCGGCGGTCTGCCCGACGACCTCGACTTCGAGCTCATCGAGCCGCTGCGCACGCTGTTCAAGGACGAGGTGCGTGCCGTCGGTGAGCAGCTCGGACTGCCGTCGACGATGGTGTGGCGCCAGCCGTTCCCCGGTCCCGGCCTGGGCATCCGGATCATCGGCGAGGTCACCCGCGAGCGACTCGACCTGCTCCGCCAGGCCGACGCCATCGCCCGCGAGGAGCTCACCCGCGCCGGCCTCGACCGCGACATCTGGCAGATGCCGGTGGTGCTGCTGGCCGACGTCCGCTCGGTGGGCGTGCAGGGCGACGGCCGCACCTACGGCCACCCCGTCGTCCTCCGGCCCGTCACCAGCGAGGACGCCATGACGGCCGACTGGGCGCGGCTGCCCTACGAGCTGATGGAACGCATCTCCACGCGCATCACCAACGAGGTCGCCGACATCAACCGCGTCACCATCGACATCACGAGCAAGCCGCCGGGCACCATCGAGTGGGAGTAGCCGCCCACCCGCACCCCCCGCTGCGCGGCGCCCGGCTGGGCTCGCTGGTGGGGGTGGTCGGGGGACTCGTCTTCGTGCTCGTCAACGCGGGCCCGCTCCCCGGCAGCACGGCGTGGCGGGTCGCCGGCGTGGCGGCGGCCATCGGCGTCGTGGTGCTGTCGCTGACCCGTCCCGCTCCTGCGGACGCCGAGCCGTCGCGAGCCGCCCTGCGCACCTACCTGCTGAGCGTCGGAGCGATGGTCGTCGCCGTGCCCGCCGGATCTGCCGTCCTCAGGGCGGTCGACCAGCAGGACCTGGTCCTGCCGTGGGTGGTGGCCGTGGTCGGCCTGCACTTCGTCCCGTTCGCCGCCGCCTTCACCGCGCCGGTCTTCCGCGTGCTGGGACTGGCTCTGGTCGCGATCGCGGTCGCCGGCGTGGTGGCGGGCCTCGCCGGCTGGTCGGACGCGGCCGCGGCGACCGGGCTGGCGGCGGGGTTCGCCCTGCTGGTGGCCGCCGGGGCGCCGTACGCACGGACGCGACCGGCGACGCCGCGGTAGGTCGGACGACCCTGGTTGACCTGGTCCACCGCGCTCCGGGGAGGCTCAGCCGCGGGTGCCCGACGGCTGGCCCTCGAGCCGCTTCATGACCGGTGTGGCGGCGATGCCGTGCACGATCACCGAGAACGCGACGGTGAAGCCGACCGTCGACCACACCCAGCCGGCGTCGGCGAACTCGGCCTCGTTGGTGGCCCAGGCGACGTAGTAGAGGCTGCCGACGCCGCGGATGCCGAAGAAAGCGACGGCAAAGCGGCCCGAGGTGTCGAGTCCTCCGGCCAGCGGGTTGCGCCGGGGGAGGACCGCGAGCGACACCCAGGCCACCACGGGCCGGATGACCAGCACGAGAGCGACCCCGATCGTCACGCCGCGCCAGTCGAGGCCCTCGAGCAGCCCGGACGAGAACGCGATGCCGAGCAGCAGGAGCACGACGAGCGTGAGCAGTCGCTCCAGCCGCTGGACCACGTCGTGCATGGCTCGGTGGTAGTCGTGTCGGTGCTCGGCCGAGCGCAGCGCCATCGCGCAGGCGAAGACGGCGAGGAAGCCGTAGCCGTGGGCCAGCTCGGCGGCGCCGTACGCCGTCAGCAGCGCGGCCAGGGCGAGCAGCGGCTCGCCCTGCGCGGCCAGGCGCACAGACTCGGTGCGGCTGCGGAAGGCGACCGCCCCGAGCGCTCGACCCAGCACGATGCCGACGGCAGCGCCGACGACGACCCTGCCCACGACGTACCACCCGAACCACTCGCCGGCACCGGCCCAGAACGAGCCGCCGGCCAGCATGATGACCGCGAGGTGGACGAACGGGAAGGCCAGGCCGTCGTTGAGCCCGGCCTCGGAGGTGAGGGCGAAGCGCACCTCACCCGCCTCGTCGACGCTGGTCGGGTCGGTCGAGTAGGGCACCTCGTCCGGCTCGTCGTCGGCGATGGAGGATCCCGGGCCGCCGACCTGCACGTCGGACGCGAGCACCGGGTCGGTGGGGGAGAGCACCGCTCCGAGCAGCAGGGCGGTCGCCGGTGCGAGACCGAACGCCGCCCAGCCGAGGAGGGCCACGAGCCCGATGGTCACGGGCAGGGCGATCCCCAGCAGCCGCCACGTCGGCGACCAGCGGCGCCACGTCGACGGGTGCAGCAGGTCGAGCGGGCGGTCGATCGCGAGCCCGACGCCCATCAGCGCGACGATCACCGTCAGCTCGGTGACGTGCTCGACCACGAACCGGTCGCCCTCGTCGGCGGCATAGATCACGAGCGAGTCGGTGAGCGGTGTGAAGCCGAGGACGACCCCGGTCAGCAGGAGCACCATGGCCGGTGACACGGCGAAGCGGTGCAGCAAGGTCGGCAGGGCCACCGCCCCCAGCAGGCAGAGACCTGCCATCAGGAAGTAGCCCTCGGGAGTCATGTGGAACCACGGTGACGTACCGGGTCCGGTATCTCCAACCCCCGCGCGGGTGACCGCGTTCGTCCACGGGGGTGCTCCTGGTCACGTACGGTGATCGCGTGCTTCTCCCCCCTTCTCCCCGCGTCCCCCTCGTCCGACTCGGTCTCGCGCTGGCCCTGGCCGCAGTGGTCGTCGTGCCCGCCCTCGCCGGCGCCGCGACCATCAAGGGCACGCTCGGCGCCGACACCATCAACGGCACCGCCAGCGGTGACCGCATCCGCGCGTTGGGCGGCAACGACCGCGTCAACGGCAACGGCGGCAACGACAAGATCGAGGCCGGTGCCGGCCGCGACGTCGTCGACGGCGGGCCGGGCCAGGACAAGATCAACGGGTTCGACGGCGTCGACCGCCTTCTCGGCGGTGACGACGCCGACGTCGTCATCGGCGGCAAGGGCAACGACCAGGTCCTCGGCGGTGCCGGCGACGACCGCCCGCTCTCCGGGGGCCCGGGCAACGACAAGGTCTTCGGCGGCGACGGCAACGACCTGCTCGCCGGTGCCGAGAACAACGACCGCGTCGACGGCGAGGGCGGCAACGACTACGTGCAGGGCGGTCCCGGCAGCGACCGGGTCTTCGGCGGCCCCGGCCGCGACCAGGTCGACGGTGACAAGGGCAACGACTTCATCGACGCAGGCGCGGGCGACGACTCGTGCCCCGGCTTCGGCCCGGGCGTCGAGCCGAGCGGCTGCCGCGGCTTCCCCGCCAGCGGCGGCACGATCAACGTCACCGGTGACACCGGCGACGACGTCATCTATCCCGGCGACGGCGCCGACAACGTCTTCGGCGAGGAGGGCGACGACCTCGTCGTCGTCGTGGACGACGGCTCCTACGACCGGCTCTCCTGCCGCGACAGCGCGTCCGAGCCCGGCAAGACGGGCAACGGCGGCACGGTGGTCTACGTCGGCGGCATCGACCGCACCGACGAGATCCGCAAGTGCAAGCGGGTCTCGTTGACCGTGGCCCAGTTCAAGCGGCGATATCCCTCGCTCCCGCTGCCCACGACGTCCGCTCGGAGCGCGTCGTGAAGCGCCGTCAGCTCGCCGGGTTCGCCCTGGCCACCGTGCTCGTCGCCGTACCCGCGGTCGCCGAGGCCAAGACCATCAACGGCACCCGCGGCAACGACAAGATCACCGGCACCGCCAAGGCCGACAAGATCAGCTCCCTCGGGGGCAACGACCGGGTCAACGCCGGGGGCGGCAACGACGTCGTCGACGCCAGCCACGGCAACGACACCGTGCTGGGCGGCGCCGGCAACGACCGGCTCGTCCTCGGCATCGGCAACGACGTCGCCGACGGCGGCGCTGGGACCGACACGGTCGATGCCGGGCTGGGCAACGACACGGTCCGCGGCGGCGACGGCAACGACAACGTCGTGGCCGGTGACGGCATCGACCTGCTCTACGGCGGCACCGGCAACGACTACCTCAAGGCGGCGGCCGGCAACGACCGGCTCTACGGTGAGGCCGGCAACGACGACCTCGACGGCGGGATCGGCAACGACCTCGTCCTCGGCGGCGACGGCAACGACAGCGCAGGTGGCGGCGACGGCGACGACAAGGTCTACGGCGGCCCCGGCGACGACGTGAGGCTGAGCGGCCTCGGCGGCAACGACGTGGTCTACGGCGAGGCCGGCAACGACCGCCAGATCCTGGGCGACGCCGGCGACGACAAGCTCTACGGCGGCCCCGGCAGCGACCAGCTGCAGGGCTCGTCCGGCCTCGACCTCGTCTACGGCGAGGACGGCGACGACTACGCCCAGGGCGGCCCGGGCAACGACAAGGTCTACGGCGGCCCCGGCCGCGACCAGCTCGACGGCGACGAGGGCGACGACTTCATCGACGCCGGACCCGGCGACGACTCCTGCCCGGGCTTCACCGGCGCCGCCGAGCAGGGCAACGGCTGCACGGGGTTCCCGGCCACCGGCGGCGGCATCAACATCACCGGCGACGCGGGCGACGACGTCATCTATCCGGGCGACGGCATCGACGTCGCCTTCGGCGAGGACGACGCCGACCTCATCATCGTGGTCGACGACGGCGTGCCGGACCGCCTGTTCTGCACCGACAGCGCCATCCCGCTCGACCCGGCCGACCTGATCGTCTACGTCGGCCCCCGCGACCCCAAGGACGACATCCGTCGCTGCGGGCCCAACAACGACCAGGACGTGCAGGTCGTCGAGTACGACACCGCCGCCGAATTCACGGCCGTCTACCCCGACCTCCCGGTGCCGACCACGACCTACGTCCCGCCCGGCCCGCCCTCGCCTCGCGAGCTGGTCGGCCGCCTGCTCTGACCCGCACGTCGGTCGAGCCGGGCGAGCCCCTGGCGAGCCCGCGCCACCGTGGGGGTGTCCTTCACGGTGGTCGAGCCGGGCGAGCCCCTGGGCGAGCCCGCGTCGAGACCTCCGCAGCCGACGTACCTGGGTCGAGCTGTGCCCTGCGGGGGTCTCGACGCGCGGTGACTCCGTCCCCGCGGCTCGACCACCGTGTCACGACGGTCAGGCCTGCGCGGGCGCCATCACGTCGTCGGCGAAGCGCCGCATGCCGTCGAGCTTCTGCTCCAACGTCGCGTCGAGCCCGCTGTAGTAGGCCCACGGCATCGTCCAGACCTCGGTGACGCCCGCGGCGCGGGCGGCGGCGAAGTGCTCGGGGAGGAAGGCGTCGGAGAGGGCGGTGACGACCTCGAAGGGGTCGTCGGCCCGGCCGGCCTCGGCGCGGAGCTCGAGCAGCCGCGCGGCGTGGCGGCAGGCCTCCTCGACGGTGTAGATGTCGCCGACCCAGCCCTCGTGGCGCACCGCGCGCCGGAACGCGATCTCGGACAGGCCGCCGACGAGGATCGGCACCTGCGACGGGGGAGAGGGGTTCATCTGCAGGCGCGGTGCCGTGTAGAACTCGCCCTCGAACTCCGTCCAGCCGGGCTCCCACAGGGCCTTCATCAGCGCGATGCCCTCGTCGGTGCGCTTGCCCCGGGTGTGGAAGTCGGCGCCGAGGAGCTCGAACTCCTCCTGGCACCAGCCGATCCCGATGCCGAGCGACACGCGGCCGCCGGACAGGACGGCCGCCGTACCGACCGACTTGGCGACCTGGAACGGGTTGCGCAGGGCGGCGACGTAGACGGAGGTGAAGAACCGCACCCGGGTCGTCACCGAGGAGAGAGCGCCGATGAGCACCCACGGGTCGGGCCACTCGGCCTCGATGTCCCAGCGGCGCGCGCCGTCGGGCGTGTAGGGGTAGGGCGTGCTGAGCTCCTCGAGGTCGACGACGTGGTCGGGCACCGAGATGGCGTGGTAGCCGAGCTCGTCGGCGGCGCGGGCCAGCGCGACGAGCTGGTCGGCGGGCTGGAACGCGGTGACGATGGAGAAGCGCACGCCGCCAGCGTAGGGCACCGAACTAGAACGTGTTCTCGTTCGTGCGACGGGGGAGACCGCTAGCGTCCCCCTCGTCGAAAGGACCTCCGATGGCCCCGCGCACCACCCACCTCCGCCCCAACCGGCTCGTCCACTCGCTGCTGAGCAAGGTGCTGCGCTGGCTCGTCGGGGTCTTCTCCCACGTCGACGTGGTCGGCCTCGACCACGTCCCGCGCCGGGGCGGTGCCGTGCTGGTGTGCAACCACCGCTCGCTCTTCGACGCGGTCGCCCTGGGCGCGGCCCTCGACACCACCCATCGCGACGTGATGGTGCTGGCCAAGTCGGAGCTGTTCGAACGCCGGCTGCAGGGCCGGATCCTGCGTCGGGCTGGCGTCATCCCGGTGTTCCGCGGGACCGACAGGGCCAAGGACTCGATGGCCGAGGGGATCGCCAGCCTGCAGCACGGCGAGCTGGTCGTGGTGTTCCCCGAGGGCACCATCCCCAAGGACGGGCAGCTGATGGAGTTCAAGACCGGTGCGGTCCGGATGGCCAAGCGGGCCGGCGTACCGGTCATCCCTCTCGTCCTCGTCGGCACCGACCAGGTCATCGCCACCAACGTGCAGAAGATCAAGCGCACCCTGTTCCGCCGGGTGGTCCAGAACGCCGACATCACCGTGGTGGTCGGCCGGCCGCTCACCCTCGACCGAGACGAGGAGATCGAGGCGGTGACCCGCGACAACGAGCGGGTCCGGGCCGCCGTGCTCGCGCTGCTGGAGGAGCACGACGAGCCCCGCACGCGCGTGGTCACCAAGCGCGGCGTGCTGCTCTCCGCGGTCTTCTCGGTCCCGGTGCTCGGAGCCCTGGCCCGGCTGGCCTGGAAGCGGGCGCGCAGCTAGGGGCCCTCAGGCGAGTGAGGGTTCAGTCCTCGAGGTCGGAGTCGTCGAGCACCCGGTCGTCCTCGTCGACGATGTGCATGGCGGCCTCCTCGGCCGACGCAGCGGCACCGTCGATGCCGACGTCGGCGCCGATCAGGTCCTTCTCGGTGTCCTCGCCGAAGCCCTGGTCGGGGGCGACCAGGCGCCCGGCGCGGTCGCGACCGACCTCGCCGTCGTCGATGGCCGACTCGGACTGCTCGTCGGGCTCAGGTTGGTCGACGTCGGGCTCGGGCTCCTCCTGGGCGAGCCGCTGCGCGAAGCTCTCGCCGACCGACTCCTCGTAGGGGGTGTTGCCGAAGCCCTCGCCCGCGGACCACTTCTCCGGCGGGGAGTAGCCGCGGTCGAGCTCGTCGACCACGTCGTTGCCGGCACCGTCGCCCAGCGTGTCCTCGCCGGTCAGCTGGTCGCTGTCGTCGGTGTCGTAGGTGCCGTACTCGTCGTTGCCGCCGGACTCGCTCATTCCTCCACCGTAGGCCGTCCTCGTCCGGGCGGGCCCGTGGGCGGTCGTGCGGGGAGCCACAGGTCGTGGACAGGTCGGTCCCACCGCCACCACATCCCGTCACGACACCTTCTTGGGAGCAGACCCAGCAGCACCGAGCGGCACCGAGCGGCACCGAGCAGAACACGAGAGGCAGGACCATGCGGAGCAGGTTGACGAGAGGGCGACGACGGATCGTCGTCCTCGCCGTGGTGATGGTGGTGACGGCAGCGGCCGCCGGTGGGTGGTTCCTCCTCCGCCCGGGCTCACCGGCCGCGGCAGCGACCTCGACCGCCACGGTCGCGACCGAGACGGTCCGCGAGACGGTCGCGGTGTCGGGCACCCTCGAGCCGGCCAGCACCGCCGACCTCGACGTCGCCGTCAGCGGCACCGTCACGGCCGTCCTCGTCGAGCCGGGCGACACCGTACGTCGCGGGGAGGCGCTGGTCCGGGTCGACGACGCGGCCCTGGTGGCCAGCCGTCGCGCCGCCGCCGCCACGCTCGCGGCCGCGGTCGCCGAGCTCGCCCAGGACGAGGACGACGACGCCGACGACACCCGCCTCGCTGCCGACCAGACCGCGGTCCTCGCGGCCCGCACGTCGCTCGCGGAGGCCCGGACGGCCGTCACCGACGCCACCCTCCGCGCGACCCAGCGCGGCACCGTCACCACCGTCGGTGTCGAGGTCGGTGACGTCGTCGGCTCGAGCAGCGGCGGCGCCTCCACCGGCGGGGGCGCGTCGACCGCGACCACCTCGACTGCAGCCGACACCAGCAGCGTGGCCGCCGTCAGCATCGTCTCGACCGGACAGTTCGTCCTCGAGGCGACGGTCGCGGCCGCCGACGTCGACCAGGTCACCGACGGGCTCCAGGTCGAGATCACCGCCTCCGGCGTCGACGAGACGGTCTACGGCACCGTGTCCGAGGTCGGCCGCGTGGCCGAGACCAGCGCCTCTACCGGCGCGGCCGTCTTCCCCGTCGAGGTCGCCGTGACCGGCAGCCGCGACGACCTCTACGCGGGCACCTCGGCCGACGCGACCGTGATCGTCTCGCAGACCCCCGACGTGCTGACGGTCAGCACCGCGGCCCTCCAGACCGACGGCGACACGACGTACGTCGTCAAGGACGGCACCACCGACCACACCGTCGTCGAGATCGGCACGACCTACGGCGCCACCACCGAGGTCGTCTCCGGGCTCGTCGCCGGCGACGTCGTCGAGGTGCCCGGCTTCGCGCGCCGCGCGGGTGGGGGACAGAGCGGCGAGGGCGGGCAGGACCAGCAGTTCCCGGGTGGCGGCACGCCACCCGACGGTGCGGGCTTCCCCGGCGGCGGCCCGATGGGCGGCACCCCGTGAGCGCCTCCGTCATCGAGCTGCGCGGCGTGCGCAAGACCTACGGCACTGGCGACACCGCCTTCGAGGCGCTGCGCGGCGTCGACCTGACGATCGGCGAGGGGGAGTATGTCGCCGTGGTCGGTCCCTCGGGCTCGGGCAAGTCGACCCTGATGAACCTGCTCGGCTGCCTCGACGTGCCCACCGCGGGGGACTACCTCCTCGCCGGCGAGGACGTGTCCGGCATGACCGAGACCCAGCTGGCCGAGGTGCGCAACCGCCGCATCGGCTTCGTCTTCCAGCAGTTCCACCTGCTCGCGTCCAAGCCGGCGTGGCGCAACGTCGAGCTGCCCCTGGTGTACGCCGGGGTGGCGCGGGCCGAGCGCCGCGAGCGCGCCGTCGCCGCGCTGGAGCGGGTCGGCCTGGGCGACCGGATCGACAACCGCCCCGGCCAGATGTCCGGAGGCCAGCAGCAACGGGTGGCCGTAGCCCGGGCGCTGGTGACCGAGCCGGCCCTGGTCCTGGCGGACGAGCCGACCGGCAACCTCGACTCGCGCTCGAGCGCCGACGTGATGGCGCTGCTCGACGAGCTCAACGCCGCCGGCCGCACCGTCGTCGTCATCACCCACGACCTCGACGTGGCCGCCCAGGCCCACCGCAACGTCGTCATCCGCGACGGGCAGGTCGTCAGCGACCTCCGCACCGACGCCGGCCTGGTCGGAGCCCCGACGTGAGCTGGGCCGAGACCCTGCGCGCCGCCGTCGAGGCCATCCGCGCCCACCGCCTCCGCTCCGCCCTCACCATGCTCGGCATCGTCATCGGCATCAGCTCGGTGATCCTGACCGTCGGGCTCGGCCAGGGCGCGCAGCAGGAGGTCAAGGACGAGATCAGTGCTCTCGGTTCCAACCTGCTCATCGTCTCTCCGGGCAGCACGACCGACTCGGCGGGCACGCGGGGCGGGTTCGGCTCGGCGTCGACCCTGACCCTCGACGACGCCGACGCCATCGGCGACGAGGATGTCGCCCCCGACGTCGCGGCCGTCGCTCCGACCACCACGACCCAGACGGCGCTGGTCAACGGTGACACCAACTGGACCACCTCGCTCATCGGCACCACCGTGTCGTGGGCCGACGTCCGGGCCCGCGAGACCAGCAACGGCCGGTTCTTCACCCAGGCCGAGGTCGACAGCGGCGCCGACGTCGTCGTGCTCGGCCCCGACACCGCCTCCGAGCTCTTCACGGTCGGGAGCCCGGTCGGGCAGACCGTGACGCTCGACGGCCAGCCGCTGACCGTGATCGGCGTCCTCGCCTCGACCGGCTCGTCGTCGTCGGGGACCAGCGAGGACGACGTCGCCGTCACCCCGATCAGCACCGCCCAGCAGGTCACGGGCACCACCGGCACCTCGGTCTCCACCGTCTACGTCAAGGCGACGTCCGGGTCGACCCTCTCCGCGGCGTACCAGGAGGTCGACGCGCTCCTGCTCACCGCGCACGGCGTCACCGCCGACGAGGCCGACTTCACCATCGCGAGCCAGGAGTCGCTCGTCGCCACGGCCAACGCCACCAACCAGACCCTCACCGTGCTCCTCGGTGGCGTCGCCGGCATCTCGCTGCTCGTCGGCGGCATCGGCGTCATGAACATCATGCTCGTCTCGGTCACCGAGCGGGTCCGCGAGATCGGGCTGCGCAAGGCCCTCGGCGCGACGCCCCGGGCGATCGGCCGCCAGTTCCTCGTCGAGGCCTCCGTGCTCGGCCTGTCCGGCGGGCTGGTCGGCGGCGTCATCGGCATCGTCGGCGCCCGAGTGCTGCCCGGCCTCATCGACCAGCCGGTGTCGCTGTCACCGGTGGCGATGGGCGCGGCGATCGGCACCGCGCTCGCGCTCGGCGTCGGGTTCGGCGTCTATCCCGCCACCCGGGCCGCACGGCTCACGCCCATCGACGCGCTCCGCAGCGACTGACCCCCTCTGCTCCGTCCCCGCTCCTCACCGCCCAGACAAGGACCACCCATGATCGTCAAGCCCACGCTCAAGCCCACGCTCCTGCTCTCCACGGGCGTCCTGCTCGTCGCCCTCACCGGCTGCGGCAGCAGCTCTGCCGACAGCGCCGACGGTGCCGCCGCCTCCGAGGCCCCGGCCGTCGCCGGGTCGGCCGCCCCGGGCGGGGACGGCGGTGCCGGTGGGGCCGGCGGTCGGCCGGGGACCAGCGGCCTGATCGCCGCGGTCGACGGCAGCACCCTCCAGGTGCAGGGCCAGGACGGCCAGGTCGCCGTCGCCTACGACGCCTCGACCGCCATCACCGTCGAGGTCGCCGGCTCCCTCGCCGACGTCGCCGTCGGTGACTGCGTGCGGGTCGGCAGCGACAGCACCGGCTCGAACGACGCGACCGACGAGGTCGCGACCGCCGTCGCCGCCACGACCGTCGCCACCAGCGAGGCCGTCGACGGCGCCTGCACCACCGGCGGCCCCGGTGGCGGTGCCCCGGGCGGTGGTGGCGAGATGCCCACCGACCTGCCGACGGACCTGCCGACCGACATGCCCACCGACCGGCCGGCGGGGGGCGGCTTCGGCGGCGGTACGTCGGGCCTGGTCACCGCGGTCAGTGCCACCGGCTTCACGATCGAGGCGACCTCGCCCGGTGTCGGCACGGGGAGCGAGACGGCGACCGAGGTCGCGGTCACGGTCACGGTCGGTGACGCGACGACGTACACCACCACCGCCGACGGCGACGCCGACAGCCTGACCGTCGGCTCCTGCGTGAGCGCCGATGGCGATGCCGACGACACCGGCGCCGTCACCGCCACGACGCTGCGCGTGAGCGACGCGGTCGACGGCGAGTGCACCGGCGGGTTCGGCGGCCGTGGTGGTCCGGGTGGCCCGGCGTGAGGCGGCGTACCACCGCCGTCGCGGCGCTGCTGACGCTCAGCGTCGGCGGCTACGCCGCGTGGTCGGTCGCGGCCGACGCGGAACCGTCCTACCGCACCACCACCGTCACCGCCGGTGACGTCCAGGAGACCCTCGACCTCACCGGCACGCTCGGGTCCGTCGACCGCAGCGACCTCGCGTTCGGCACCTCCGGCACCGTCGCCAGCGTGGCGGTCGCCGTGGGTGACCAGGTGGCGGCCGGGCAGGTCGTCGCCCGGCTCGACCCGACCGACCTCCGCGCCGCGGTGACCCGCGCCCGGGCCGACCTCGCCGCCGCCCGCGACCAGCTCGACACCGACCAGGACGCGCAGGCCGCGACGGTCACCGCGGCCGCCACGGCTGCCGACACGTCCGTCGGCACGTCTTTAGGCACGTCTTCAGGCACCGGGGCGGGCGCCGGTACGTCGACCGGCGGGACCGCGCAGCCGCAGGCGACCCAGGAGACCGAGACGCCGACCGGGTCGACGACACCGACGGAGCCCACCGAGCCGGACCCGGTCCTCACCGAGGCGCTCGCGACGCTCGAGACCCAGCAGGGCGCCGTCACCAGCGCCCAGAGCGAGGCCTCGGCGGCGCTCGACACCGCGACGACCGCGCTCGAGGCGCAGACCGCCGCGTGCGCCACCGCGTTCACCCCGGACCCCGAGCCGACGCCGACCCCCGACCCGACCGACCCGGCCGCCGACCCCGCGGCCGACGCGGCCCAGGAGCCAGCTGCGGACACCTCCGCCGCCGACGCCGCCGAC
>NZ_JAURVJ010000078.1 GCF_030655615.1 Nocardioides sp.
CACGCCCAGGTGCTGGTCGACGCCGAGGAGATGACGCGACCCGACTTCCGCGACCGGGTCCGCGACGTCGTGGTCGAGATGGCCGGCACCGGCCAGACCGCCATGGGCTTCCCGACCGAGTACGGCGGCGGCGGCGACATCGGCGCGTCGCTGGCGGCGTTCGAGACCCTCGCGCTCGGCGACCTCTCGGTGCTGGTCAAGGTCGGGGTCCAGTTCGGTCTGTTCGGCGGCGCGGTGCTGCAGCTCGGCACGCAGCGCCACCACGAGAAGTACCTCCCCGACGTCGTGAGCGGCCGGCTGATGGGCTGCTTCGCCATGACGGAGACGGGGCACGGCTCCAACGTCCAGGCGCTCGGGACCGTGGCGACCTACGACCCCGCCACCCAGGAGTTCGAGATCCAGTCGACCCGGCCCGACGCGTGGAAGGACTACATCGGCAACGCGGCGGCCCACGGCGAGATGGCGGCGGTCTTCGCCCAGCTGGTCGTCGGCGGCGAGTCGAAGGGCGTGCACGCGCTGCTGGTGCCGATCCGCGTCGGCGGCGAGCCCGCGCCCGGCGTACGCATCGAGGACGACGGTCTCAAGATGGGCCTCAACGGCGTCGACAACGGCCGGCTCTGGTTCGACGGGGTCCGGGTGCCGCGCGAGGCGCTGCTCAACCGCTTCGCCGACGTCACCGAGGACGGTGTCTACGTCAGCGACATCGACAACCCCAACAAGCGGTTCTTCACGATGCTCGGCACCCTGGTGCAGGGCCGGGTGTGCGTGGGCGGCGCGGGCATCAACGCCTCCAAGGTCGCGATCGCGATCGCGGTCAAGTACGCCCTGCAGCGTCGTCAGTTCGAGGCCACCAGCGAGACCGAGGAGGAGCTGCTCCTCGACTACGGGCTCCACCAGCGCCGGCTGTTCCCGCTGCTCGCGCGCACCTACGCGCTCCACTTCGCGCAGGAGGTCGTCGCCGGCCAGGTCCACGACGTCTTCTCCGGCACGCTCGACCCGGACGCCGACCCCGACCTCGCCAGGCGCGAGCTCGAGTCGCGCGCCGCCGGCACCAAGGCCCTCGGCACCTGGCACGCGACCCGCACGATCCAGGAGTGCCGCGAGGCCTGCGGCGGCGCGGGCTACCTGGCGGTCAACCGGTTCGCCGCGCTCAAGGCCGACACCGACGTCTTCACGACGTTCGAGGGCGACAACCACGTGCTGCTGCAGCTGGTCGCCAAGGGCCTGCTGACCGCCTACTCCAGCGAGTTCGAGGAGATGGACCAGTTCGGGATGGTCAAGTTCGTCGCCGGGCTCGCGGTCGAGACGGTGATCGAGAAGACCAGCGTCCACAAGCTGATCGAGCGCTTCAAGGACGTGCTGCCCGGCGGCACGGGGTCGTCGGACGGTGCCTGGGACCAGGACGCCGGACTGCTCGATCCCCAGTACCAGCTGGCGATGTACCGCTTCCGCGAGGAGCACACCATTGCCGGCGTCGCCCGCCGCCTCAAGCGCGGCATCGACAACAAGATGAACCCCGGTGAGGTCTTCTCACGCGTGCAGGACCACGTCATCGCCGCGGCCCGCGCCCACATGGAGCGGCTCGTCCTCGAGGCGTTCATCGAGAAGATGGAGGCGATGCCCGACGGCGACACCAAGGTCGCGCTCAACCTCCTCTGCGACCTCCACGCGCTCACCGGCATCGAGGCGGACCGTGCCTGGTTCATGGAGCACGGGCGGCTCACGTCCCAGCGCAGCAAGGCGATCAGCCGCGAGGTCTCGTCGCTGTGCCGCAAGATCCGGCCGCTCGCCGACGACCTGGTCGACGGCTTCGGCGTGCCGGTGGCGATGCTGCGCTCGCCGGAGCTCATCGGGTGAGCCTCGCCGTCGCCCTGCCGGGACGGGCCTACCCGGTGACCCTGCCGGCCATCGCGGTGGTCGTCGACGCGGTGGCCGCGCACGGCTACGCCGTCCGCCCGGTCGACTGGGGCGTCCTCGCCGAGGTGCCCGCCGACCCGGACCGCTGGGTCGCCGAGCGCCTCGCGGAGGCCGCACCCGACGGGTGCGACCTGGTCGTCGGCAAGTCGCTGGGCACCCGGGCGGCGTCGTACGCCGCGGAGCGGGCCTGGCCCGCGGTCTGGGTCACGCCCCTGCTGCGCGACGCGGCGGTCGTCGCCGGGATCCGCGCCAACCCCTCGCCGCAGCTGCTCGTCTGCGGCGCGGCCGACCCGCTCCACGACGCCTCGGTCGCCGCCGCACTGGCGTGCGACGTGCTCGAGCTGCCCGGCCTCGACCACGCCCTGAGCGCCGCCGGCGACGGCGTGGTCGCGCCCGACGACCTGGCCCTGGTCACGGACGCGACGACCGCGTTCCTCGGCAGGCTGGGGTGAGGGTCCCGGGCCTCGGCGGCTGGAGCGACGACCCGCTGTGGGCGACCGTCTACGACTGGTCCGTCGAGCACCCGCGCGCCGGTGGGCTGCTGTGGCGCTTCGGCATCCAGAGCGAGCTGCGGCGGCTCTACGCCGCGACCGACGAGATCGGCCGGCTGCCCGCCGGCGCGCGCGTGCTCGACGTGCCGTGCGGCGGCGGGGTGGCGCTGCGCGGGCTGCGGCCGGGCCAGGACGTCGAGTACGTCGCCGCCGACATCGCCCGGACCATGCTCGACCGCACGACGGCCGCCGCCCGCGAGCGCGGCGTCGCCGACCAGGTCGTCCCGCGCGTCGCCGACGTCGAGCAGCTGCCCTTCGAGGACGACACCTTCGACCTCGTCGTCTCGTTCACCGGCCTGCACTGCTTCCCCGACCCCGCCCGCGCGGTGGTCGAGATGACGCGCGTCCTGCGCCCCGGCGGCGTCATCACCGGCAGCGCGATCCTCAACGACTCCGGCCTGCGCCACGAGCCGATGCGCCGCGGCGGCCGGCTCGCGGGCCTGCTCGGCCCCGGCTGCACCGGGCCCGAGGTCGTGCACTGGCTGCAGGCGCGCGGCGTCCTCGCCCCGACCCTGGAGCGGTCGGGTGCGATGGGCTACTTCCGCGGCGTGAAGAGCTGAGCCTGCGCGTCCATCGCCTCACGGGAAGCCCCACCAGCAAGAAGGCGCCCCGACCCGCACCCAGACCGGCCAGAGGCGACCATCCAGCTCAGTGGGGGTTCGTGTAGCCCTCGGTCTTGGCGCGCTCGAAGGACGCGAGCACCTCGAGCTCGGCGTCGGAACGGCCGACCCAGTCGGCACCCTCGACGGACTTGCCGGGCTCGAGGTCCTTGTAGACCTCGAAGAAGTGCTGGATCTCGAGCCGGTCGAACTTCGGCACGTGGTTGATGTCGCGGATGTGCTCCTGGCGCGGGTCGGTCGACGGGACGCAGAGGACCTTGTCGTCGCCGCCGGCCTCGTCGGTCATCCGGAACATCCCGATCGCGCGGCAGCGGATGAGGCAGCCCGGGAACGTCGGCGCCTGCAGCAGCACGAGCGCGTCGAGGGGGTCGCCGTCGAGACCGAGGGTGTCCTCGATGTAGCCGTAGTCGGCGGGGTACTGCGTCGAGGTGAAGAGCATCCGGTCGAGGCGCATCCGGCCGGACTCGTGGTCGACCTCGTACTTGTTGCGCTCACCCTTGGGGATCTCCACCAGTACGTCGAACTCCAGCACGTGCATCCTCCGGTCGGTCTGCGGATCAGGGGCGGTGACCGAGGGGCCTCCGCGCGATGGAGGCCAGTGTCCCGCACAATGTCCGTGATCGTGCAGCCGGGGACAGGAGGACGCGTGGCCCGCAACGACTCCGGCCGCGGCAGCGGTGGCTCGCCCGTCCGCAGCACCCTCGTGCTGGTGCTCTTCCTGGCCCTCGTGGCCGGGGGCGTGGCGGTCTGGCGCTACGACCTCGTCGACCGTCTCCGCGACGGCGACGACGCTCCCCAGGCGGGCCCGACGAGCGACCCGGCCGTGGTCGCGCCGCCCCCGGGCGTCGTGGTGCCCGACGTGGTCGCCCCGCCGCCGGTGGCCGTGGCGTCCGCGCCGACCACCGCACTGGGGCCAGCCGCCGTACGCCGCGCCCTCAACACCTACCTGCGCGACAAGCGCCTGGGCCGCCACGTGCTCGCCGAGGTCGCGCCGCTCGACGGCGACGGCCCGGCGGTCACCGTCGGGGGCGGCGCCGACACCGCGATCCCGGCGTCGACCACCAAGCTCGTCACCAGCACGGCCGCGCTGCTCGCGCTGGGTCCCGACCACGTCTTCACCACCGAGGTGCGCCGCCGCGGCAACGTCGTCACGCTCGTCGGCGGCGGCGACCCGTTCCTGGAGCGCGGACCGCTCGACCAGGGCCAGCCCTGGCCCTACCCCGTGCGCGCCGACCTGCAGGACCTCGCCCGGCAGACCGCCGCGGCGCTCCAGGCAGACGGCGTACGCCGCGTCCGCCTCGACTACGAC
>NZ_JAURVJ010000079.1 GCF_030655615.1 Nocardioides sp.
TCCTCGAGCTCGCGCGCGTCGCGGCCGCCGCCGCTGCCGATCTCGAGGACCCGCGAGCCGGGCACCACCCGCGAGGCGAGGTCGTCGAGCCGCGCCCTGACCCGGTCGGAGACCGGCGCCGACGCCTCGCCGTAGTCGGCGGCCTGGCGGTCGTAGGCGGCGACGGTGAGCTGGCGGCGTACGTCCCAGGCGTGGTGGACCACGTCGTGCAGGTGGTAGCGGGCGATGCTGTCGACGGTGAAGGCGCTGCCGTCGCTGCGGAAGCCGGTGCGGCCGAGGGCGTCGGGCGGTACGCCGTCGTAGAGCGCCGCGACGACGTCGGCCGCTGCGACCAGCGCGGGGGCGACCTCGGCCGGGTCGGCCCGGTCGTAGTGCTGCTCGACCGCCGTGACGTCCTGGTCCCAGTTGGCGAAGGCGGGTCCGTCCTCGGTGAGCATCAGGCCGACGCGCACGGCGAAGATGGTGTGCACGTCGCGGACGTGGCAGGCGTACTCGGTCGGCGACCACGTGCCCGGCTCCGGCCGCTGCGTGGGCGCCGGTCCGGCCAGGACCACCGGCCAGAGCGCAGCGTTGGCGCGGATCTCGTCGCCGACCCGGGTGACGTCGACGTCGGCGGCCACGAAGCCGCACTCGGGGCAGGGCACGGTGAGGACCCAGGTCCAGTCCTTGGTGTCGGGCTCGATCACCCCTGGAGTCTGCCGACCGGCGGGGCGGTCGTCGCGCGGGATCCGGACAACGTCCGTCAGGATGCTGCCGTGTCCGTGCGCAACGCCGTCGTCGGCGACCTCCCGACCATCAAGGCGATCTATGACGAGCAGGTCGTCAGCGGCATCGCCACCTTCGACACGACGGCCCCTCCGATCGACTACTGGGAGGAGAAGCTCAGCTCCGCCCACCACGTCCTCGTCGCCGTCGACGGGTCGACCGTGCTCGGCTACGCCTACTCGTCGGTCTTCCGGCCGCGGGCGGCCTACGACACCACGCGCGAGGTCTCGGTCTACCTCGACGCGGGCGCCCGGGGCCGGGGCGTCGGGCGCGGGCTGTACGACGAGCTGCTGGCCCGGCTGCGGGCCGACGGCGTCCACACGGCGCTGGCCGTCGTCGCGCTGCCCAACCCCGCGAGCGAGGGGCTGCACCGGGCGTGCGGCTTCGAGCGCGTCGGGGTGCTGCCCGAGGTCGGGCACAAGCTGGGTCGGTGGGTCGACACGGCGTTCTATGCGTTGGTGCTCGGCGACGGTTGAGGTCGGTGACGGTTGAGGTCGGTGACGTGGCTTCGAGGCTCGTCGCTGGCGCTCCTCGCACCTCAGCCGACGTCGCCGCCGGCTGAGGTGCGAGCGGAGCGGGCCTCGAAGCCTCAGGCGGCGAGCGGGGCGGTGCCGAAGGCGACGTCGAAGCGGTCGCACCAGATCACGGCGGTGGTGAGGTCGTCGAGGTCGACGTCGTCGGGGATGGCGTAGTTGTGGTTGCCGTGGGTGGCCTTGAGATCCCCGAGCTCGACGTAGCGGCCGTCGTCGTAGGACCCCCAGGAGCCGCCGCTCGGGGCGTCGGACAGGGCGACGTGGAGGTCGGGGCCGTCGGAGGTCGCGAGGCCCTCGACCCTCAGGTAGCGGTCGCCGCCGGCCGTCTCGACGACGAAGGCGGTGCCGCTCGTCTCGTGCTCCGCGTCCTCGAAGGCACCTTCGGCCACGATCCGGAGCCGCGACTCCGCCGGCGTGACCGGCGCGGGCTCGGTCGACGTCGAGGTGGATGCGGAGGTGGGCGTGGAGGTCGGTACGTCGGCGACGTCGCGCACCGACACGTCCTCACCGGTGGCACCGGGGACGGCCTCGTCGAGGGTGCTCGAGGTCCACAGCCGCCACGGCTCGAACGCCCACAGGGCGACCGACACGACGACGACGGCGACCGCGCCGAGGACCCACTTGACCATGCCCGTCACCGTAACGCCGGCGGTGGGGCTCAGGTGAGGAGAAGTGTGTCGAGGCGCTTACGGACGACGAGCAGGCCGACCACACCCATCACCATCAGGTAGACGACCGACACGAGCGAGTCGAGGGTGACGGTGCCGGTGGTGAGCTCGCGGCACAGGACGACCCCGCGATAGAGCGGGGTGCACTCGACGACCCAGCGCAGCCAGCCGTCGAACGCGGTCACCGGGAAGAACGTCGCCGAGAAGAGGAACAGCGGCGTCTGGACGAGGGTGACCTTCTCGAAGTCCTGCCACGACGTGAACCACGTGGTGCAGGCCATCGCGACCGCGCTGAACGCGAACCCGATGAGCAGGGCGGCGGGCAGCGCGAGCACCGCCCACCAGGTGTGGATGTAGCCCAGCAGCAGCATGACCACGAGGAACGCCGCCGAGTAGGACCCGCCGCGCAGCTGGCCCCAGATCACCTCGCCGCGAGCGACGTCGGCGGTGCCGACCGGGGTGGCGAGGACCGAGTCGTAGAGGCGGAGGTGCTTGAGCTTGAAGAAGAAGTTGAAGCACGAGTCCATCAGGGCGCCGTTGAACGCCGACGCGGCCAGCATGCCCGGGGCGACGAACTCGGCGTAGGGGATCGTCTGCCCGTTGAACTCGAAGGTGTCGATGAGCTGGCCGACGCCGATGCCGATCGAGAGCAGGTAGAAGACCGGCTCGAGGAAGCCGGTGATGAAGAGCTTCCACGCCGAGCGGTAGGTGATGATGTTGCGCTCGACGAGCAGCCACGTGGCCTGGACCGACGTCAGCGGCAGGGGGATGCCGGCCGGGATGCTCATGACTGCATCCGCTTCTCGAGGCCGCTCACGGCCCACCAGCCGCCGAGCACGGCGACGGCCAGGAGCACGGCGAGGTTGATCGCTGCCGTGCTGAGGTCGACGGTGTCGAGGCTGAGCATCCGCGACAGGTTGACGCCGTGCCACAGCGGCGTGAGCTGGGCGACCCGCTCGCCCACCGCGCCGAGGTTGGCCACCGGGAAGAACGCGCCGCTGAACAGGAAGAGCGGGAAGATCGCCAGCCGGAACACGACGCCGAACGCGGCGTCGGTCTCGATGCGGCACGCGTAGCCGTACATCAGGGTCGCGAAGGTGAGGCCGGTCAGGCTCTGCGCGGCCAGCGCGGCGAAGGGTCCCCACCAGCTGCCGTAGACGCCGAACGGCGCCACGACGAGGTCGAAGATGGCGCACACCGCGGTGACCCGCGCCCACACGAAGAACAGGTGGGCGAACGCCACCTGGCGCACGGCGATCGGGGTGGCGACCATCGAGTCGTAGACGCGGTTCCACTTGAAGTTGCTGAAGACCGGCCACGAGGTGTCGGCCACCGCGGTCTGCATGGCGTGGCCGGCGACCAGGCCCGGCACGATGAAGGAGAGGTAGTCGGGCGCCCCCTCGAGCCGGGCGCGGTCGCTGGCGATGAACCCGCCGAGCAGCACCCCCATCGCGACGACGTAGAAGATCGGGGCCAGGAACGCCGAGACGACCGACCCGCGCCAGGTGCGGAGCGAGACGGTGAGCCAGTAGGGCGCCATCCGGCGTACGGCGGTGACCGTCGAGAGCCGACCCGACGGGTGCGGGGCGGGCCGGGTGCGCTGGGCGGGCTGGGTGGGCTGGGTGGTGGCCATCAGTCGACCAGGGTCCGGCCGGTGAGGCGGAGGAACACGTCCTCGAGGGTGCTGCGGCGCACCAGGGTGGCGACCGGCCGCAGCCCGCGGTCGTGGACGGCCTCGAGGACCTCGTCGCCGTCGGCGCTGTAGACGAGCAGCCGGTCGGGCAGCACCTCGACGCGGTCGCCGAGGTCGGCGACGTCGGCGGCGTGGGTCTCGTGCGGGTTGGCGCCGGCCCCGTCGGCCCCGTCGGCCCCGACGTCGCCGAGGCCGAACCGCAGCTCGGCGACCTCGCGCGAGGAGTGCTCGCGGATGAGGGCGGCGGGCGAGCCCTCGGCGGCGACCACGCCCTTGTCCATGACGACGAGGCGGTCGCACAGCTGCTCGGCCTCGTCCATGTAGTGGGTCGTGATGACGAGGGTGACGCCCTGCTGCTTGAGCCGGAACAGCTGGTCCCACAGCACGTGGCGCGCCTGCGGGTCGAGCCCGGTGGTGGGCTCGTCGAGGAGCAGCAGGTCGGGCCGGTTGACCAGGCTGCGGGCGATGGTGAGCCGGCGCTTCATGCCGCCGGAGAGGTCGTCGACCTTGGCCTTGGCCTTCTCGGTGAGGTTGACCAGCTCGAGCAGCTCGTCGGCCCGGGCACGCGCGTCGGCGCGGCCGATGCCGAAGTAGCGGGCGTAGATGACCAGGTTGTCGCGGACGTTGAGCTCGCTGTCGAGGGTGTCCTCCTGCGGGCAGACGCCGAGCCGCGCCCGGATCGCCGGGCCGTCGGTCTCGGGGTCGCGACCCAAGATGCGCAGCTCGCCCGCGGTCACGGGCGACACCGCCGCGATCATCCGCATCGTCGAGGACTTGCCGGCCCCGTTGGGCCCGAGGAACCCGAACGCCTCGCCGCGGCGTACGTCGAGGTCGATGCCCTTGACCGCCTCGAACGCGCTCTCGCCGGTGCCGAACGACTTGCGCAGCCCACGGGCCCAGATCATCGGCTCGGCCGTCGACGCGATCTCTGACTCGGTCACGGGGGGAGGTTAACGGCAGGCACGGACAGGTTCGACGGGGTTACGGTCGCCGACATGGCGACGGTGCTGGTCGAGGGCGAGAGCGACCGTCGCGCGGTGGAGGTGCTGGCGCGACGTCTGGGCGCCGTGCCGGTCGACGTGGAGGTGATGAACGGGATCACCAACCTGCGCAAGCACCTCGCTGCCGGCGACGGGCCGGTGCTGCTGCTGCACGACCTCGCCGAGACCGCCTACGTCGACCGCGTGCTGGCCGCGACCGGCGCCGACGTCGCCCGGTTCGTCTGCGACGCCGACCTGGAGGACGAGCTCATCCGGGCCGTCGGGGTCGAGGGGATGCTCGCCGTGATCGACGCGCAGGGCGAGCGGGCGGCGTACGAGCGGATGGCGCAGCAGCCCGCCCAGCGCGACCGGACCGACCACCAGCGGCTCCGGCGCTGGCTCGGCGCCCGGTCGGGCCACAAGATCAGCTATGCCGGCTTCCTCGCCGAGGCCGTGCCGCTCGACGACGTGCCGGGTCCGTTGCGCGGGCTGGTGGGAGATTTGGCGCAGGAGGTGGAGAATCCCCGCTGACCCGGTGGTGCTCCTCCTTCTGTCACGAACCTTTGACACAGAAGGCGGAGAAACCCCGCTGCGGCGGTGAATCTCCACCTTCCGGCACGAATCTCCCACCAGACCTCAGGACCAGGCCGCGACCTGGGCCCGGGTGGGGTGCCACGGGTCGACGCGGAGGCGCAGCCCGGCCTCGGCGGGGGTGCGGTTGCCCTTGCGCTCGTTGCACGGCCCGCAGGCGGCGACCGTGTTGAGCCACGTCCACGCACCGCCGCGCGAGCGCGGGAGCAGGTGGTCGATGGTCTCGGCGCGGGTGCCGCAGTAGGCGCACCGGTGGCGGTCGCGGGCCAGGACGCCCTGGCGCGTGTAGCCGGCCGGGCGGTAGAGCCACTTGGTCGCGACGTAGCGGACCAGCCGCAGCGCCCGCGGCCACTGGTAGGGCCCGATCATCCGCTCGGGGTGGGCCTCGTGGACGACCGCGACCTCACGCACCAGCATCTTGACCGCGTGCTTGAAGCTGACCCGGCCGAGGGGCTCGAAGGACGCGTTGAAGAGCAGCAC
>NZ_JAURVJ010000080.1 GCF_030655615.1 Nocardioides sp.
GCGGAAAGGCGACGCACCGTGGGTCACTGTGCAATTCCGGGGGTGCGGAAAGGCGACGCACCCTGGGTCACTCTTGCGACGAACGTCCGCTCTCGGTGTAGGCCGGGCCGCCGCCGAGGTTGGCGAGGGCGGCGGTGATCCGGCGTGCGGTGAAGTCGGCGCACCGCTCGGCGATCTCGTCGGGGGTGAGGAAGGCGGCCTCGCGGATCTCGCGCGCCTGGGGCACGATCCGTTCGGTGACGGTTGCCGGGTGAACCCCGCCGTCGAAGACGAGGCACAGCGCGTCGTCCCAGCCGCCCCACGGCGGCAGCCAGTCGGTCAGCAGCAGCCGACCCGACGGGATGTCGAGCGCGAGCTCCTCGGTGACCTCACGACCGGCCGCCAGCTGGGGCGACTCGCCGACCTCGACGACGCCGCCGGGCAGGTCCCAGTCGTTCTTGTAGGTCAGCCGGCACAGCAGGACCCGGGCGTCCGGACCCTCGGCGTCGCGGATCAGCATCTGCCCGATCGCGCGCTTGCGGGGGAGGAACGAGTTGAGCAGGGAGCGGAAGGCGCTGGGGTCGGTCAGCGGCGGGTCGGTGGCCAGGCGGGCGAGGACGACGTAGCCCTCGGTCTCGGCGCGATCACCGGTCCCGGGGGCGACACGCCTGATCCCCTCGCGCCGCAGGCCGGACCGGGTGGCGACGCGGAGCGAGCTCTCGTTGCCGGGCTCGACCAGGGCCTGGACCCGGGTGAAGCCTCGACCGCCCTCCGACGCCGAGGTCAGGGCCCAGTCAGTCACCACGCGAACGGCCCGGGTTGCCCAGCCCTGGCCACGGTGGCCGTCGTAGAGCCAGTAGGACAGCTCGCCGGTGTGCTCGTCGACCGGACGCAGCTCCACGGTGCCGACCGGCTCGTCCTCGACGTCGACGACGAAGCTGATCCGGCCGATCGACGCGTGCTCGCCCCGCCACCGATGGACCACGGTGCGCCAGTCGTCGAGGGTCGGCTTCTCGCGCTCGCCGAACCAGTGCCGCAGCTGCTCGTCATGGCCGGCGTGGGTCGGCTCCACGTCCTCGTCACGCCAGGGCCGCAGCGTGACCGTGCCGTCGGTGAGCGTCGGCTGGTCGGTCACCGGATCAGGCTAGTCGTCCTCCGGTGAGGCGACGGCGCCCGGTGCGGTGCTCGACGACGGAGCCGCCGTCGTGGCCTGGCGGCGGAGCCACAGCGTCGCGAGCGGGGGTACGACGATGTCGGCGTGGGCCGGCATCGAGCCGTGCTGGCCCTCGACCGCGAGCACCGAGCCGAGGTTGCCGACACCGGAGCCGCCGTAGATGCCGGCGTCGGTGTTGAGCGCCTCGGTCCACAGCCCGGCTGACGGCAGCCCGAGCCGGTAGCCGTCGTGGGGCGTGGCCGCGAAGTTGGTCACGCAGACGAGGTCGGGGTCACCCGAGCCGTGGGGGGCGCGGCGCACGAACGAGTAGGTGTTGCGGCCGGCGTCGTCGGCGTCGATCCACTCGAACCCGGCGGCCGACACGTCCCCGGCCCAGGCGGCCGGGGTGGCGACGTAGGTCTTGTTGAGGTCGCGCACGAGGTCGGACAGGCCACGGTGCTCGGGGTGCTCGAGCAGCCACCAGTCGAGCTCGCGCGACTCGGCCCACTCGGACTCCTGGCCGATCTCGCACCCCATGAAGAGCAGGTGCTTGCCGGGGTGGGCCCACATGAACGCGTAGTAGGCGCGCAGGTTGGCCAGCTGCTGCCAGCGGTCGCCGGGCATCTTGCGCAGCAGGGAGCCCTTGCCGTGGACGACCTCGTCGTGCGAGAGGGGCAGCACGAAGTTCTCGGTCCAGGCGTAGGTGATGGCGAAGGTGAGGTCGTGGTGGTGCCACTGGCGATGGACCGGCTCGCGCGCGAGGTAGTCGAGCGTGTCGTGCATCCAGCCCATGTTCCACTTGAAGCCGAAGCCCAGCCCGCCCTCGGACGTGGGGGCGGTGACGCCCGGCCACGAGGTCGACTCCTCGGCGATGGTGCAGACGCCGGGGACCCGGCGGTAGACGGTGGCGTTCATCTCCTGGAGGAACTGCACGGCCTCCAGGTTCTCGCGCCCGCCGTGCTTGTTGGGCGTCCACTCGCCCTCCTTGCGGGCGTAGTCGAGGTAGAGCATCGAGGCGACGCCGTCGACCCGCAGGCCGTCGGCGTGGAACTCCTCGAGCCAGTAGAGCGCGTTGGCGTAGAGGAAGTTGCGGACCTCGGGGCGACCGAAGTTGAAGATGTGGGAGCCCCACTCCTGGTGCCAGCCGCGCTGGGGGTTGGGGTCCTCGTAGAGGGCGGTGCCGTCGAACTTGACCAGCGCCCACTCGTCGGTCGCGAAGTGCCCGGGCACCCAGTCGAGGATGACGCCGATGCCGGCGCGGTGCAGCGCGTCGACGAGCCGCTTGAACCCGTCGGGGTCGCCGAAGCGGGAGTCGGTCGCGAAGTAGGACGTCACGTGGTAGCCCCACGAGCCCCCGAACGGGTGCTGCATGACCGGCATCAGCTCGACGTGGGTGAACCCCAAGTCGGCCAGGTAGGGGACCAGGCCCTCGGCCATCTCGTCGTAGGACCAGAACCGGCCGCCGGGGTGACGCTTCCACGAGCCGAGGTGCATCTCGTAGACCGACATCGGCTCGTCGATCGGGTTCTTGGCGGCGCGTGCGGCCATCCAGGCGTCGTCGGCCCACTCGTGGGTCGACTCGAAGACGCGCGAGGCGGTGTCGGGTGCGACCTCGGCGTGGGCGGCCATCGGGTCGGCCTTCTCGCGCCACTGGTCGTCGGCCCCGAGCACCTGCAGCTTGTAGGACGTCCCGCTGCCGGCACCGGGGACGAACAGCTCCCAGATCCCGGAGCTGCCGAGCTGGCGCATCGGGTGCTCCCGGCCGTCCCAGCTGTTGAAGTCGCCCTTGACCCGGACGGCTCGCGCCGACGGCGCCCAGACCGCGAACGACGTGCCGGAGACGGCGCCGCCGAGGGGCTCCTCGTAGTGGTGGACGCGGGCGCCGAGGACCTGCCAGAGGTTCTCGTGGCGACCCTCGTTGACCAGGTGCAGGTCGACCTCGCCGAGCGTCGGCAGGAACCGGTAGGGGTCGTCGACGACGATCTCGCCCTGGCCGTAGTCGACGACGAGGCGGTAGCCCGGGACGTCGGCGATCGCGGCCGCGCCGGCCCAGATGCCGCCGTGCTCGTGGGTGAGCGGTACGTCGGTCTCGCCGAAGCGTACGGTGACGCGCTCGGCCAGCGGCTTGAGGGCGCGGAAGGTCACCTGCTCGTCGTGTGCGTGCGGCCCGAGGATCGCGTGCGGGTGCCCGTGCTCGCCACGGACGATCTGGTCGAGCTCCTCCCGGGAGACGGCGAGCGGGGTGACGACGACTGTTTGCTTGCTCATGCGGAGGCTCCGATCCGCGCGACGGCGGCCAGGGGGATGTCGACCCAGGTCGGCCGGTTGCGGGTCTCGTAGACGGTCTCGTAGACGGCCTTGTCGGCCGTGTACGCGGTCACCAGCGTGCGCTGGTCGGGCTCGAGGTCGCCGCCGGCGTAGGCGGCCAGGAAGTAGCGCTGGTTGCGCTCGACCCACTCGGCGCCCCGCAGTCGCAGCTCGGCCAGGGCGGCCTCGTCGAGCTCGTCGTGGCTGCGCTCCACGGCGTGGGCGGCGTAGTCGAACGAGCGGAGCATCCCGGCGACGTCGCGCCAGGGCGAGTCGGGGAGCAGCCGCTCGGCGAGCGTCTTGGCGGGCTCGCCCTCGAAGTCGACGATCTTCCAGCCGAGCGCGGTGCGCAGGGTCTGTCCGAGGTGCAGGTCGCCGTGGACGCGCTGCACCGGCAGGTCGCCGAGGCCGGCGAGCTGGTCGAACAACGCCCGCAGCGACGCCTCGTGCGGCGCCAGCAGCGGTGCCACCGCGAGGGCGACGTCGAGGCGTGCGTTCATCCGGGTGGCCGTCTCGGCCGCGGTGACGGTCTCCTCGCCGAAGTGCTCGCGCAGGACGACGTGGACCTCCCGCAGGGTGTCACCGAGACGACCGGACTCACCCGAGAAGTCGCCGCCGGCCTCGCGGGCCGCCAGCTCGGGCTCGGCGTAGAGGTTGCGGACGGAGGTGAGCGCCAGGTCCCAGCCGTCGGTGGCGGTGCGCAGGAACTGCTGCAGCATCCCGAGGTGGGTGTCGCCGTGCTCGACCCAGCCGTAGAGGTGCGCCACGTCGGGGGAGTCGGCCAGGGTGAGGGCCTCGTGCGTGGTGATGTCGGGGTTGGGCCCGGGCGTCACCTTGCGGAACAGCTTGAGCACGGAGTCCTCGCCGAAGGCGACCGACGAGTTGGACTGCTCGCCGGTGAACAGCGATCCGGTGACGTCGAGGTCGACCTCCTGGCCGGGCAGGCGGTGGAACGTGAGCCCGCCCGCCTCGGCCGGACCCTCGGCCGCGGCACCGAACGCCTGCAGCCACAGGCCGGTGGCCTCGCGGTCGTGCAGGGCGTCGTAGGCGTGGACCCAGCCGATGTCGTCGTCCTCCCACCACCCGACGAACGCGTGGTCGAGGCGGTGCTCGGGGTCGGTGTAGTAGCTCAGCGGCACCTGGTAGAGGTCGGTGCTGCCGTCGTCGGCGTAGGTGAGCTCGACCAGCAGCACGTCGACCGTGGGGTCGCCCGTGCCGAGCAGGCCGAGGCGGCGTACGTCGGTCACCGCGAAGTCACGGCCCTTGCCGCCGAACCAGCGGGTGCGGGCGAGGTAGGGCGCGAAGACGCTGGGGTCGAGGCCCTGGGTGGGTGCGCTCACAGCAGCTGCCCTTCGTCGGGGTGCTCGCCCGGCACGAGGCGGAACCAGTAGAACCCGTAGCCGCTGAGGGTGAGCAGGTAGGGCAGCTCGCCGACCGCGGGGAACTGGACGCCGCCGAGCATCTCGAACGGCACCATCCCCTCGAAGCGCCGCAGGTCGAGCTCGACCGGCTGCGGGAAGCGCGACAGGTTGTTGACGCACAGGATGATGTCGCCCTGGTGCTCGCGCGTGTAGGACAGCACGCTGGAGTTGGAGCCGCCGAGGTCGTGGAACTCGCCGAGGCCGAACGCCGGGTGCTGGCGCCGGGCGTGGATCATCCGGCGGTTCCAGTGCAGCAGGGACGACGGGTTCTCGAGCTGGGCCTCGACGTTGACGCTCTGGTAGCCGTAGACCGGGTCCTGGATCGCCGGCAGGAAGAGCTTGCCGGGGGTGGCCGCGGAGAAGCCGGCGTTGCGGTCGGGCGTCCACTGCATCGGCGTGCGCACGCCGTCACGGTCGCCGAGCCAGATGTTGTCGCCCATGCCGATCTCGTCGCCGTAGTAGAGGACGGGGGAGCCGGGTAGCGACAGCAGCAGCGCGTTGAAGAGCTCGATCTGGTCGACGTCGTTGTCGAGGAGGGGGGCCAGCCGGCGGCGGATGCCGATGTTGGCCTTCATCCGGGGGTCCTTGGCGTACTCGCCCCACATGTAGTCGCGGTCCTCGTCACTGACCATCTCGAGCGTGAGCTCGTCGTGGTTGCGCAGGAAGATGCCCCACTGGCAGCCCGACGGGATCGGCGGTGTCTGCTCGAGGATCTCCGAGATCGGGAAGCGGGACTCGCGACGCACGGCCATGAAGATGCGCGGCATCACCGGGAAGTGGAAGCACATGTGGCACTCGTCGCCACCGGACTCGAAGTCGCCGAAGTAGTCGACGACGTCCGAGGGCCACTGGTTGGCCTCGGCCAGCAGCACCTTGCCGGGGTACTTCTCGTCGACGAACCGGCGGACCTTGCGCAGGAACTCGTGGGTCTCGGGAAGGTTCTCGCCGTTGGTGCCCTCGCGGACGTAGAGGTAAGGCACCGCGTCGAGGCGGAACCCGTCGAGGCCCATGTCGAACCAGAACGAGATGGCCTCGAGGATCGCGTCGTGAACCTTCGGGTTCTCGTAGTTGAGGTCGGGCTGGTGGGAGAAGAACCGGTGCCAGAAGTACTGCTGGCGCACGGGGTCCCAGGTCCAGTTCGACGGCTCGGTGTCGACGAAGATGATGCGGGCGTCCTGGTACTTCTCGTCGGTGTCGGACCAGACGTAGAAGTCGCCGTAGGGGCCGTCCGGGTCCTCGCGGCTGGCCTTGAACCAGGCGTGCTGGTCGCTGGTGTGGTTGGCGACGAAGTCGATGATCACCCGGATCCCGCGGGCGTGGGCCTCGTCGAGGAAGTGGTGGAAGTCGTCGACGGTGCCGGCCTCGGGAAGGATGTCGGTGTAGTCGGCGACGTCGTAGCCCCCGTCGCGCAGCGGCGAGGAGAAGAACGGCGGCACCCACAGGCAGTCGACGCCGAGCCACTGCAGGTAGTCGAGCTTCTCCGTGAGGCCCTTGAAGTCGCCGGTGCCGTCACCGTTGGAGTCGCGGAAGCTGCGGACCATCACCTCGTAGAACACGGCGGTCTTGAACCAGTCGGGCGTCTGGTTGACCGGGTCGCCCGGGTGGGCCTCGAGGACCGGCTGGTCGACCGGCTCGCCGGTGGTGGGCGGGCTGACCTCGATCTCGGTCGTCGGGGAATCGGTGCCGGCGGTGGTGCTGCCGGTTCCGGTGGTGGTCGTGGGTGGAGGGGTGCTCATACGTCCTTCCTGAGCGTGAGGACGTGCGCGGGCTCGTGGTGGGGGTCCAGGCGCACGTAGTTGTGCTCGGCCCAGGTCCAGTCGGCGCCGGTGATCTCGTCGTGGACGTCGAACGAGTCGCTCCAGTCGAGGCCGAGCGCGGGCATGTCGAGGTGGATGGTGGTCTCGCGGGTGCCGTGGGGGTCGAGGTTGACCACCACGACCACGACGTCGTCGCCGGCGTCGGTGCTGGCGCGCTTGGAGAACACCAGGACGTTCTCGTCGTCGGCGGAGTGGATCGTGATGTTGCGCAGCCGCTGCAGCGCGACGTGCTCGCGACGGATCTCGTTGAGACGCGTGATGTAGGGCGCGAGCGAACGGCCCTCGGCCTCGGCGGCCTCCCAGTCGCGGATGCGGATCTGGTACTTCTCCGAGTCGAGGTACTCCTCGCTGCCGGGCTTGACCGCGACGTGCTCGTAGAGCTCGTAGCCGGCGTAGACGCCCCAGCTGGGCACGCTCATCGACGCCAGGACGGCACGCACCTTGAAGACCGGCGGGCCGCCGTACTGCAGGTGCTCGGGGAGGATGTCGGGGGTGTTGACGAAGAAGTTGGGCCGCATCACGTGGTCGGACTCGCTGCTGACCTCGCGCAGGTAGTCCTCGATCTCCCAGCGGGCCACGCGCCACGTGAAGTAGGTGTAGCTCTGGTGGTAGCCCACCGAGCCCAGGCCGTGCATCATCGGCGGCTTGGTGAACGCCTCGGACAGGAAGATCACGCCGGGGTCGATCCGCCGCACCTCGCGCAGCAGCCACTCCCAGAAGGCGAGCGGCTTGGTGTGCGGGTTGTCGACGCGGAAGATCCGGACGCCGTGGCTCATCCACAGCCGGACGGTGCGCAGCACCTCGCGGCAGATGCCGGTCGGGTCGTTGTCGAAGTTGACCGGGTAGATGTCCTGGTACTTCTTCGGCGGGTTCTCGGCGTAGGCGATGGTGCCGTCGGCACGGGTGGTGAACCACTGCGGGTTGCTGGTCACCCACGGGTGGTCGGGAGCGGCCTGGAGCGCGAGGTCGAGGGCGACCTCGAGCCCGAGCTCACCGGCGCGGGCCACGAAGGCGTCGAAGTCGGCGAAGGTGCCGAGGTCGGGGTGGATGGCGTCGTGACCGCCGTCCTTGCTGCCGATCGCCCACGGGGAGCCGGTGTCGTCCGGACCGGGGGTCAGGGTGTTGTTGGGTCCCTTGCGGTTGACCTCGCCGATCGGGTGGATCGGCGGCAGGTAGATGACGTCGAAGCCCATCGCGGCCACGCCCTCGAGCCGCTTGGCGGCGGTGCCGAAGGTGCCGCTGGTGATCTTGCCGGTGGTCTCGTCGGCGACCGCACCCTCGGAGCGGGGGAAGAACTCGTACCAGCTGCCGTAGAGCGCGCGCTCGCGGTCGGCGTACGCCGGGAAGGGTCCCGCCACGCTGACCAGCTCGCGCAGCGGGTTGGCGGCGAGCACCGCGGTGACGTCGTCGGCGAGGATCTGCGCGAGCCGGGCCTCCGGCGGCCGGGTGGTGTCGGTCGCCGCCGCGATGGCGGCGTCGACGACGGCCGCGTCGGGGCCGGCGGCGAGGGTGGCGCGGACCCGCTCGAGGAGCAGGCGCCCCTCGGTGAACATCAGCTCGACGTCGATCCCGGCCGGGATCTTGATGCCGGCGTCGTGCTGCCAGGTCGCGACCGGCGCCGAGAAGGCCTGGACCTCGAACGTCCAGGCTCCCGGGGCGTCGGGTGTCACCCACGCCAGGTAGCGGTCGACGGGGTCGGTCTGCTTCACCAACGGCACCGGCGGCCGACGCTCGCCCGTCGGCGAGGTCAGGACCACCTCCGCGCCGAGCTTGTCGTGACCCTCGCGAAAGATCGTCGCCGAGACCGGGAAGGGCTCGCCGACGGTGGCTTTTGCGGGGAGTCGTCCGAGGTCCACCACGGGGTGGACGTCCATGACGGGAATGCGTCCGACCATGCGAACCACCCTTGCGGGTCGCACCAGCCGCTGCAACCTCAGGTGGGGTGAAGCGCGGCGTGGTCCCCGCGACACCGCACGACACCGGGCGCGGTGAACCCCCCATGAGGTCCACCGCGCCCGGTGCGGTGCTGCCGGTAGGACTACCGGCGGAAGGAGCGCTCCGGGTTGTCGATGCCGTACGACGACCGCCAGGACGGGAACCTCGTCGTGAAGGCCTGGAACTCGGCGACGTGGGCGATGGTGCCGCGGTCGGAGCCGGTCTTGCAGTCGGTCGTGTTGAGCGGGTCGCTGTCGAGCTCACCGGCGTAGCCGGCGAACCCGGTGCACTGGTTCTCGAGGACGACGAGGCGCAGCGCGGCGGCCCGGGTGGGCTTGATGGCGAAGGCCCGCATGTTGAGCGTCGGCGCGACCGGACGGGGACGCGCCGACGGGAACGCGTTGTCCTTGGACACGAAGACCCGGCGCCACTTCGCCTTCGGGGAGGCACACGCCTTGACGCACGACTCGATGGCGAACTTGCGCAGCGCGGTGAAGCGCGAGCCAGCGTCGGGGTCGGCGTCGAACTTGGGCCGGAGGTAGGCGCTGACCGCGACGGTCTTGATGACCACGGGCTTCTTGCCGGCCAGGTCGACGTCGATCGAGGGGTGCGAGGCGTCGACGTTGGCGGTGGTGGCGACGCCCCAGCCGTAGTTCTCGGTGCCGTCGATCAGCTGGTTGGGGCGGCGGCTGGTGCCCTTGGAGCCGATGATCTTGCCGCCCGAGGCCGTCGACAGGTAGTTCTTGCTGGTCGCGACCCGCTTGACCTGGACGCGCTGGCCCTTGACGACCGTGAGCTTGAACCGCATGAACCCCTGGCGCTTGCTCGTGAGGAGCATGTCGTAGCGACCGGGGGTGAAGTAGGCCGCGTTGGTCTTCTTGGTGCGCCTAGTCGTGTCGGCGACGGTCGTGGCGCGGGCCATGTAGTCACCCACGAAGATCGACGAGCCGGCCTTGACCTTGAAGACGACCTTGGTGTTGGCCTTGGCCCCGCCGATGGACTTGAAGCTCGGGGTCGGGTTGGTGTCCTCGCCGTCCTTGGACCGGGCGCCCACACCCATGCCGCGGCGGGCGAACGCGTCCCACAGCACCTTGTGGTTGGCGCCCTTGAACCGCAGCTTGTCGCTGGCGAGCATGCTGTCGCGCGCGTCGAGCATGGTGGTCGCGCCCTGCTGGAACAGGAACGAGTCGAAGACCATCTGGATCCAGCGCCGGTTGCCCGGGCACTTGTCGGCCGCGAGCGGGCTGGCGTCGGCCCGGCCCTCGGCGCAGCGCAGCTGCAGCGCCTTGTTCGCGTAGGGGAACTGCTTGTTGTACTTCTTGACGAGCGCCTGGCGGACCTCCCACTGGGTGCCGTTCCAGATCTCACCGTCGGCGTGAACCTCGGGACCGGTGGTGTCGAATCCGTAGTCGGAGTAGTTGAGCGGGTTCTTGTTGATCGAGTAGTCACGGATCGCGACGCTCTTGTTGCCGGTGGCGTAGGCGCCGACGGCCCAGACGTTGCCCCCGTTGGAGTAGCCGTGGGCGAACTGGTACTCCGCGGCGTCCTGGTCGCCCCAGGCCTCACCCATGGCGCCGCCCTGCTCGGAGGTCAGGCCCTCGTCGGGCCCGGCGACCATCCGGTTGCTGATGGCGTGGGTGTACTCGTGGCCGACGATGCCCATGTCGAGCCCGCCGTCGGTGCAGGGCGAGTAGAAGGCACCGGCGAGGGGCTGGAAGAGGTACTGGTTGGTGATGCCGGGGATGCCGTCCTGCATGGCGATCTGGTTGGCGTTGTCGCGCCCCAGACCCGTCACCTGGCCGCCGATGGCGCCGGCCTGGACGTTGCCGATCTCGGCGTCCGCGCCGACCCCGCCGCGACCGCCGTTGTCGGTCTGGAGGTTGTAGTTGGCCTCGGTGAAGCCGAGGTAGTAGGCCCAGTCGTGCATCCGGTTGTGGACGACGAACAGGTTGGCGACCGAGAAGTTGATGTCGTTGCCGCCGGGGACCAGCTCGGCCGGGTTGCACCGGCTGTTGTTCCACGCGTCCGTGAAGGGCTGGCGGTAGTCGCCGGTGGCCGAGACGGGCGCCTGGAAGAGGCCGCCCGGCGTCAGCGGGCTGACCCAGGCCTCGTGCGAGTTGGCGTTGTTGCCGATCGTCGTGTTGGACGAGACGCCCGTGGGACTGAGGGTGTCCCACGGGCCGAAGGCCTGGATGTTCTTGAGCTGGCCGGTGGGGAGCGTGCAGCCCGCGACCTGGATCCAGCAGCCGACGACCGCGTTCCTCGGGGTCTGCGTCGAGGAGTCGAGGGTCGGGTTGGCGGTGAAGAAGCGCCACTTGGGGTTGTACGTCGTGCTCACCGTCGGCGCACCCATGTCGGAGGTGCTGACCGTCAGCGCGTAGTTGTAGGGCGGCAGCAGCGGCACGTCGGGGCTCTCGAACGGGCAGACCTCGGCCTTCCAGGTGCCGGCCGGGATGGCGCTGCCGGGGGCATAGCTGAGGACCTCGGGGCTGGTCAGGAGGTCCTGGGCCGCCACGGCCTGGCCGGACGGGTTGTAGAGGTTGATCGTGATGTCGTTGACGGTGTTGACCGCGGCCGCGACGACGGTGATCGACTTCGTCGCGGTGCCGGTGATCTCGAACGCGTGCTTCGGGCCGCAGCCGGTCGCGGTGATGGCGCCGGTGAAGGGGAAGGTGCCGCTGCTGCGGGGGGCGGTGACGACCTGCGGCACGCTGGCGACGGTGCTGGCCACGGTGCTGGCCACGGTGCTGGGTCCGGCCGTGTCAGCGGCGTTCTCGACCTTGTTCTCGCGGTGGAGGATGCGGCCGTCGACGCCGTCGACGAGCACGGTGTAGGCCTTGGTCGTGCCGCCCTGCACGTCGATGACGTTGGCCTCGAGGACCGGTCGGACCGAGCCGTCGGCCTTGGCCAGCGCCCGCACCCGGACCTGCTGCTCCTGGACGAGGCCGGGCACGTCGAGCCGGGTCCAGCCCTTGGCCACCGTGCGGGTGATCGTGCCGAGATCGACGGGGAGCTTGAGGTCGACGTTGGTCGCCGCCTTGAGCCAGCCGGCGACCGGGCTGATCTTGAGCTCGGGGATCTGCTGGGTGGTCTTGGTGATCGACGACGAGACGTAGACGATCTCGCCGTTGCCGACCCCGACCGTGACGGCGCTCCCGAGGGCCGGGAGCAGGCCGCCGAAGGTCTGCCGGAAGAAGACGGCGTGGCCGTCGGAGCCCGTCAGCTCCTGGTCGATGGCCTGCATGCCGAGGACCTGGCTCCGGGTGATGCCGAACAGGTCGGCGTTGCTGCTCAGCCAGCTGCGGGCAGCGGCGACGGGGTCCTTCGAGGTGGCCCTCGCCAGCACGCCGTCCTCCGGGAGGATCGAGGCCGGGGTGCCCATTGCGTTCCAGCGCAGCTCGACCGCGCCGAGCCGGGAGGCGGCCCGCTGCTGGGTCAGGCTCGGGAGGGCGGTGCCCCGCACGTCGACGTCGCCGAGCCCGGCGACCGGGTCGCCGATGCCGCGGAAGGACGTCGACAGGTCGGGGACCTTGCCGGTCGGGGCCTTGGCCGACGTCGCGGCGTCGGGGTTCGAGCCGGAGTTGTCGGCGAGGGCCGGCAGCTGGTTGAGGCCCGGGACCAGGGTGACGGTCAGCAGGGCGACCGTCGCCACCGTGGAGCGGCGGCGACGTATCGAGAGGGAGGTCATGCCCGGTCAACGGCCCGGGAAGCCCGGCGTTATGCGCTGCCTCGGGGAATTGTCAGACGAACCTGTCCTGCCGGACTTGGACGATCACTTGGATCGATCCAAGGATCGGCGCTAGCGTCGTCCCGTGCGCGCTATCCGTCGATTCACCGTCCGTCCCGTCCTGCCCCCGGCCCTGGCCGCCCTGGGGGAGCTCGCGGTCAACCTGCGCTGGTCCTGGCACCCGGAGACGCAGGACGTCTTCGTCGAGGTCGACCCCGACCTCTGGGAGTCCACCGGGCGAGACCCGGTCCGGCTGCTGGGCGCGGTGAGCCGCGAGCGGTTCGACGAGCTCGCCGCCGACGAGGGCTTCCTGGAGCGGCTCCGCGCCGCCCGCGCCGACCTCGAGCACTACCTGACTGCTGACCGCTGGTACCAGCGCCGGGTCGCCGCCGACGGCGGCTCCGGCGGCCCCGGCCCGCGGGCCGTCGCCTACTTCTCGCCCGAGTTCGGCATCACGGCCGTGCTCCCGCAGTACTCCGGCGGACTCGGCATCCTGGCCGGCGACCACCTCAAGGCTGCCAGCGACCTCGGCGTGCCGATCGTGGGCGTCGGTCTCCTCTACAAGCACGGCTACTTCAAGCAGTCGCTCTCCCGCGAGGGCTGGCAGCAGGAGACCTACCCGGTCCTCGATCCCGACGAGCTGCCGATCTCGCTGCTGCGCGAGCCCGACGGCTCCCCGGCCTCGATCTCGATCCAGATGCCCGACGGCCCCGACCTCGTGGCCCGGATCTGGGTCGCCAGCGTCGGCCGGGTGCCGCTGCTCATGCTCGACACCGACGTCGAGGGCAACCCCGAGCACTACATCGACGTCACCGACCGGCTCTACGGCGGCACGTCCGAGCACCGCCTGCGCCAGGAGCTGCTCCTCGGCGTCGGCGGCGTCCGTGCGCTGCGCGTCTTCTCCCGCATCACCGGCGCCCCCGAGCCCGAGGTCTTCCACACCAACGAGGGTCACGCCGGCTTCCTCGGCATCGAGCGCATCCGCGAGCTCACCGTCGCCACGAGCGGCCCGCAGCTCGACTTCGAGACCGCCCTCGAGGTCGGCCGCGCCTCGACGGTCTTCACCACCCACACGCCCGTGCCCGCCGGCATCGACCGCTTCCCCCGCTCCCTGGTCGAGCAGTACCTCAACGACGAGGGCGGCGCGACGCCCGGCGTACCCACCGCCCGGATCCTGGCCCTCGGCACCGAGGACTACGCGGGCGGCGACGCCGGCGTCTTCAACATGGCCGTCATGGGCTTCCGCCTCGCCCAGCGCGCCAACGGCGTCTCCAAGCTCCACGGCGAGGTCAGCCGCGGCATGTTCCAGGGCCTGTGGCCCGCCTTCGACGAGGCCGAGGTCCCGATCGGCTCGATCACCAACGGCGTCCACGCGCCGAGCTGGGTCGCCCGCGAGGTGTTCGGCCTGGCGACGTCGCAGGGCGCCGATGGCGACGCCGACGGCACCGACAGCTTCTGGAACGCCGTCGACAAGGTCCCCGGCACCGACGTCTGGTCGGTCAAGCGCACCCTGCGCGAGCGGCTCGTCGTCGACGCCCGCAAGCGGCTCGCCAAGTCGTGGGAGAAGCGCGGCGCGGCCAAGGCCGAGCTCAAGTGGATCGAGGACGCCCTCGACCCCGACGTCCTCACGATCGGCTTCGCCCGGCGTGCGGCGTCCTACAAGCGGCTGACCCTGATGATGCGCGAGCCCGAGCGTCTCAAGGCCCTCCTGCTCCACCCCGAGCGCCCGGTCCAGCTGATCATCGCCGGCAAGGCCCACCCGGCCGACGACGGCGGCAAGAAGCTCATCCAGGACATCGTGCGGCTCTCTGACGACCCCGAGGTCCGCCACCGCATCGTCTTCCTGCCCAACTACGACATCGCGATGGCCAAGCCGCTCTACCCCGGCTGTGACGTCTGGCTCAACAACCCCCTGCGCCCCTACGAGGCCTGCGGCACCTCCGGCATGAAGGCCGCCCTCAACGGCGGCCTCAACCTGTCGGTCCTCGACGGCTGGTGGGACGAGTGGTACGACGGCGACAACGGCTGGGCCATCCCCACCGCCGACGGCGTCGACGACATCGACAAGCGCGACGACCTCGAGGCCGCGGCCCTCTACGACCTGATCGAGAACGAGGTCGCCCCGCGCTTCTACGACCTCGACCACGACGGCGTCCCCACGCGCTGGGTCGAGATGCTGCGCCACACCCTGAAGTCCCTCGGACCCAAGGTCCTGGCCACGCGCATGGTCCGCGACTACACGCGCCAGCTCTACGCCCCGGCCGCCATCAACGCCCGCGCGCTCAACAGCGACTACGAGGGCGCCCGCGACCTCGCGGCCTGGAAGGCCAAGGTCAAGGGCGCGTGGCCCGAGGTCCGTGTCGAGCACGTCGAGTCCAGCGGCGTCGGCGACGCCGCCGAGGTCGGTGCCAGCCTCACCGTCCGCGCCTTCGTCTGCCTCGGCGCGCTCGAGTCCTCCGACGTCGAGGTCCAGCTCGTCCACGGTCGCGCCCAGTCCGACGACACCCTCGTCGACACCACGGCCGTGGCCCTGACGCTCGCCGAGACCTACGACGGCGGCCGGCACCGCTTCGACGGCGACATCGCCCTCACCCGCAGCGGTCCCTTCGGCTACACCGTCCGCATCGTCCCCAGCAACGGGCTGCTGACGTCCTACGCCGAGCTCGGTGTGGTGGCGACGGCCTGACGTGCTGCGTGTGGGGACATACCCCCGGGGGTGTCGGAATCCCCGGCCGGCCGGGGAATCCAACCGTTGTCAGGGGTTGCAACCCCTGACAACGGTCGGATCTCCCTGACCAGCACCCGTTTCGCCGCCCCACCGGCACCCGCCACAGCCCCGCGCACGACGCGCCGGCCGGACGGTCGGCTCAGCAGCTGGGCACGGGCAACGACGCCGGACCCTGGATGAAGACGTTGTTGACGTAGCCCGCGACCGGGCTCGAGATCTGGGACCAGAGGTTGTTGGTGTAGCCGTTGGCCGTGACCGTCTCGCCGACGGTCTGGCACACGACGTAGACCGTGCCCGGGGCACCGAGGTTGCCGACGGGGGTGCCCGTGGTCGCGGGGGTCGGACGGACGTTGACGTCGGGCGCATAGACCTGGAACGGCGTGCCGCTCGGGCCGGTGGGCGGCGTGCCGCCCATGGTGGCCGCGACGTCGGCGCGCATCGCGTCGAGGTCGATGAACGACGGGTCGATCTTGCCGCTGGTGCTGGTCTCGCGGTGGCCGCGGGCGTAGGAGGCGTCGCGGCCGAGCCGGGTGAGGACGGCGGCGGTGGCCGCGACCGAGGCCGTGTACTGCGCCGAGGTCATCTCCTGGACCTGGCCCGCGCCGCCGTCGCCGGCGTAGTCGATCTCCCAGCCGATGAGCTGGACGTTGCCGCTGCCGGCGGGGATGGGGCCGCTGGCCCGCGCCGTACCGGCGTGGTTGGCGTAGTTGGCCGACACCAGGTGGAAGACGCCGTCGTAGTCGACGAGGGCGTGGCACAGCGGGCCCGGGAGGTCGGCGCGGCCGTTGATCACGACGCCGAGCGCCGGGGCGGGGTTGCTCGCGCTGCTGGGGGCGGCGGTGTGGTGCCAGAGCACGCCGATGGGGTTGAGGGTGCCGCTGGCGGTGCGGGTCAGCCAGCCGGGCTCCTCGACGACCGTGACGCCGGCCGCGCGCAGGACGTCACCGAGCCACGAGATCTGCACGGGTCACCGCCCCGCTCTCGATGAGGTCGGCCAGGCACTCGGGCTCGGCCGGGGCGGCGGTCTGCGCGGGCGCGGCCGGGAGCACGGCGACCGCGACGGGTGCCGCGAGGGCCCCGAGCAGCACCAGACGACGAGAGCGTGAGTGGGGCCGGGTGGGTCGCATGGTCCATGTCAGCACGGGCGCCGCCTCCCTGGCGTCGGGGAGATCCCTTGCGTGTCAGACCTCGCGCAGCACCACGACGCACGGCCCGGAGAGCGGGAGCGTCGTCCCGTCCTCGACGGCGGTCCCGACGAGGACGGTCGGGTCGGTCGACAGCACGACCTCGCCCGAGCGTGCCCACCCGTTGTCGGGCAGCACCAGGTCGACCGGGCCGGCGCCGGAGTGGAACCAGAGCACGAAGGACCGGTCCGACTGCTGCTCGCCGCGCGGGCTGGGGGAGCGCAGCGGGGTGCCGAGGACGAACATGCCGAGGGTGGCGAGCTTGTCGTCGTGCCAGTCGGCGGTGGTCATCTCGCGGCCCGCGGGGTGGAGCCACGCGAGGTCCTTGGGGCCGCCGACCATGGTGGGGCGCCCCTCGAACCAGTGCCGCTGCCGGAGCGCAGGGTGCTCACGGCGCAGGCGCAGCGCGGCCTTGGTGACCTCGTAGACGTCGAGCCAGGCGTCGTCGCCCTGCCAGTCGACCCACGAGATCTCGTTGTCCTGGCAGTAGGCGTTGTTGTTGCCGCGCTGGGTGCGGCCGCGCTCGTCGCCGGCCGTGATCATCGGGACGCCGTTGGACAGGCACAGCGTGGCCATCAGGTTGGACGCCGTACGACGCCGCGCGGCGACGACGCTCTCGTCGGAGGTCTCGCCCTCGGCGCCGTGGTTGGAGGACCGGTTGTCGTCGGTGCCGTCGCGGTCGTCCTCGCCGTTGGCCCGGTTGTGCTTGCGGTCGTAGCTGACGAGGTCGCGGACGGTGAAGCCGTCGTGGGCGGTGTCGAAGTTGACCGAGGCGTAGGGGGAGCGGCCGTCGTCGGCGTAGAGGTCGGATGACCCGGCGAGACGGGTCGCGACCTCGCGGATGCCGGCGGAGTGGCCGCGCCAGTAGTCGCGCATCGTGTCGCGGTAGTGGTCGTTCCACTCCACCCACGGCGGCGGGCAGTTGCCCACGAGGTAGCCGTCCATGGTCGCGTCCCACGGCTCGGCGATCAGCTTGACCCCGCGCAGCACGGGGTCCTGGCCGACGGCGGTCATGAAGCGCGAGCGCATGTCGATCTCGCGGTCGGTGCGCGACAGCGCCGACAGCAGGTCGAAGCGGAACCCGTCGACGTGCATCTCGGCGGCCCAGTAGCGCAGCGAGTCGAGGATGACGCGCAGCGCGAACGGGTCGTCGGTGTCGACGGTGTTGCCGCAGCCGGTGGCGTCCCAGTAGCTGTCGCGCTCGTCCTTGGCGCCCGCGTGGTCGGCGGGCGACGGGCGGCGGTAGAACTCGAGGTCGTCGAGCCCGCGGAATGCCAGCGTCGGGCCGTCCGGGCCGGCCTCGGCGGTGTGGTTGTAGACGACGTCGAGGTAGACCTCGATGCCTGCGGCGTGGAAGGCGCGGACCATCTCCTTGAACTCGGTGACCTGCCCACCCCGGTCGCCGGCCGACGAGTACGCCGCGTGGGGGGCGAAGAAGCCGATGCTGTTGTAGCCCCAGTAGTTGGACAGGCCGCGCGCGGCGACCGACGGCTCGGAGACGAAGTGGTGGACCGGCAGCAGCTCGACCGCGGTCACGCCGAGGTCGCGGAGGTAGTCGGTGACCGCCGGGTCGGCGAGCCCGGCGTAGGTGCCCCTCAGGTGCTCGGGCACCCGGTCGTGCAGCGCCGTCATGCCCTTGACGTGCAGCTCGTAGATCACCGTGTCGCGCCAGCGCTGGCGCTTGGGCCGCTCGCTGCCCCAGTCGAACTCGTCGGGACCGACGACGACGGCGACGGGCACGTGGCCGGCCGAGTCGAGGTCGTTGCGCAGCTCGGGCCGGTCGAGGTCGTGGGCGTAGACCGACTCGTCGGGCAGCAGGCGGCCGCTGACCGCGCGTGCGTAGGGGTCGAGGAGGAGCTTGTGCGGGTTGAACCGCGAGCCGGCGGCGGGGTCCCACGGTCCGTCGACCCGGAAGCCGTACGGTGTCCCGGGACCGACCCCCGGCAGGGCCCCGTGCCACGTCCCGAGGGTGCGCTCGGTCAGCTCGTGCCGGGTCTCGACGCCGTCGTCGTCGAAGAGGCACACCCAGGCCCGCGTCGCCCGCGGCGCGTGCACCGCGAAGTTGGTCGCCTCGGCGGACCAGGTGGCGCCGAGCGGCTCGAGCCGCCCCGGCCAGACGTCGGCGCGCTCGCCGAGCTCGTTCCAGACTCCGGGGGGCACCCGGGGAATGATAGGGAAGAGCGACACGGGTCCGACGCGGACCGGCCGAAGCCGAGCGAGAGGAACGACGATGGGTGAGTTCGTACGGCTGGAGGTCGCCGACGGGGTCGGCACGATCCGGCTCGACCGGCCGAAGATGAACGCGATCAGCGTCCAGGTCCAGGCCGAGCTGCGCGAGGTGGCCGCCGAGGCGACCGAGCGCGACGACGTCCGGGCCGTGGTCGTCTGGGGCGGCGAGCGGGTCTTCGCCGCCGGCAACGACGTCAAGGAGATGGCCGACCTCTCCTACACCGACATGGTCAAGGTCTCGGCCTCGGTGCAGTCGGCGGTCACCGCCGTCGCCCGCATCCCCAAGCCCGTCGTCGCCGCCATCACCGGCTACGCGCTCGGCGGGGGCTGCGAGCTCGCCCTCGCCGCCGACTACCGGATCGCCGCCGACGACGCGACCCTCGGCCAGCCCGAGGTGCTCCTCGGCATCATCCCCGGCGCCGGCGGCACCCAGCGGCTGACCCGGCTGGTCGGACCCAGCAAGGCCAAGGACCTCATCTTCACCGGCCGCTTCGTCAAGGCCGACGAGGCCCTCGCCATCGGGCTCGTCGACCGGCTGGTCCCGGCCGCCGACGTCCACGACGCCGCCGTGGCATGGGCCGGGCAGTTCTCGCGGGCGGCGGCGTACGCCCTGCGCGCGGCCAAGGAGAGCATCGACCGAGGGCTCGAGGTCGACCTCGACACCGGGCTCGAGATCGAGCGGGTGCAGTTCGCCTCCGTGTTCGCCACCGAGGACCGTGCCACCGGTATGCGATCGTTCCTCGAGAACGGTCCGGGCAAGGCAGAGTTCGAGGGGCGCTGAGGCATGGCCGACAAGACGACTGAGACGACCGAGACCACCGACTCGGGGACCACCACCAAGCGGCGGCCCTGGAGACGGGGCAGCACCTCCACCGCGACGTCCACCACGGCGGCCTCCTCGGGCGGGCCGGGAGGCTCGTCGCTGAGCGCCGACAAGCTGCGGGTCCTGCTGGCGCGCCTGCTGTGGGCGGTCAGCGCGGTCTTCGCGGTGATCCTCGCGCTCGCGGTGCTGCTGATCGCCGTCGAGGCGAACGCCGACAACGAGCTCGTCCGCTGGATCATCGCCCGCGCCGACAACGTCGACCTGGGCTTCTTCGACCTCGGCAACCCGATCAAGGACTTCGACGAGAAGAAGGGCGAGATCGACGACGTCAAGACCGCCCTCTTCAACTACGGCATCGCCGCCATCGTCTGGCTCGCCATCGGCAAGTTCCTCGACAAGGTCGTCCGCCCCTGACCTCCCGCCGACCCGTCGCACGAACGCGACGGGTCGGAGAGAAACCGCAGCAATCACGCGGACCCGGCGTAGATCTACGCCGGGGGCGCGTGTACTCGCGCGGGTGGATCGTTCCATTCGGGGCGTGGGCGTG